>JAOZVV010000086.1 GCA_025869365.1 Pseudonocardia sp.
ACTACGTCGTCCACAACCAGCACGGCATCGGCAAGTTCGTCGAGATGCGGGAGCGGAGCGTCCAGGGCGCCACCCGGGAGTACCTGGTCCTGGAGTACGCGTCGAGCAAGCGTGGCCAGCCCGCGGACAGGCTGTTCGTGCCCACGGACGCGCTGGACGAGATCAGCCGCTACGTCGGCGGGGAGCAGCCCACGCTGAACAAGCTCGGCGGGGCGGACTGGTCCAAGACCAAGGGCCGCGCACGCAAGGCCGTGCGGGACATCGCGGCGGGACTCGTGCAGCTCTACGCGGCGCGCCAGTCCTCGCCCGGACACGCGTTCGCGGCGGACACGCCCTGGCAGCGCGAGCTCGAGGACGCCTTCCCGTTCACCGAGACACCGGACCAGCTGGCCGCGATCGACGAGGTCAAGCACGACATGGAGCGCCCGGTCCCGATGGACCGGGTGATCTCCGGGGACGTCGGCTTCGGCAAGACCGAGATCGCCGTCCGGGCCGCGTTCAAGGCGGTGCAGGACGGCAAGCAGGTCGCGGTCCTCGTGCCCACCACGCTGCTGGCCACCCAGCACCTCTCCACGTTCGCCGAGCGGATGCGGGCCTTCCCGGTCACGGTCAAGGGCCTCTCGCGCTTCACGGACAACGCCGAGGCCAAGGAGACGATCAAGGGCCTCGCGGACGGGACCGTCGACGTCGTCGTCGGGACCCACCGGCTGCTGCAGACCGGTGTCCGCTGGAAGGACCTCGGGCTCGTGATCGTGGACGAGGAGCAGCGCTTCGGCGTCGAGCACAAGGAGCACATCACCGCGCTCCGGGCGCACGTCGACGTGCTCACGCTCTCCGCCACACCGATCCCGCGGACCCTGGAGATGAGCCTCGCGGGCATCCGGGAGATGTCCACGATCACCACCCCGCCGGAGGACCGGCACCCCACGCTCACCTACGTCGGCGCCTACGACGACAAGCAGGTCGCCGCCGCCGTCCGCCGCGAGCTGCTGCGCGACGGCCAGGTGTTCTACGTGCACAACCGGGTCAGCTCGATCGACCGGGCGGCCAAGAAGATCCAGGACCTGGTCCCGGAGGCCCGGATCGCGGTGGCGCACGGCCAGATGAACGAGGACCTCCTGGAGCGGACGGTCAACGGTTTCTGGCACAACGAGTTCGACGTGCTGATCTGCACCACGATCGTCGAGAACGGGCTGGACATCAGCAACGCGAACACGCTGATCGTCGAGCGCAGCGACACCCTCGGGCTCTCCCAGCTCCACCAGCTCCGCGGCCGGGTCGGGCGGGGCCGCGAGCGTGGCTACGCCTACTTCCTGTTCCCCCCGGAGCACCCGCTCACCGAGACCGCGCACGACCGGCTCGCCACGATCGCGCAGCACTCCGAGCTGGGGTCCGGCGCGGCCGTCGCGATGAAGGACCTGGAGATCCGCGGCGCGGGCAACATCCTGGGCGCGGAGCAGAGCGGGCACATCGCGGGCGTCGGGTTCGACCTGTACATCCGGCTCGTCGGGGAGGCGGTCGCGGCGTTCCGCAAGCAGGCGGGCTCCGAGGGCGGCATCGAGGAGGAGCACCTCACCGAGGTCCGGGTGGACCTGCCGGTGGACGCGCACGTCCCGCACGACTACATCGACGGCGAGCGGCTGCGCCTCGAGCTCTACCGCAAGATCGCCGAGGCCGGGGACGAGCGGGCGCTGGAGGCGATCGTCGAGGAGGTCACGGACCGCTACGGCGAGCCGCCGACGCCCGTGCGCAACCTGCTCTCCGTCGCGCGGTTCCGTCAGACCTGCCGCACGCTGGGCATCGGCGAGGTGACGGTCACGGGCACGGTCATCCGCATCGGGCCGGTGGACCTGCCGGACTCGCGGCAGATGAGGCTCAAGCGGCTGCACCCGAAGAGCGTCTACAAGCCGGCGTCGCGGCTGGTCACGATCCCGAAGCCCACCGCGGGCAACAAGATCGGCGGCGCGGCGCTGCGGGACGGCGAGCTGCTCGACTGGCTCACGACGCTGGTGAAGGAGCTCGCCGCGCCGGTCCCCGTCACCGCCTGAGGTCCGCGGCCCGGTGTCGGGTGATCGCCGGACAGCGTGGGGCGGTGAGCCCGGCGTAACGCCGCGACACCGGGCGGCGACGCCCACTGCGAGATGTCGACAGCGGAGTACCTCGCCCGGTTCGGGCTGCGCTACGCGGCGGGCGCGCGGGCGGTCGTCGGCGTCCTGATGGCGATCGCGGCGCCGCTCGCCGCGCCGCCCGCCGGGGTGCTCGTGTGCTCGCTGGTGGCCGTCGTCCTCGCCGGATGGAGCCTGGTCTACCTGCGCCTCATGCTGGCGGCGCCGCGGACGTGGGTGTGGGTCACCGACGTCGCGCTCATGTGCGCGCTCTGCCTCGCGCAGCCCGTGCTCGTGGACCCGTCGCTGCTGCTGCGCTCGCTCGGCTGGGTCTCGCCCATCGCGTCGCTCGCGGTCGTCGCCCTGCAGTGGCACGTGCGGCTGCTGCCCGCCACGCTCGCGACGGCGGCGGTGTGCGTCGCGTTCGTCGTCGGCGCCTCGGCGTCGCCCGGGATCTCCCTGGGGCAGGCGCTGCTCGCGGGCGGGATCTGGACGGCGGTGGAGGCGGCGCTCTCGCGGCTGTTGTGGGGGACGGTGCGCCGCGGTGGCCGGATCGCCGACGAGCACATGGCCGAGCGGTTCGCGGCCGAACGGGAGGCCGAGCTCGGGCGGGCCCGCCGGGCCGGGCAGCGCGCGCACTGGGCGACGGTGCACGACACCGCCGCCAGCACGTTGCTCATGGTCGGGGTGGGCGGTGTCCGCGGAGACGAGGAGTGGCTGCCCGCGCAGGTCCGCCGGGACGTCGAGGCGTTGCGGGGCGAGCCCGGTGCGGGCGCGAGCGCCGGTGACGTGGTGCGCGACGCCGTGGCGGCCGCCCGGATCGCGGTGGACCTGCGCCTCGACGGCGACGTGGACCTTCCCGGCGCCGCCGCCGGGGCGATCCGGGGCGCGGTGGCCGAGAGTCTGCAGAACGTGCAGCGGCACGCGCTGGTGACGTCCGCGGTGGTCGATCTCCGCGTCGTCGAGGGAACCGTCCGGGTGACCGTCCGGGACGCCGGGCGCGGCTTCGATCCCGCCGCCGTCCCGGACGACCGGTTCGGGCTGGTCCGCTCGGTGCACGAGCGGATGGCGAACGCGGGCGGCCGCGCGGTCGTGGAGTCCGCGCCGGGGTGCGGCACCGCCGTCCGCCTGGAGTGGCCGCATGTCTGACGCAGACGATCTCTCCGCCCAGCTGCTGCGCGGGATGCGGATCGCGCAGACCGTCATCGTGCTCGTGATCCTC
Source organism: Pseudonocardia sp. (assembly GCA_025869365.1). Lineage (GTDB taxonomy): Bacteria > Actinomycetota > Actinomycetes > Mycobacteriales > Pseudonocardiaceae > Pseudonocardia. The sequence continues at coordinate 3,328 of JAOZVV010000086.1, forward strand.
GCCGGGCTCAACACGCCCAACCTCGTGGCGGGCCTCGGCGGCTACCGGGCGCCCTGGGTCGGGCTCGCGGCGATCGGGACCTTCGTCGCGATCGCCGTCACCGACGCCGTGCTCGTCGCCCGGCACCGGCTCTGGGGCCGGGCCCGGTGGCCGGCCGTGGTGGTCGTGCTCGCGGTGACGGTCGCGGTGGGCCTGGCGCTGCAGCCCACGGAGCTCACCGGTCCCGCCCACGTGACGCTCGGGTCGGCCGGCTGGCTCGCCGTGCTCCTGTTCACCGGTGCGCCTCTGCGCGAGCTGGTGGCCGTGCTCGGGGTCCACCTGCTCATCGTGCTGACGCTGCTCGTCGCGGCCGGGCGGACGGACGGGCTCACCCTCGTCGCCTTCGGGACGACGGCGGTGGCGGTGACGTCGTTCCAGCTCGCCGTCGGGCTGGCGGGCGCGGCGCTGCGGTCCGTCGCCGCCCAGGCCACCGCGGCGGCGCAGGAGCGCGCGCGGACCGTCACCGCCGCGCCCGTCGCGGCCGCCGTGCACGCGGACCGCGAAGCCCGCTACGCCGAGCTCAGGGCCGTCGCGCTCCCCCTGCTCCGCGGCATCGGGGACGGCAGCCGCCCGCCCGCGGACGCGGACGTCCAGCGCGAGGCCGCCCTCGGCGCCGCCCGGCTGCGCCGCATGTTCGCCGAGGGGGGCGACGTGGCGGATCCGCTCGCGGCCGAGCTGGCCACGCTGATCGACATCGCGGAGCAGCGGGGCGTCGAGGTGACCTACTCGGAGCGGGGCCCGCGCGCGATCCCGCCCCCGGACGTGTGCGGCGCGCTCCTCGACGAGGCCGGCGCGGGGCTGCTGGGGGCGGAACGGACGGCGCGGGTGACGTTGAGCGGGGTGGACCGGGCGGTGGTGCTGAGCGTGGTGTCGGACGCCGCGGCGGACCGCGTCACACCGGGGGAGCGACACCTGGCGGACGGGAGCAGGATCACCACCGTCGTCGGTGACGGCCGGACCTGGGTGGAGGCGAGATGGGCACCCCGGAGATGATCGGCGCCGCCATGGTCCCCTCGGTGGTCATCGTGGACGACCATCCGGCGATCGTGGACGGGGTGCGCGCCTGGTGCGCGGCCGCGGACCCGCCGATCGCCGTGCTCGCCGCGGGCGCGAGCGCCGGGGTGGCCGTCGCGGGGGCGGGGGCCGAGGCGGACGTCGTCGTGTTCGACCTGCAGCTCGACGGGAGCCCGGCCTTCCGCGCGCTCACCACGCTGACCGAGGCGGGGCGCCGGGTGATCGTGTACTCCCAGCACGCGGACAGCGAGACCGCGCTGCGCTGCCTCGAGCTCGGTGCGGCCACCTACCTGACCAAGGCGGAGGGCCCGGAGCACCTGATCCCGGCGATCCAGGCGGTCGTCGACGACCGGCCGTACACGCCGCCGGTGCTCGGCGGGGCGATGGCGGCGGACCGGCACCCGGACCGGCCGGTGCTCTCGGAGCGGGAGCGCGAGGTCCTGCTGGCGTGGTTCGAGAGCGACTCCAAGCAGCTCGTCGCGCAGCGGTTCCACCTGTCGGCCAAGACCGTCGACACCTACATCAACCGGGTGCGGATCAAGTACGCGGACGTGGGACGGCCCGCGACGACGAAGGCGGCGCTGGTGGCGCGGGCGTTGCAGGACGGCCTGATCGATCTCGAAGGCCTGTGATCCGGCCCGCTCACCACGGGTCGGACCCGAGCGCGGGATCAGGACGCAGAACTCCGTCCGCCGGCCGGGCGTCGAGCCACCCGGGCGTCGACGGCGTCCGCCCGCGGCGCGCCTGGCCCGGGCATTCCCCCGTCCACGAACGCCCGGGCCGGCCGGCCCGCCCATCGACGGGGCCGGGAGTCGCCGGCCGACGCAGTGTGCCCCCTGCGTTGCCGTCCGGCGACGATCCCACAGTGACCCTACGTGCCCGAATCGGGCGATCGTGTCGTGCGAACGCCTGACAGCAGTAGTCCCTGTGGAGCGGGTCGCGTCCCGGTGACGCCCGGTACCCGCGGGGCGGTGGACCGCGGGTACCGGACCCTGTGACCGTAGGAGCCGTGACGTCGCCTCGCTGTCGGGTGAACGCCCGACGTCCCGGCGCGCGGGCCGGCGACGGGCCTGCCGGTGGCGGCGGTGCGGCCCACGCCACGTCGGCGTGAGAGGCTGGCGGCGTGCGCATCAGGGTGGGGCGTCTCGTGGCGTCCATGACGGTCGTCGGTGCCGTGGTCAGTGGCTGTGGCAGTGGCCCGAGCCAGGTCGACTCCGCGGTGATCCTCGGGCAGGATTCGATCTCGGTCACGCAGATGCAGGAGCAGCTCCGGACGGCCCTCGGGCGGACGGACATGGTCGCCAAGATCACGGAGCAGGGCGGGACCACCGAGCAGATCTCGCGGGACGTCGTCTCGGCCGCGGTCATGCACCAGCTGCTGGAGCAGGCCGCCCGCACGGAGGGCATCACGATCACGGACGCGCAGGTCGCGGACGAGACGGCGGCGCTCGGCGGCACCGAGGCGGTGCTCGGCCGCACCCTGTTCGACGCGGAGAACCTGCGGGACGCCGTGTGGGACCGCCTCGCCGCCACCGAGCTCGGCCGCCGGTACGCGGACCGGCTGTCCGTGACCGTCGACGTCGCGCTGTCGACCACCCAGGCCGAGGCGGAGGCGAAGGCGCGCACGGTCGCCGCGGGCGGTCCGGCCGCGGAGGCCGTGTTCGACGACAAGAACACCGCCGCCCGGGACCAGACGCTGCGCGTCGGCCAGGACCCCACCCTCGGCGCGACCGCCGCCTTCGGCACCTCGGCGGGCCAGGTCGTCGCGTTCCAGCCGTCGCCGGGGCAGGCCGTGTGGGCCGTCATGCGCGTGAACCAGCGCTCCACCGACGCCGCGCCGAGCGAGCCCTCGGTGGTCTCCGCGACGGACAGCGACTCGCTCGCCGCGATCGGCCAGCGTCTCGTCCAGCCGCTCGCGGACCAGCTGGACGTGACGGTCAGCCCGCGCTACGGCGTGTGGGACCCGGTGCAGATGCGCGTCGTCGCGCCGACGGAGCTCGGCGGGGTGGTCCTGCCGACGCAGGCAGGCCGGGGCTGAGCATGGCGGCCACCGTCGTCGTCCTGTCCCGCAGGCTCGGCGCCGTGCTGCCGGCCGCGGCGCTCCCCGCGTTGCGGGCGGCGTCGGCGGTGCTCGCGGACGCGAGCGTGCCGGACGAGCTGGCCGCGCTGTGCGGCGCCGGTCGGCTCGCCGCGGGGGAGACCGCGCCCGCCGGGTCCGTGCTGCTCACCCTCGACGCGGCACCGGATGCTGTGCTCACCCCCGAGCCGGACGGCGCGGCCCTGCTGGACGCGGTGGCCGTGATGGACCGGCTCCGCTCGCCCGGCGGCTGCCCCTGGGACGCCGAGCAGACCCACGAGAGCCTGCTGCAGTACCTCGTCGAGGAGTGCTACGAGCTCTACCAGGCGATCGAGGACGGCGATCGCGCGGACATGCGCGAGGAGCTCGGGGACGTCCTGCTCCAGGTGCTGTTCCACGCCCGCGTCGCGCTGGAGTCCACGGAGGCGCCCTTCGGGATCGACGAGGTGGCGGCCGGTCTGGTCACCAAGCTCGTCGGCAGGCACCCGCACGTCTTCGCCGGCACCGAACGGATCGACACGGCCTCGGCGCAGGAGGGCCGGTGGGAGGAGCTCAAGCGCGTGGAGAAGCAGCGCACCTCCAGCGTCGACGGCGTCCCGCTCGGCCAGCCCGCGATCGCCCTGGCCGCGAAGCTCACCAGCCGCACTGCCCGCGCGGGGCTCCCCGAGGACCTGCTGCCCGCCGGCGGCGGCGTCGGGGCGGACCTGTTCAGGCTGGCCGCCCGGGCGAAGCTCGCGGGGCTGGACCCCGAGGCCGAGCTGCGCGCCGCCGCGCGCCGGTTCGCGGACTCCGTGCGGGAGGCCGAGCGCACCGCGGCCGCCGAGGGCGAGGACCCGCACGCGCTGGCGCCGGAGACCTGGCGACGGGCCTGGCCCGCCTGACCGCCCCCTCGGCGTCCCGCTGCCGTCGTCCTGCTCGGTGACGCCCTGTGGCCGCAGCGTCGCGCGGTCAGCGCACAACCAGCGGCGGCCGCGTCCGACGAGGTCGTGCCGCACGGGGCAGGGGCGTCTGCCTCGCGTCGGTGACCACCGGGATCGTCCCCGTTCGCGGGGGACGTCCGGCCGCCCCGAGGGCCAGCATCGCCGGGACGCCGAGGAGCGGTCCCGGCAGCAGGAACAGCAGGGCGAAACGCCACCCCACGATCCCGGCGACCAGCGGCACGAGCTGGATGCTCGCCACGGTCACGAGGAATCCGAGGGCCGTCTGCGCCGTCAGGGCCGTGCCGACGTAGCGGGGATCGGCGGCCTCGCTCATCGCCGTGGTGAAGACGCACGAGTCGGCCACCGCGGCGGCACCCCAGACGGCGCAGAACAGGAGCATCCCGCCGGGCCCCGCGTCGACCATGACGGGGGACAGGAGGCAGCAGGTCCCGCTCACGATCAGCGCCGTCACCGCGGTCACCGGCCGGCCCCACCGGTCCGCGGACCGCCCGCCCAGCACGCAGCCCGCCGCCCCGGCGATACCCGCGGTGAGGAACACGACCGCGCCCACCGGCAGCGCGGACCCGGTGCCCGCCGCGCTCGCCCGCAGGTAGGTCGCGAGCCACGTCCAGAACGCGTAGAGCTCCCACATGTGCCCGAGGTAGCCGAGCACGACGAGGCGCGGGGCGCGCTCGCGCAGCATCGTCGCGACGTAGCGCGGCGCCGGCGGCGCAGCGGGTGCGTGCAGCGGCCCGGGCCGGATCCCGACGAGGGCGAGCGCGCAGCAGGCGAACCCGGCGACGGCGGCACCCGCCAGGACCCCACGCCAGGGTAGCCCGCCACCGAGGACGTGCGGCAGCGCCGACCCGAGGGTGAGGGCCGCGACGAGGGTGCCCAGGTCCCGGCCGCGGCGTGCGACGCCGGACCAGGACGTCGTCAGCTTCATCCCGACCGGGTAGACCCCGGCCAGGAACACGCCGGTCAGGGCGCGGAGCGCGATGGCGGGCGTCGCGCCGTCGACCACCAGCGCCAGCAGCACCGTGCAGGTGGCGGCTCCGGCCGCACCGAGCGCGAGCATCCGGTGCGGGCGGAGCCGGTCGGGGAGTGTCAGGACGGCCGACGTCACGGGCCCCGCCACGAACCCGAGCTGCACCGACGAGGTCAGCCAGACGGCCGCGGCGCCGCCGATGCCCCAGGCCGTGCGCAGGTCGGGGACGACCGCGGACGCCGAGAACCAGACGGACACGCCGAGGAGCTGGGCAACGACGATCATGGCCCGGGGGCCGGTCCCCGCGGGCGGACGGCGGTGCCGGCCGGACCCGGCGGTCGGCGTGGTGGCGGTCATCGGGCTCCGGCGGAAGGGGACGGACGGGATCGCGAGGGGGCGCGGGCGGTGCCTGCGGGCCGTCGGCCGAGTGCGCGGCGTTGCACCACGTGAGCGGGACAGTACCTTCCGTGATCGGCGATCGACGTTTTCCGGTGGCGACGAGAATGACCGGACATATCGGGTCGAGAACGGGACAGGAAGGGAAAAGTCCGTTCTCGTCCGTCGGTCCCGGCATTGTCGGACGATTTCGCGTCCATTGCCGTCGAACAGGGCATAGATGGCCACTTCTGGTGAGTGTCCGGTTGCGTGACGTCGACCGCGGCCGCTCGTGTGAGTGCGTTTCTCGCTGGTCGACGATATGCTCCGTGACAGTTCCCGAAATCGTCACCACGAACGGGTGGTCATTCGGCCGGGATCGCTTCGGCATCGCCTCGATGTCAGGTGTCTGGTTTGACCTTTTCGGGGAGTGACCCAGATGACATAACGGCGTCACGGAACTGGGGGATCGGTCGTGGGACGCCCCGCCCCGGTGGTCGGTGAATGGTGTCGGACATCCCGGATGTCACGATCTCGCCATGCGTTTCACCCGACTGCTCGCCGCTCGACGTCATGTCGACCTGCGGCGCCAGGCGAGTGCGCTGTGTAGGTCCGCGGTGAGCTGAGCCCGGTCCGCCCGGTTCCCTCATCGCCTCCGGCGCTGCCGGCCCTGCTCTCGACGCCCGACACCAGGGCTCCCCGTCCGACCGCGCCGGGATGTCGGGGCAAGGGCGGCACTCCCGCGCGGCCCGGCTGTCCGCCGGAGCTTCCCGCACACCCGGACGACGCTCCCGCAACCCTCCATCGTGGAGGGGTCCCCGAGCGTCCGTACGCCGGTGCGACCGGGCCGCGTCCCGCTCCCCGCTCAGCACGACAGGAGACCCCCGTGCCCCGACACCGCCACCGACCACCACGGCCGGCATCGACCGCCCGGCTGCTCGCCGGTGGGATGGCCCTCGCCGGATCGGCCCTCGTCGGCCTCTCCACGCAGGCGCAGGCCGCCACACCCGACCTCGTGCCCGACCTCGCCCCGCTGCTGACCTCGCACCACGACGGGGAGCCGGCTCCCGCCCCGACCGCTCCGTACGTCGAGCCGTCCAGCTCGGTCTTCGCCGGGGGCGACCTGCTGAACCAGCTGCGCGACACCGCACCCGCGGGTGTCCCGGTCGCCGGGCTCGCGCAGTCGGCGTTCGGCGCGACCAAGATCCTGCCGAGCTGAGGGCCGGGATGAGAACCTCGAACAGGGGACACGGTGCCCGCAGGACCGTCCTCGGCCTGCTGGCCGTGGCCGTCGTCGCCGGTGTGACGCTGCTGCCGACCGGCGGCGACGCCTACGCCGACGTCCAGAAGACGCGCTCGGTGGTCAAGGGCGCGGACGACAAGGACTACTGGGTCGAGAACAACCTGTCCCAGGACGCCACCGCCGAGGCGGACGAGGGTGGCCCCCGTCCCGAGTACCTCGTGGTGTGGGCCGGTGACGAGAACATCGCCGACACCGTCGTCAAGGACGTGCAGGGCCTGCCGGGCTCGCTGAAGAGCGCCACCGACAAGGTCCGCGACGCCCTGCCCGGACCGGACTTCATGGCGGTCGTGGACGTGACCAGGGGATCGCCGAGCTACGGCAAGGTCGTGAACACCGCGACGGTCGGCCCGCTCGTCGAGAACGAGCCGCACCACATGCAGTACTCGTGGCGCAAGGGCGACAAGATCTACGCCGGTGG
>JAOZVV010000087.1 GCA_025869365.1 Pseudonocardia sp.
CGTCTCGCCGACGGCGCCCGTCCCCACCCCACCGGCCCCCGCACATCCCGTGCGCACCACGCGAGGAGGACCCATCCCATGGCCATGCCCCGAGGACGCATCCGCGGTTTCGTCCGCCGGCCCACACCCGACCAGGTCGTCGAGCTCGGCGCCGCCGAGCACATGACGCTCACCCCGACCGAGGCCGAGCAGTACGCGGCCGTGCTCGACCGGATCCTGGTCGGCGTCGACCGGCTCGACGAGCTCGCGGTCCCGACGGTGCCGCTGGTGCACACCGACCGGGACCCCGGCGCCGTGCCGAGCGCGGAGGAGGACCCCTTCCACGCGTTCGTCCGCCGGTGTTCCGTGCGGGGCGCGGCCGACGGCCCGCTGGCCGGGCTGACGGTCGGCGTCAAGGACAACCTGGCCGTCGCGGGCATCCCGGTGACCAACGCGTCGCGGACGTTGAGCTACACCCCCACGAGCGACGCCGTCGTCGTCACCCGGCTGCTCGACGCCGGCGCGACGATCACCGGCAAGACGAACCTCGACGACTTCTCGACCTCCGGGACCGGGGAGTCCAGCTGGCTCGGCCCCGCCCGCAACGCGGTGGACCCCGCGCGGTCGGCGGGCGGGTCGTCGGGCGGATCGGGCTCGGCGGTGCGCTCGGGCGCGGTCGACCTCGCGATCGGCGTGGACGAGGGCGGCTCGGCGCGCATCCCGGCGTCGTTCAACGGGGTCGTCAGCATCAAGGCGACGCAGGGCCTGGTCCCCTCGCACGGCCTGACCTACATGGACCACACCATCGACGCGGTCTGCCCCATCGCGGGCACCGTGGAGCTGACCGCCCGGATGCTCGACGTGATGAGCGGGCACAGCGACCGCGACCCGCAGTGGGTGCGGGCCCGGCCGGAACCGACGCGCGCGGCCGACGTGCTCGGGGCGGGGGTCGCGGACATGACGGTCGGTGTCGTCGCCGAGGGGGTCGGCACGGACCTGTGCGAGCCCGACGTGCTGCGGGCGTTCGAGGAGAGCTGCGCGGCGCTGACCGCCGCGGGCGCCACCGTCGTGCCCGTCTCGATCCCGCTGTGGGCCGAGGCCTGGTCCATCGAGACGGCCCTGCTGCTGCACCTCGCGTGGGCGGGCGTCCAGACCGACGGCGCCGGCTACTCCCACCTCGGCGAGGTCGACGTCGAGCGCACCCATGCCTTCGGCCTGGTCCGCCGGATGGAGGCCGACGCGTTCCCGCCGTTCTTCAAGGTGTGGCTGCTCGGCGGCCGCTACCTCAACGAGAAGTACTTCTCGACCTACTTCGCGAAGGCGGCCAACCTGCGCCGTGCGCTCACCGCGCAGATCGACCAGACCTTCGCCTCGTGCGACCTGCTCGTCACCCCGACCACCCCGCACGTCGCGCCGGTGCTGCTGGACCGGCCCGCCGACGACGCGGAGCTGCTCGGCCGCGGCACCACGATGGTCGCCAACGCCTGCGTGCTCAACCTGTCGGGCCACCCGGCACTGGCGGTGCCGAGCGGGGTCGATTCCGACGGCCTGCCGACCTCGATCCAGATCGTCGCCCCGCACTGGTGCGACGAGCGGACCTTCCGGGCCGGTGCGGTGATCGAGGCGGCCGTCGGGGCGATGCCCGGCAGGGCGGTGTTCCCGGACCGCATGTCCCCGGACCGCATGTCCCCGAACGGCGTGTCCCCGGACGCCGTGTCGGCGAGCCACGCGTGAGCCCGCAGGCAGGGGCGCCACGGTGGAGGTGACCCCACCGGCGCCGGTCCGGCAGGGCGCCCCCGCACCGGAGGTGCCCCTGCCGCGCCGGCCGCGGTTCCACGGCGTCGTGGTGTTCGCCGGTCTCGGGTTCGGGCTCACCGCACCGTTCACGGCACTGCTCGTGGTGGCGCTCGGCGGGGCGCCGGAGTGGGCGGCGTACGTCGTGTCGTCGATGGGCCTGTCGTTGCTGCTCGTGGACTTCTTCGGCACCCGGTTCGTGCCGCGGCTGGGCCCACGGGGCGCCCTCACGGCGTCGATGCTCGTGTTCGGCGTCGGGTCGGTGCTCTCGGCGGTGGCCACGTCCTGGATGGTGGTCGGGCTCGCCCGGGTGCTGCAGGGGTTCGGCTCCGCCCTGTTCATGGGCGGCGGCGTCCAGCTGGCCGTCCGGCTCGTGCGGTCCGACCGGCGCGGCGGGGCCATCGGGACCTTCAACGCCGCCTGGTTCGCCGGGATCGCGGTGGGCCCGCTCGGGGGCGGGCTGATCGCGGCGCTGCTGCCCGGTGCCGACGGGCTGCGCCTGGTGTTCGCGGTGTGCGCGGTGCTGAACCTGCTCGGCGCCGCCGCGGCCTGGTTCGGCATACCACGGGGACGGGGACGGGGCCGCCGCGGCTGGGCCTGCCGCGGAGCCCGGGTGTGCGGGGCGTGCGCGGCTGGTCCGTGCTCGGGCTGGCCGCGCTCGGCCAGGCCGTCCGCTCCGGCCTGGCGCTGACCCTGATCCCGCTGCTCGGTGCGGAGCTGGCGATGGGCTGGGTCCCCCTCGGCATCGCGCTGTTCGCCCTCGCGGTCACCGACGTCTCGGTCATGCACTGGGGCGCCCGGTGGGCCGACCGGCGGGACCGGACCCTGCCGCTCGGCCTCGCGTTGGGCTGGGGCGTGCTGGTGACGGCGGGGCTCGCGGCCCTCTCGCCCACCCTCCCGCACGCGCACCTGCTCTTCGGCCTCGGCGCGCTCGCCGTCGGGGTGACCGTCGGCGCGACGTGGGTGCTGCCGACCGCCATGACGGTCGATCTCGCCACGGACCAGGAGGCCGCGCTCGCCACGTACCGCATCGCCAGCGACGTCGGGATGCTGGGCGGCGGCGTGCTGGCGGGCCTCGGCCTGCTGCTCGGCGGGATCCCGGCGGGCCTGCTGGCCGTGGCCGTGCTGCTGGCGGCCGGCCTCGCGGTGACCGTCGCCGTCGGCGAGACCCGGCCCGCCGAGGACACCGCACCGATGGACCACCCCGCCCCGCAGGTTCACCCCGCCCCGCGGGTCCGTCCCGCCCCGCAGGCATCCGCTGTCCCGGACGTAGCACCTGCTCGTCCCGTCATCCTGGAGGTTCGCATGCCCCTGCCGCCGATCGAGGAGTTCGCCGTGTTCGCGGCGAACCAGGACCTCACACTCACCCCCGAACGCCTCGCCCAGGCCTACGCGACCCACACCGCGTACCGCGCCGATCTCGAACGGCTGCGGGCGATCCCGCTCCCGTTCACCGACCCGGTCACCGAACCGGCGACGGCCACGGCATGGATCGCGAACGGGGGCCGGTCATGAGCGACGCCACCGGCCCCGATCTCGCCGGCCCAGACCTCGCCGGCCCAGACCTCGCCGGCCCAGACCTCGCGGACTGCACGGCGACCGAGCTGCTCGCCCACTTCGCCGCGGGCACCGCCACGCCGTCCGAGGCGGTGGAGGCCTGCCTCGCCCGGATCGAGGCGACCGAGGCGGACACCAACGCCGTCCTCACGCTGCTCGCCGACCGCGCCCGCGCGCAGGCCGCCGAGAGCGACGCCCGCTGGGCGGCGGGCACCGCCCGTCCGCTGGAGGGGGTGCCCTACGGGCTCAAGGACATCGTGGCGACGGCGGGCATCACCACCACCGGCGGTTCGGCCCTCTACCGGGATCACGTGCCCGCCGAGGACGCCGCGCTCGCCGCCCGGCTCGCCGACGCGGGCGGGGTGCTGCTGGCCAAGCTCGGGACGTTCGAGTTCGCCTGCGGCGGGGCGGTGAACCGCACCTTCGGCGCCACCCACAACCCGTGGGACCCCACCCGGACCACCGGGGGATCGTCGTCGGGATCCGGGGCCGCGGTCGCACTGGGCCAGGTCCCCCTGGCCATCGGCACGGACACCGGGGGCTCGATCCGCATCCCCAGCGCGTTCTGCGGGATCACCGGCATCAAGGCCACCTACGGCCGGGTGCCGCGGCACGGGGTGATGGGACTGTCCTGGACGATGGACCACGCCGGGCCGATGACCCGCAGCGTCGCCGACGCCGCGCTCATGCTCGACGTCATCGCGGGACCCGACCCGCGGGACCCACGACGCTGCCCGCCGAGGCCGAGCCCTTCGTCGCGGCGCTGGACCGCGACGTCACCGGGATGCGGGTGGGCCGGGTGCGCGGGCACCTCGAGGAGGAGATGCACCCGGCCGTCGCCGCCGCCTACGAGGCGGCGGTGGCCGAGCTGGCCGCGACCGGGGTCGAGATCGTCGACGTCGAGCTGCCCACGTTCGACCTGGCCGCCGCCGCGGGCTGGTGGATCATCTACGCGGAGATGCTCTCGCTGCACGAGGGGCACGCCGCGTTCATCGAGGACCGCGACGAGATGGGCGCCTCGCTGCTGGGCGCCGCACCCTTCGTCAGCGCGGCGGACTACCTGCGCGCGCTGCGGCTGCGGCCGCTGTTCCAGCACGAGGTCGAGGTCGCGCTGGAGGGCTGCACCGCCCTGCTGACGCCGGCCATGGTCGCGCTGCCGCCGGTCATCGCCCCCGAGATGTTCGTCGATGTCGGCGGCCGCGAGGTGTCGTGGCTGGAGGCGGGCTGCCGGACCCAGGTGCCGTTCAACCTCACCGGGAGCCCCGCACTGGTGATGCCGTCCGGCCTGGTCGACGGCATGCCCGTGAGCATCCAGCTCGTCGGGCGGCCCCGGGACGAGGCGAGCCTGTTCACCCTCGGTGCGGCCTACCAGCGGGCCACCACCCATCACCTGCGCCGCCCGCCCGTGCCGGCGCACGCCTGAGCAAGGAGACCGCCATGTACATGACCATCACCGACGCCGCCGCGGCGCTGCGGACGGGGGAGACCACCTCCGTCGCCCTGACCGAGGCGGTGATCGCCGTCGCCGACGCGCACGACGGCGAGCTCGGCGTGTTCCTCGCCCGCTACACCGACACCGCGCTGGCCGCCGCGGCGAAGGCCGACGCGGAGCTCGCGGCCGGGATCGACCTCGGCCCGCTGCACGGGATCCCGCTGGGGATCAAGGACATCATCGCCACCGACGAGGGGGAGACCACCGCGCAGAGCCTGGTGCTCGACCGCTCCTGGGGCGACATGGGTGACGCACCCGTCGTCGCCCGGCTCCGCGCCGCCGGTGCGGTGATCACCGGCAAGACCACCACCATGGAGTACGCGATCGGGACCCCGGACCCGGACAAGCCCTTCCCGATCCCGCGCAACCCGTGGTCCACCGAGCACTGGACCGGCGGGTCGAGCTCCGGGACGGGCGGCGGCGTCGCGGCCGGGATGTTCCTCGGCGGGCTGGGCACCGACACGGGCGGGAGCATCCGGTTCCCGGCGACCAACTGCGGCATCACCGGGATGAAGCAGACCTTCGGCCGCGTCCCGAAGTACGGATGCGTGCCGCTGGGCTACAGCTTCGACCACATCGGCCCGATGGCCCGCAGCGCGCAGGACTGCGCCGCGATGCTGGCGGTGCTCGCCGGGCACGACCCGCGCGACGCGACGTCGGTCGACCGGCCCGTCGACGACTACCTCGGCGGGCTCACCGGCAGCCTCGAGGGCGTCCGGATCGGGGTCGACCCGCTCCTCACCCACTCGTCGCAGAACGTCCCGGAGCTGACCGCGGTGCTCGACGCGGCGGTCGCCGAGCTGCGCGCCGCGGGGGCCGTCGTCTCCACGGTGGAACTGCCCCTCTACGCGGAGCTGAAGACCGTGACGATGGTGGGGCTGGCCGCCGAGGCCTACGCCTACCACCGCCCGGACCTGCAGAGCCGCTGGTTCGACTACGGCGCGGGCACCCGGATGGCCGTGGCCACCGGCGCCCTCGTGCCGGCCGGGGACTACGTGCAGATGCAGCGGGTGCGCCGGGTGGGCAAGCGCAAGGTCGCCGAGCTGTTCGCCGACGTCGACCTGATCGTGACACCCACCAGTGCGTGCGGCGCCGCTCCGCTGGCGAAGCTGACCTTCGACGACATCATCGACGCCCTGCACACGCCCTACTGGAACGCGATGGGCAACCCGGCGATGTCGGTACCGATGGGCTTCACCACCGACGGGCTCCCGCTCGGCCTGCAGATCGTCGGCCGGCCGTTCGAGGAGGCCGCCGTGTTCGCCGCGGGGCACGCCTACCAGCAGCGCACGGACTGGCACCTGCGCGCTCCCGCGCTGGTCGCGGACCTGCTCGCGGCCTGACCGCCCCGTCCCGTTCCCTGCACCGAGGAGGAGATCCCATGCCCGCCGATCCCGCAGTACTGGTCCCCGCCCTGCTCGCCGCCGCCGACATCACGCCGTCGCCCGAGGAGGTCGCGATCATGATCGCCGAGTTCCCCGGCCGCGCCGCCGCGCTCGACGCGCTCTACGCGGTGCCGGAGGCCCGCTACGAGGAGCCCGACCTGGTGTACGACGCGGTCCTCTAACCGGGGAGGCGGTGGGGTCGGCCGCGGGCGAAGCGGTGGTGCAGGTAGTCCGCCGTCGCCTCGTCCGCGGGGAAGAACGACTCCACCGCCACCTCGTCGAGGGTGACGTCCAGCGGTGCGCCGAGCACCGAGATCGTCGAGAAGAAGGTGAGCCCGCCGTCCGGGTGCCGCAGCCGCAGCGGCAGGACCACGCGGTTGCGGGGGTGCGCGGCGGGGTCGATCCCCAGCTCGCGGCAGTAGCCGGCGAGCTCGTCGAGCAGCGCGCCCAGCGCCGGGTCCGCGGACCGGTCGACCTGCCTGCGCACCCGCGACACGAGGTGGGCGGCGTACTCGTCGAGATCGGCGACGTAGCGGGCCAGGCCCCGGGGGTGCAGGCTGGCGCGGAGCACGTTGACCGGCGGTTCCAGCAGTGCCGGGTCCACCAGCTCGACGAACACGGCCGCCGCCGCGTTGCCGTCGATCATGTCCCACTGGCCGTCGACCAGCACCGCGGGGAACGGGTCGTGCGCGACCAGCAGGCGGTTGAGCGAGCGGTGCACCTCACCCATCTCCGCCGCCTCCAACGGGTGGCGGGTGTAGGCGGGGGCGAACCCGGCCGCGACCAGCAACTCGTTGCGGGAGCGGAGCGGCAGGTCCAGCTCCTCGGCGAGGTTGAGCACCATGTCCCGGCTCGGCCTGGACCGTCCCGTCTCGAGGAACGACAGGTGCCGGGCGGAGACCTCGGCCCGGTTCCCCAGGTCGAGCTGGGTGAGGCGGCGACGCTGCCGCCACTCCCGCAGCAGCCCCCCGAACGCGGTCTCGGTCAGTACGGCGGTCATGTGCGCAACGCTAGCCACGGCGCCCACGCGGTTCGATGACGTCGGAGGTAATGGTGCGGGGCACCTGCGATCCGGCACGGTTCGGCCCGTGACCCTCACCGCCGAGATGCACGCCGCGATGCCCTTCACCGCCGTCCTGGGCGCGACCGCGCTGGTCGCCACCGCCGAGGAGGTACGGCTGCGGCTCGACTGGGCGCCCGGACGCTGCACCGCCGGACCGCTGCTGCACGGGGGCGCGCTGATGGCGCTGGCGGACTCCGCGGGCGGCTGGTGCGGCTTCCTGAACCTGCCGGACGGGGCGACGGGGACCGCGACGACGTCGTCGACCACGCATTTCCTGCGCCCGGTCACGGAGGGGTACGCCGAGGCGGTCGCAACCGTCCTGCAGGCCGGGCGGACGGCGATCGTCGTGGTGGTGGACGTGGTCGACGCGCGGGGCCGGCTCGCCTGCCGGGTGACGCAGAGCCAGGCCGTGCTGCGCTGAGCCCCGCGGCCGTGCCCGGCAGGCCCGGGCGGACCGCCCAGCCTGGGATCGACGGTCCCAGGCAGGCCCGCGCGGACGGGGCTAGCGTCGATCTCCGGACACGCACATCGAGGACGAGGACGGAGACAGAAGTGAAGCTCGGACTGCACATCGCTGACTTCACCTACCCGAACGGGCCCGCGGCCCTGGCGGACGATCTGACCAGGATCGCCGTCGCCGCCGAGGAGGCCGGTTTCGCGCGGGTCAGCGTGATGGACCACGTCTGGCAGATCCGCCCCGTGGGGCCGATCGAGAACGACATGCTCGAGGCCTACACCACCCTGGGCTACCTGGCGGCCCGCACCGAGAAGGTGGACCTGCTGGCCTGGGTCACCGGCGTCACCTACCGGGATCCTGGGATGCTCGCCAAGCTCGTGACCACCCTGGACGTGCTGTCCAAGGGCCGGGCGTGGCTCGGCATCGGCGCCGCCTGGAACGAGGAGGAGTCCGCGGGCCTCGGCCTGTTCTTCCCGCCGACGGCGGAGCGCTTCGAGCGGCTCGAGGAGACGCTGCAGATCTGTCTGCAGATGTGGAGCGCCGACGAGGGGCCCTACAAGGGCGAGCACTACCAGCTCGGGCGCACGATGAACGTGCCACAGTCCCTGAGCCGGCCGCACCCGCCGATCCTCATCGGCGGCGGTGGGGAGAAGAAGACGCTGCGGCTCGTGGCGCAGTACGCGCAGGCCTGCAACCTGTTCGCCGGCCCGGAGCTCGAGCACAAGCTCGACGTCCTGCGGACCCGGTGCGCGGAGGTCGGCCGGGACTACGACGACATCGAGAAGACGGTCATGGGCCCGCTCGACGCGAGCGACCCGCAGGCCCTGGTCGAGCAGCTGCGGCACTACGCGTCACTGGGCGTCCAGCACTACCACGGCATGGTGCCGAACGTCTCGGAGATCGAGCCGCTGCGGGTGCTGGGCCGCGAGGTCGTCCCCGCGGCGGCCGATCTGTAGGTGCTCGTGCGCTCGTGCGCTCAGGCCGCGTCCCGGCGCGCGACCTCCTGGCGGACGAGCGGGATCACCTCGGTGCCGAACTCCCGGGCGTCCGCGACGAGGTCGTAGCCGCGGGCGGAGAGGATCCGCACACCGAGGTCGTAGTAGTCCATCAGCGCGGCGGCGACCGTCTCGGGCGTGCCCACCAGCGCGGTCGAGTTGCCCGCGCCGCCGGTGGCCGCGGCCGTCACCGTCCAGAGCGCGCGGTCGTGCCGCTCGCCCTGCCCGGCGATCGCCAGCAGCCGCTGCGAGCCGGCGTTCTCCGGTTCGGTGAGGGAATGCCGGCGGGTGAGCTGCTGCCCGCCCGCCGTGCGCTCCTGGATGCGGGCCACCGTCGCGTACGCCTTCTCCCAGGCCTCCTGCTCGGTCCGGCCGAGGATGGGGCGGAACGCGACCTGGAACGTCGGCGCCGGGCGCCCCGCCTCCTTCGCGAGCTGGGTGATCGTCGTGATCTGCTCGGCGGTCCCGGCCAGCGGCTCGCCCCACAGGGCGTAGATGTCCGCCTCCTCGGCGCCGACCCGGTACGCGGCCTCGGAGGACCCGCCGAAGGAGATCCTGGGCCGGGGCTTCTGCGCGGGCTCGACGTCGAGGACGAAGTCGTCGAAGGAGTAGTGCTCGCCGTGGAAGTCGAAGGGTTCCCTCTCGGTCCACGCCCGCTTCATGATCTGGATCGCCTCGCGGGTGCGGGCGTAGCGCTGGTCCTTGGGCACCGTGTCGCCCTCGCGCCGCTGCTCGTGGTCGTTGCCGCCGGTGATGACGTGCAGGGTCAGCCGGCCGCCGCTCATCTGGTCCAGCGTCGCGACGGTCTTCGCGGTGAACGTCGGATAGGAGACGTTCGGCCGGTGCGCGAGGAGCAGCTGCAGACGTTCGGTGTGGTCGGCGATGTAGGCCGCCGCCTGGGCCGGATCCGCGCTACCCGACGAGTACGCGGTGAGCACCCGGTCCCAGCCGGACTCCTCGTGCGCGCGGGCCAGCTCGAGGGTGTACGCGGGATCGAACGCCGGACCGGACCGCGCGTGCGTCTCCGTTCCGTCGTTGGTCGCTCCGATTCCGAGGAACTCGACGGGCATGGGTACTCCTTCGTCGGACGGTCGTCTCCCGGTACCAACGCCCCCGTGGCCGTGAGAAATCCGTGAGGTGACGCGATTCCGCAGCACTCGCGGTGACCCGGCGGCGCGGGTTACCGTCGAGAACGTGAACAAGCCTGCGGTGCTCTCGACGTGGCCGGCCCTGCGCCGCCACGTCGACCTGTGCCGTACCGCCGCGGCGCTGTAGGGGGGCACGGTCCCCTGCCTGCCCAGCCCGGTGAGAGGAACGTGTTCATGACCAGCCCAGCGAGCCGCGCGTCGATCGTGATCGTGGGTGCCGGACCCCGCGGTGTCGGGATCCTCGAGCGGATCGCCGCGAGCGTCCCCGAGCTGCGGCCGGACGGGGCGCTCGACGTGCATCTCGTCGACCCGTACCCGGCCGGCGCGGGCCGGATCTGGCGCAGCGCCCAGTCCCCGCTGCTGGCGATGAACTCCATGGCCGCGGACGTCACCATGTACACCGACGAGTCCGTGGTCTGCGAGGGCCCGATCCTCACCGGCCCCTCCTTCTGGGACTGGGCCCGGCAGGAGCGCGAGGGCGATCTCGCGGACTGGCCCGCCGAGCTGGCCGACGAGCTCCGTGCGGTCACCGCCTCGACGTTCCCGAGCCGGCGGCTGCAGAGCGAGTACCTGGGACGGGTCCTGCGCGATGTCGTCGCGACGCTGCCCCCGCAGGTGCGGGTGCACGTGCACGAGACGCGGGCGACGGGGCTGTCCGAGCAGGGCGGCCGGCAGGTCGTCGCGCTCGAGGGGGAGCCGCCGCTGAGCGTCGACGCGGTGGTGCTCGCCTCGGGACATCTCGATGCGGCCCCCACCGGGGACGAGCAGGAGCTGCTGGCCAGGGCCTCGGCGGCGGGGTTGCGCTACCTGCCGCCGGAGCAGACGACGGACACGGACCTGTCGGTCGTCGAGCCGGGGGAGACGGTGATCGCCCGCGGGATGGGGCTGGCGTTCATCGACCTGATGGTGCTGCTGTTCGAGGGGCGGGGCGGGCGGTTCGAGGGCCCGTCCGGCGCCTTCGACGAGCTGACGTACGTCCCGTCGGGGCAGGAGCCGCGGCTGGTCGTCGGCTCGCCGCGCGGCGCCCCGTACCACTCCAAGTCGCACCACCCGCTCGCCGCCGGCCGGCCGCCGCTTCCCCGGTTCTTCGGCCCGGAGACCACCGACGCCCTGGTCCCCCCGATCGACCTGCGGGAACAGCTGTGGCCGCTGATGGCGAAGGAGATCGCCTGGGGCTGGTACCACGAGCTGATCGCGGGACATCCCGAGCAGGCGGTGCTGCCGTGGGAGGAGTTCGCGGAGCGGTTCGCCGCGCTCGGCTGGGGCACGCCGGAGATGGACGCGCTGATCGTCGCCGCGGTCCCGGACCCGGTGTTCCGGCTGGACTTCGCCGCGCTGGACCGGCCCTTCGACGGGCTGCGCGCGGACTCGCTGGCCGAGCTGCAGCCGTTGGTCCGCGAGCGCATCACCGAGGACCTGCGCCAGCACGTCGATCCCGCGCACAGCGCCCACCTCGGCGCCTTCGTCGCCATGCTGTCCGTCTACGGCGAGATCACCCGGCTGCAGGGGGCGGACGTGCTGTCCGCCCGGTCGCGGGCCCGGGACGTGACCTGGTGGCAGAGCTTCTTCAACTCCGTCGCGAGCGGCCCGCCCGGGTTCCGGGTCCGCCAGCTGCTGGCCCTGTCCCGCGCCGGTCTCGTCGAGTTCCTGGGCCCGGGGATGTGGGTGGACGTCGACGACGAGGGGTTCCACGCCGGGAGCACCGCCCTCGCGGGCGCGCCCCCGGTCACGTCGACGATCCTGATCGACGCCCGCCTCCCGGACCCCAGCGTCGAGCGGACGTCGGACCCGCTGCTGGCCTCGCTCGTGCGCGCCGGCGAGATCGGGGAGGAGGTGCTGCGCGAGCCGGACGGCACCGTCCTGCGCCGCACGGGGCTGATCAGGGTCCGCCCGGCGGACGGTGCGCTGATCGACGCGGCGGGAGCGGTCCACGACCGCCGTTTCGCGGTGGGGCCGCACACGATCGTCAAGGTCGCGGGGGCGTTCACGAGGCCGGGGATGAACGCGCAGAGCCTGCGCTACAACGACACGGTGGCCCGGGCGGTCCTGCGGGTGCTCCCGGAGTCCCGGGAGGCGGCGTCGGCCGCGTAGGGCGGGCCGGGTGATCGTGGCGGGAAAGCCACCGTCACGCCGGAATCCGGCGTGAAGGTGGCTTTCCTGCACCAGGCCGCTACACCCCGAGGGCGAGACCCCGGGCCCGCAGGATCCGGCGCTCGATCGGGCGGAAGACCAGGAGCTCGATGCCGATCCCGACGACGAGGATCAGCACGATCGCCGCGAACACCGCGCTGATGTCGTTGTAGTCGCTGCCCTGCTTGAGGTACGCCCCGAGGCCGACGCCGAGCAGCGGGCCGGCGGCGATGATCTCCGCGGCCATCAGGGAGCGCCAGGAGAACGCCCAGCCCTGCTTGCACCCGGCGAGGTAACCGGGCAGCGCGGCGGGCAGCAGGACGTGCCGGGCGCTGGTGAGGCCGCGCGCGCCGAGGACCTGCCCGACCCGGGGGAGGATCGGCGGGATCTGGTCGATGCCGCTGACCAGCCCGTTCGCGATCGAGGGCACGGAGCCGAGGAGCACGACGAAGTAGATCGTCGCGTCCGTGAGGCCGAACCAGAGGATCGCGGCCGGCACCCACGCCACCGACGGCAGGCTCTGCAGCCCGGAGAGCAGCGGCCCGATCGCGGCGCGGACGACCCGCACCTTCGCCACCAGCAGCCCGAGCGGCGTCGCGATCACCAGGGCGATCGCGAAGCCGAGGAACGCCCGGCTGATCGACGTCCAGAGGATCGACCAGATCTCCCCGGTCGCGAGCCGGGAGGCGAACGAGTCCCACACCGCGGCCGGCGCGGGGACCTTGAACTCCGGCACGATCGCCGAGGCCCACAGGGCCTGCCAGATCGCGAGGGCGAGCACGAGGGCGACCAGCGGGGGCAGCCCGGTCGCGATCGCCTTGCGCCACCAGGGACGCCGGTTCTCGGTCGGGGTGTCGAGGGCGTCGAGGCCCGCGACCGCCGCGGCCGCGTCCCCGTCGAGCGTGGCGGACTCAGGCGGCATGACTGGTGATCACCTGACGGAGCCGGCCCGTGATGTCGTCGTGCAGCTCCTCCCCGCCCCCGCTGACGTCCCACTCGCCGACGACCGTCCCCGGCCGCGAGGACAGCAGCACGACCCGCTGGGCCAGCCGGACCGCCTCGCGGACGTCGTGGGTGACGAACAGGATCGTCGTCCCGGTCGCCTCCCAGACCCGCAGCAGCTCGCCCTGCAGGACGTCCCGGGTGATCGCGTCGAGCGCGGCGAACGGCTCGTCCATCAGGAGCAGGCCGGAGCTGTCCTCCTCGCCGGTCGCCGCCGCGAGGGCACGGGCCAGCGAGACGCGCTGCCGCATCCCGCCGGAGAGCTCGTGCGGGCGCTTGGACCCCAGCCCGTCGAGCCGGACGAGCTCGAGCAGCTCCTCGGCGCGGCGCTTGCGCGCGCCGCGGGACTGCCCGGCCAGCCGCAGGGGCAGCTCGACGTTGCGGCCCGCGGTGAGCCAGGGCAGCAGCGCCGCCTCCTGGAACATGAACGACGGCCGCGACGTCGTCACCGACACGGTCCCGGACGTCGGCGCGTCCAGCCCGGCGACCAGGTTGAGCAGCGTGGACTTGCCGCAGCCGGACGCACCGAGCAGACACACGAACTCGCCCGGCTGCACCTGCAGGTCGATCCCGCGCAGCGCGGTGACGGCGGCGGACCCCGTGCCGAAGGTCTTGCTGACGCCGTCGAGGGTGACGGCGGGCTCGATCCTCGCGCGGCGGACGATGCTGGTGTCGGTCAGTACGGTCATGTGTTCTTATCCCTGCGCCTTGTCGAGACCCGCCGCGTCCACGGTGGGCTGGCCGGCCTGGGTGCGGACGGCGTTGAGTGCGGTCACGTCGACGAAGCCGGAGAGGTCCGTCTCGGTCGGCGTGGCCCCCGCGGTGACGCTGTCCTTCGACAGCTGCGGGAAGGTCGCGGCGAGCGGGTCGCTGTCGAACTGCAGCTCGCCGAAGGCGCGGTCGAGCACGGCCGGGCTCAGTGACGAGTTCGTGATCTTCTTGATGGCCTCGTTGGTGACCGTCTTCGCCTTGTCCTGCTGGTTCGTCGCGAAGTCGATCGCCTTCTGCTCCCCGCGCAGCAGGGCCTGGATCGTGTCCGGGTGCTGCTGCAGGTACTCGGTGCGGACGATCAGGACGGTGGTGGGGAACTTGCCGTCCGGCCAGAGGCTCTTCTCGTCCACGAGGACCTTCGCGCCCGCGTCGACCAGCCGGGAGCTCCACGGCTCGGGCAGCCAGCCGCCCGCGACCTGACCCTGCTTGAACAGGTCCAGGGTGCGGGGGTTGTCGATGTTCTGGACGGTGACCTTGTCCGGGCCCTCGCCGATCTCGAGGTTGTTCTCCTTGAGCCACTTCTTGAGCGCGACGTCCTGGGTGTTGCCGAGCTGGGGCGTCGCGACGGTCTTGCCCTTGAGCTGCTCGGGCGTCGTGATGTCCGGGGAGGTGACGAGCTGGGCGCCCGCGGACGTCGAGCCCGCGATCAGCCGGATCGCCGTGCCGTTGGACTTGGCGAACGCGTTGATGGCCGGGCTGGAGCCGATGAACCCGGCGTCCAGCGAACCGCCGAGCAGGGCGCTCACCTCGTCCGGGCCGGCGTTGAAGGTCTGCGGGGTCAGCTTCGTGGAGCCGAGCTCCTGGGCGAAGAGGCCCTGGTCGACGCCGATCAGCGCGGGGGCGTGGGTGATGTTCGGGAAGTAGCCGAGGCGGAGCTCGGCGGCGGGGGACGTGGCGGCCGGTGCGTCGGTGGTGCTCTCCTGCGCGCGCGAGCAGGCGGCCAGGGAGACGACGGCGAGCGACGCGGCCACGAGGGCGGGGATCCGGGAACGAAGGCGCATGGCCATGCTTTCTCGAGGAAGGAACGTCAGGAGGTGGCGACGGGCTCGCGCCCGTCGGGGGTGGGGAGCATTGCGCGCAGCCAGCAGGCGGACGTGCCCGCTGCGGCCGGGTGCACCCCTGCGATCAGCAGCAGCGAGGTGGAGGTGACGCCGTGGACCAGGCGCAGGGCGCCGTCGACGAGCCGGGCACCCGGCCCGACGAGGGCGACGACGATGAGCGTGCGCATGGGGACAGAGATCTCTCGCATGGTGGTGGTGTTCGGGCGCGCGGGCGCACCACGGCGTCAGACGACGACCGGGGCGGGGAGGGTCAGCGACAGAACTCGTCGAAGGCGTGGCCGCGGCGCGAGGGCCAGAACAGCTCCAGGTCCGACGCGCGCAGCGGGCTCACCGCGAACGCCTCGGCCCGGCGCGAACCGGGTCGGGCGAGCCGCGGGGGCAGCGATACGGCGGACATGACCCAATCGTGGGGCGTGTGCGCGCGCGGAACAACCAGGGGTCCGTGATGCGGAATCGCGTCGAAATGTCCGGACGAAATCGCCGGCGGGCCGGGCAGGGCCGTGAACTGGGGTGACAGCCAGGTGTCCGGGCACTGTCGGGCCTCGGCGTGGCTCGGACGTGGCCGGGGTCTCAGACGTTTGCGGCGGACCTTTACGGCCGTTCGGCAACGGCCTTCGGGACGGCCCGGCGAGCGTCCCTGAGCGTGGACCCCGCCCCGAGCGCCGCGCGATAGCGGGCCAGCACCACGTCCGCGACCGCCGGATGTGCTCCCAGGGCCTCGCCGACGGGTGCGCCGCCGGCGGCGCCGTGAACCCGGTCGAGCAGGCGCCCGGGCGCGAGGAACCACGACGCGACGGCGAGGCGGCGGGCTCCGCGCCGCCGCAGGCCGGCGATCGCCGCGCCGACGTCCGGTTCCGCGGTGGCGAAGGCGGCGGCGGTCGAGGGCCAGCGGGCGGCGAGGGAGGCGACGGTGGCGTTCGCGGCGGCGTGCGAGGAGCCGGTGCCCGCGAGGACGACCCCGAGGCCCGGCTCCCCGGGCACGACGCCCAGCTCGCCGAGCCGTTCGGCGGCCACCGCGAGCAGCGCCGGATCCGGGCCGAGGACGTCGGAGATCCGCACCTCTCGCCCGGGCCGCCGGGCCTGCGCGACGACGGCCGGGATGTCCACCCGGGCGTGGAAGGCCGCGCCGAGCAGCAACGGGACGACGATCGCGGGCCGGTCCAGCCCGGCCAGCACGTCGTCGAGGCAGGGACGGTCGAAGTCCAGGAACGCGGGCCGGACGTCCAGCCCGGGCGCCCGGGACCGCACGAGGTCGACCAGCGCGGCGATCGTCGTGGCGGACCGGGGATCCCGGCTGCCGTGCGCCACCGCGACCAGCACCGGCGAGTCGCGTTCCCCGTCCCCACGAGTCGCGCCCACCGCCCCCGCGAGTCGGGACGTGGGACCGGGCGAGTCGCTGTCTCGGACCGGGCGAGTCGGGATCAGGGACCCCGGAGCCGAGACCGTGCCGCCCGACTCGCGCGGCTCCACACCCCGACTCGCCCGGTCCGTGACCGCGACTCGCGGGGGTCGTGACCCCGACTCGCGCGGCTCCACACCCCGACTCGCCCGGTCCGTGACCGCGACTCGCGGGGGTTCGGGGGGAGGGATGGCGGGCTCCCGGGTCAGGGGGCGAGCGGGGTGAGCGGGGTGAGCGCCAGCGGGCTCCCGACGAGGCCCGCGGCGAGGGTGTTGCCCGTGGGGGGATCGATCAGCAGGAAGCTCCCGGTGGCGCGGATGTCCGCGTAGTCGTCGACGGGCAGGGCGTCCGCGGTGCGCAGCGTGACCCGGCCGATGTCGTTGAGCCCCAACGTCTCCGCCTCGACCTCGGTGAGGGTGTCGGTGTCGATGCGGCACTCCGGCGCCCCGACGATGACCTGCGTGGTGCGGGTCCCGTGCTTGAGCAGGAGCCGGGCGCCCGGGCGCAGCGGCTTGTCCGCGAGCCAGCACAGCGTCGCGTCGATCTCGGTCGTGACCCGCGGCTCGGCGCCCGCGGCGACGATCATGTCCCCGCGCGAGATGTCGATGTCGTCGGTGAGCAGGATCGTGACGCTGCGGCCCGCGGCGGCGGAGGCGAGCGGCCCGTCCGCGGTGTCCACGGACGACACGGTGGTGTGCAGGCCCTCGGGCAGGACCACCACGGCGTCACCGGGCCTGACCGTGCCGGACGCGACCTGGCCCGCGTAGCCGCGGTAGTCGTGCAGTGCCTCGGTGCGCGGCCGGATGACGTACTGCACGGGCATCCGGAACGGTGCGTTCGCCTCGGGTGCGACGACCGGGACGGACTCCAGGTGCCCGAGCAGGGTGGGCCCGTCGTACCAGGGGGTCCGCTCGCTGCGGTCCACCACGTTGTCCCCGACGAGCGCGGACAGCGGGATCGTCTGCACCGCGTCGTCCGGGAAACCCAGCGAGCGCGCGAGCCCGGCGAAGTCCTTGGCGATGGCGGTGAGGACGGCCTCGTCGTAGTCGACCAGGTCGATCTTGTTGATGGCGAGGACGAGGCGCGGGACGCGCAGCAGCGCCAGCACCGTCGCGTGCCGGCGGGTCTGCTCCACGACGCCGTGCCGGGCGTCGACGAGCAGCACGGCGAGCTCCGCCGTCGAGGCGCCCGTCACGGTGTTGCGGGTGTACTGGACGTGTCCGGGGGTGTCCGCGAGGACGAACTCACGGACCGGCGTGCCGAAGTAGCGGTAGGCCACGTCGATCGTAATGCCCTGCTCGCGCTCGGCGCGCAGGCCGTCGACCAGCAACGACAGGTCCGGCGTGGCCAGCCCCTTGTCCACCGACGCGCGGTGCACGGCCTCGATCTGGTCCGCGAGGACGGACTTGGTGTCGTAGAGCAGGCGCCCCACGAGCGTGGACTTGCCGTCGTCGACGGAGCCGGCCGTCGCGAACCGCAGCAGATCCCTAGACATCAGAAGTAGCCCTCACGCTTGCGGTCCTCCATGGCGGCCTCGGACATGCGGTCGTCCGCGCGGGTCGCGCCGCGTTCGGTGAGCCGGGAGGCGGTGACCTCGGCGATGATCTCGTCGAGGGTGGTGGCGGTGGACTCGACGGCGCCGGTGCAGGACCCGTCCCCGACCGTGCGGTAGCGCACGGAGAGCTGCTCGAGGGTCTCGGCGCCGCGCGGTCCGCCCCAGGGTCCCTCGGCGAGCCACATGCCGTCGCGCTTGTACACCTCGCGCTGGTGGGCGTAGTAGATCGTCGGGAGCTCGATCTGCTCGCGCTGGATGTAGCGCCAGACGTCGAGCTCGGTCCAGTTGGAGATCGGGAAGACCCGGACGTGCTCGCCGGCGGCGTGCCTGCCGTTGTAGAGGTTCCACAGCTCGGGGCGCTGCTTGCGCGGGTCCCAGCGGCCGAACGCGTCCCGCAGGCTCAGGATGCGCTCCTTGGCCCGGGCGCGCTCCTCGTCCCGGCGACCGCCGCCGAACACCGCGTCGAACCTGCCCTCGACGATCGAGTCCAGCAGCGGCTGGGTCTGCAGCGGGTTGCGGGTGCCGTCCGCCCGCTCGACGAGGCGGCCGTCGTCGATGTAGTCCTGGACCTTCGCGACCTCCAGCCGCAGGCCCAGGCGCTCGACGAGGGTGTCCCGGAAGTCGATGACCTCGTCGAAGTTGTGTCCGGTGTCCACGTGCAGCAGCGGGAACGGCACCGGGGCCGGCGCGAACGCCTTGACGGCCAGGTGCACCAGCAGCGTCGAGTCCTTGCCGCCGGAGAACAGGATCACCGGCCGGTCGAACTCGCCCGCGACCTCGCGGAAGATGTGGATGGACTCGCTCTCCAGGGCGTCGAGGGCGTCCAGCGCGGGCGCGGTCAAAGGGCACCTCCGGTGCGCGAGTAACGGTGGTCTGGCGAGGTTGTCCGCGCACAGCTCATTCGACGTGCAACCCGCATTCGATCTTGCCCGTGCCCGCCCAGCGGCCGGAGCGGGGATCGGCGCCCGGAGCCGGCTTCGCGGTGCAGGGGGCGCAGCCGATGCTGGGGTAGCCCTCGCCGACGAGCGGGTTCACCAGGATCCCGTTGTCGTCGATGTAGGCCTGCATCGCGTCGTCGCTCCAGGCCGCGATCGGGTTGATCTTGACCAGGCCGAACTTCTCGTCGTAGGTGATCAGCGGCGTGTTCGCCCTGGTCGGGGCCTCGACGCGGCGGACGCCGGTGACCCAGGCGTCGTAGCGCGCGAGGGTGTCCTGCAACGGGGCGACCTTGCGCAGCGCGCAGCAGCGGTTCGGGTCCCGGGACCAGAGGTCCTTGCCCTCGCTCGCGTCCTGCTCGGCGACGCTCTGCGCCGCCTGCGCGTTGTGGATCCGCACGTCGTAGACGTGCTCGACGGCGTCCCGGGTCCCGATCGTCTCGGCGAAGTGGTAGCCGGTCTCCAGGAAGAGGATCTCCACGCCGGGCTGCGTCTTGGCCGCCAGGTCGACGAGCACCGCGTCCTGCATGTTCGACGCGACGATCAGCCGGGAGCCGAACGTCTCCGCGGCCCAGGCGAGCAGCTGCTCGGCGCTCGCGTCCGGGCCCAGCTCGGCGGCGCCGCGCTCGGCGAGCCCGCGCAGGTCGATCTCGGTGGCCACGCTCATGAGTCCACTCCCTTTCCGGCAGGCGACGACGAGTCCGGCACGCCGATCCCCACGAAGGTCACGACGAAGGTGCGGATGCAGCTCGAGCACCACCAGGCGGCGCCGGGGACCTTCTCGCTGCGGGCGGCGGGGCGGAGGTCCTCCTCCCCGCAGTACGGGCAGTGGTACGGGACGACCCGTTCCGTCATGTGAGGTCGTCCTCGTCCGCGCGCAGGACCCAGGTGGCGAAGCGCTCGCCGGCGTCCCGCTTCGCGACGTAGTTCCGGACCACGCGCTCCACGTAGTCACCCAGCTCGGCGCTGGTGACCTTGAGCCCGCGCACCTTGCGGCCGAAGCCGGCGTCGAGGCCGAGCCCGCCGCCGAGGTGCACCTGGAAGCCCTCGACCTGGTTCTTCGCCGCGTCGGAGACGATCATGCCCTTGAGGCCGATGTCCGCGACCTGGGTGCGCGCGCACGCGTTCGGGCAGCCGTTGAGGTGGATCGAGACCGGGGTGTCGATGTCCCCCTGGATGTCCGCGAGGCGCTTCTCCAGGTCCTCGACGAGGCGGATCGCCCGTTCCTTGGTCTCGACGATCGCGAGCTTGCAGAACTCGATCCCGGTGCAGGCCATGGTCGAGCGCCGCCACGGGGACGGCTCGGCCTGCAGGCCCAGCGCGTTCGCGTCGGCTTTGAGGGCCTCCACGGCCTCGTCCGGCACGTCGAGCACGACGACCTTCTGCTGCGCCGTCAGCCGCACCCGCCGCGAGCCCGCGGCCTCGGCCGCCTCGGCCAGCGCGATCAGCGTGCTGCCCGAGACCCGGCCGGAGGACGGCGCGAGACCGACGTAGTTGCGGCCGTCGACCTGCTTGTGGACGCCGACGTGGTCGATCGGGACCTCGGGGATCGCGGGAGCCGGGCCGTCGACCATCTTGTGGCCGAGGTACTCCTCCTCCAGCACTCGGCGGAACTCCTCCACGCCCCAGTCCGCGATCAGGAACTTGATGCGGGCGCGGTGGCGCAGCCGGCGGTAGCCGTAGTCCCGGAAGACCGAGACGACGCCCTTCCAGACGTCCGGGATCTCCTCGAGCGGGACCCAGGCGCCGAGCCGCTGCGCGAGCTTCGGGTTGGTGGAGAGGCCGCCGCCGACCCAAAGGTCGAAGCCGGGGCCGTGCTCCGGGTGGTCCACGCCGACGAAGGAGATGTCGTTGATCTCGTGCGCGACGTCCTGCTGCCACGAGATCGCGGTCTTGAACTTGCGCGGCAGGTTGGAGAACTCCTTGCTGCCGATGTAGCGGTCCAGGATCGTGCGGATCGCCGACTCGGGGTCGATCTTCTCGTCCGCCGCGATCCCGGCGACGGGGGAGCCGAGGATGACGCGCGGGGTGTCCCCGCAGGCCTCGGTGGTGAGCAGCCCGACGCCCTCGACCTTGTCCCAGATCGCCGGCATGTCCTCCACGCGGATCCAGTGGTACTGGATGTTCTGCCGGTCCGTGATGTCCGCGGTGTCCCGGGCGTACTGCTGACTGACCTCACCGAGGACGCGCAGCTGCTCGGTGGACAACGCGCCGGCGTCGCACCGGATCCGCAGCATGAAGTAGCGGTCGTCCAGCTCCTCCGGATCGAGGGTGGCCGTGCGGCCGCCGTCGATCCCGGGCTTGCGCTGGGTGTAGAGGCCCCACCAGCGGAAACGGCCGCGGAGGTCGGCGGGGTCGATCGAGTCGAAGCCGCGCTTGGCGTAGACGTTCTCGATGCGCGCGCGCACGTTGAGCCCGTCGTCGTCGCGCTTGCTGCGCTCGTTGGGGGTCAGCGGCTCGCGGTGGCCGAGCTTCCACTGGCCTTCGCCGCGCTTGCGCTTGGCAGGTGTGGACGTGGTGGGGGGCATGTGGTGGGAGCTCCCGAGATGGGGCCTGGACACGCCGCGACGCCGGTGAGGCGCGTCGTCGCGATGAGGTTCCGGCGCCGGACGGATCAGACAGGACGGTGATCGACGGCGTGCGCGCTCAGCGCCGGCTTCGACAGAGCGCGCTACTCACCCGGTGCAGGTCCACGTGGCGACGGGCGACGAGGCCCGGAGCCCGCAGATGCAGAGTCAGCGCGGTCACGTCCACAGGGTGCCATGCTGTCCGGACCAACGGCCAGAGTGTGCCCGCATGCTGGGAGCCGATTCACAGGATCGGGCCCGCGATCGGCCCGGCGCAGGCGCCGGGCCGCCCGGCCCGCTCCCGGAGGAGCCCGCGGTTACCGTGGAGGCGTGACCGTTCCGACGCCCTTCGGCATCTACGTCCACGTGCCGTTCTGTGCGTCCCGCTGCGGCTACTGCGACTTCAACACCTACACCGCCTCCGAGCTGGACGGCTCCGGCGCCTCCCCGGACGGCTGGCTGGAGGCGGTGCGCCGGGAGCTCGCGCTCGCCCGCCGCACGGTCGGGGACCGGCCCGTCGAGACCGTGTTCGTCGGGGGCGGCACGCCGTCGCTGATCGGGGCGGGCCGCCTCGGAGCGGTCCTGGACTCGGTCCGCGACGAGTTCGGGCTGGCCCCGGGCGCGGAGGTGACGACGGAGTCCAACCCGGAGTCCACCTCCCCGGAGTTCTTCGACGGGCTGGTCGAGGCCGGGTTCACGCGCGTCTCGCTCGGGATGCAGTCCGCGGCGCCGCACGTCCTGCGGATCCTGGACCGCCGCCACACCCCGGGCCGCGCCGTCGAGGCCGCCCTGGAGGCGCGCCGGGCGGGCATCGGGCACGTCAACCTGGACCTGATCTACGCGACGCCGGGGGAGACGACGGACGACCTGCGCTCCTCGGTCGAGGCGGTGCTCACCGCGAGCGTGGACCACGTCTCCGCGTACTCGTTGATCGTCGAGGACGGGACCGCGCTGGCCCGCCGGGTGACGCGCGGCGAGCTCCCCGCCCCGGACGACGACGTGGCCGCGGAGCGCTACGAGCTGATCGACGACCTGCTCACCGCCGCCGGCCTGGGCTGGTACGAGGTGTCGAACTGGGCGTCGTCGGCCGACGCGGGGTGCCGGCACAACCTCGGCTACTGGCTGGACGGGGACTGGTGGGGCGCGGGCCCGGGTGCCCACTCGCACGTCGCGGGGACCCGCTGGTGGAACGTCAAGCACCCCGCCCGGTACGCGTCGATGCTCGCCGACGGCGTCTCCCCGGAGCTGGACCGCGAGGTCCTGACCCCGGACGAGCAGCACACGGAGCGGGTGATGCTGCGGCTCCGCCTGGCCTCGGGGCTGCCGCTGGAGCTCCTCGACGGGCCCGCCCGCGCCGAGGCCGCCCGGGCCGCGGAGGACGGCCTGCTCACCCTGGCCGGGGGCCGCGCGGTCCTGACCCGCCGGGGTCGCCTCCTCGCGGACCGGCTCGTCCAGGACCTCCTCCTGGCCTCGGAGTCCGCCGGGGCGCCCGCGGACACGCCTGCATGACGGCAGCCGTCGCCCCGGCTCCCGACCCGGTCGGCCTCACAGCGCGACTCGCGTGGCCTCAGCTCCCGACTCGCGGGTGGTTCGCCACCTCCGCGAGTCGGGAGCTGGAACCGCGCGAGTCGCGGCGTGAGGCCGTCCGAACCGGGATCAGGGGCCGACGGAGCGGGGGGCGACGGTGAGCCCTCGGCGGCGGCTCCTCGCGGGGGTCCTGGCGCTCGTCGTGCTCGTCGCCGTCGTGCTGGTCGGGGTGCGGATCGCCGGGGCCCCGTCCTCCCCGGACGTCGACCCGGCCTCCCGGCCCGCGCAGGACCGGCCGGGGCCGGTGCTGCTCGTCCCCGGGTACGGGGGCGGCCGGGACGCGCTCCTGCAGCTGGCGGCCCGGATCGGGGCGACGGGCCGGGACGCGCAGGTGCTCACGCTCGTCGGCGACGGCACCGGGGACCTGTCCGCGCAGGTCGACGTGCTCGACGCCGCCGCGGACGCCGCCCTCGCCGCCGGGGCGCCGTCGGTCGACGTGGTCGGGTACTCGGCCGGCGGGGTCGTCGCCGGGCTGTGGATCGCCCGGGACGACGGCGCCGCGAAGGCCCGGCGCGTGGTCACCCTCGGCTCGCCGCTGCACGGCACGTCCCTCGCCGCGACCGCGATCACCCAGGCGCCGGACGCGTGCCCGGTCGCGTGCCGCCAGCTCGCCCCCGGGTCGGCCGAGATCACCGAGCTGGACCGGGCCGGCGTCGGGTCGGCGGTGCCGTGGCTCTCGATCTGGACCGCGGACGACGAGACGTCCACCCCGCCCGAGACCGCACGCCTGGGCGGGGCCGTGACCACGTCGGTCCAGGACGTCTGCCCGGGCGCCCGGGTCGGGCACTCGGACCTGCCCCGGGACGCGACGGTCACCGGGCTGGTGCTGCGGGGGATCGGGACCGGTCCGGTGGACGTCGCCGGCGCGGGCTGCGGCGCGAGCCCCACCGGCTGAACCGGCTCAGCTCGCGATGTCCTTCGTCGCGAAGTTCGCCCACGCCGCCCCGAAGGCGACGACGACGAACCCCGCCTCCACCGCGAAGCCCTGCCGGACCGAGGTCCAGAGGATCGGGTCCCGGTACAGGTCGATCCAGGCCAGCCAGTGCGTCGTCGGCAGGTAGTCCCGGATCGCCGAGGCCGCGTCGAGCGGGGTCAGCGCGGCGCTCGCCACCACGACCGCGAGCACCCCGAGCGCGGCCGCCAGCGGCGCGTCGGTCAGGGTCGAGAAGAACAGCCCGATCGCGCCGAGCGCGAGCATGCACAGCGCCAGGTACCCGACCGTGACGGCGGTGCGGAGCGCCACGTCCGCGGGCGTCAGCGTCGCTCCCGAGAGCGACGGGATCCCGCCTGCCCCGCCGAGCGACGCGGCCGGCCCGAAGCCGAACGCCAGCACGCCGACCACGTACGACACGACGGTGACGAGCAGGACCGCGAGCAGCACGTACACGGCGACGGAGATCAGCTTCGCGACGAGCAGCCGCAGCCGCCCCACCGGCCTGACGAGCAGGTACCGCAGGGTCCCGGCCGTCGCCTCGCCCGCGATCGCCTCGCCGGACACGATCGCGACGGTGATCGGCAGGAACACCGGCAACACCAGCGCGAGGGCCGCCGCGGGGAAGATCTGCCCGTTGGTCACGACCGCCGAGAGGAAGGCGCCGCCGCTCCCGGGCGGGGGCGTGAGCCGGGTGGCGGCGAGCAGGATCGCCACCAGCGTCGGGAGTGCGCAGAGCAGGGTCCAGCACAGCCACACGCGGCGACGGCGGAGCATCAGCCGGAGCTCGACGCCGATCACCGGGTGCCTCCCGGCACGGGGACCGGGGTGTGCGGATCGACCCGGTCCGATCCCGTCCCGGTCAGCTCCAGCACGACCTGCTCCAGCGTCCGCCGCTCCGCGGTCAGCCCGCTCACCCGCACCCCGGCCGCGACGAGCCGGGCGTTCAGCGACGCCGCGTCCTCACCCCGCACGACGAGCCGGTCCCCGGCCCGCGCGAGCACCCGCCCGTCGAGCAGGCCGACCGCCGCCGCCGGGTCCGGGGTCGTCAGCAGGATCCGCCCGGTCGGCGTGCGCAGGGCGTCCATCGGGGAGTCGAGCACCAGCCGCCCGGAGTCCATGACACCGACCTGCGTGCACAGCGCCTCGACCTCGCTGAGCAGGTGGCTGGACAGCACGACCGTCGTCCCGCCGAGGTTCAGCTCGGTCAGCAGCGCGCGCATCTCCTGGATCCCGCGCGGGTCCAGGCCGTTCGTCGGCTCGTCGAGCAGCAGCAGCCGCGGCCCGCGCAGCAGCGCCGCGGCGATGCCCAGCCGTTGCCGCATGCCCAGGGAGTAGGCCCGCACCGGGCGTCGATCGACCCCGCCGAGCCCGACCCGCTCCAGGGCGTCCTCGACGCGGCGGCGGCGGTCCCGCCGCCGCCCGCCCCGCCCGGCGGCGTCGAGCAGGCGCAGGTTCGCGCGCCCGGACAGGTGACCCCAGGCCGCCGGGCCCTCGACCAGGGCACCCACCTGCGGCAACACCGACGCCGCCCGTCGGGGCATCGGCTCGCCGAGGACCTCGATCTCCCCGGCCGTCGCGTGGACGAGCCCGAGCAGCATCCGGACGGTCGTCGTCTTCCCGGAGCCGTTGGGCCCCAGCAGGCCGAAGCGGACGCCCTCGGGCACGTGCAGGGAGACGTCGTCGACGGCGGTGACCCGGCCGAAGCGCTTGGTGAGGCCGGAGGTTCTGATGATCACGGTCTGCCCCTCGTCGGCAGCTCGCGCACCGCCTGTTCCAGCACGGCCGGGGCCACGGTCCCCACGAGCAGGACCCGGCCCCGCCGGATCCCGCCCCGGGCGACGACGGTGAGCAGCGGCGAGCTCACCCGCACCGCCCGCCCGGCGGGTACCTCGACGTCCACCCCGCCCGCGATCGCCGCGCCCTCGATGACCCGGTCCGCGATCCCGCGGCTGGCCGGGACCAGCGCGAACCCGGAGACCCCCGAGCCGTAGAGCCCGACGCCGGGCAGGGCTCCCTCGAGGGGCACCAGGGCCCGGCCGGCCAGCCGCGCGGGTGGGGCCGGTGCGTCGAGCTGGCGCAGGGCGCCGGCGAGGTCCGCGGCGTCGGCGGTCACCGACCCCGCCCCGGGCGGGACGGACGGGGTGAGGGTCCGCTCGTCGGGCGCGGTCAGGGAGACCTCCTGGAACTCGGTGAACAGCACGGGCAGGCCGGGATCGGCCCGCCCGGCGACCTCGACGCGCAGCGGCAGGCCCGACTCCGGGTCCAGCCACACGTCGATGCGGGCGACGGTGGTGTCCGGGTCCGCGGGCGTCACCCGGAACCCGGACGCGGCGAGGCCCGCGACCCGCCGGCCCGGGATCACCGAGACCGGATCCGTCCGGGACATGCCGACGAGGCGGCGGGCCAGCTCGGGCGGGTCCAGGTCCGCGGGGCGGGGGAGCCGGACCGGGGTGCTCCCGGAGACGGTCGTGAGCTGGTCGGCGCCGAAGTCCCAGACGTACTCGACCCCGTCGCGGTGGTAGGTGTCCCGCTCGCCGGCCGGCGTCAGCTCGTCGACACGCCAGCGGTCGGGGCCCGCGCGGTAGGAGCGGATCGTCGTGGTGCCGGTGAGCAGCGCGGTCGTCGACCGCAGCTGGGGGATCTCGGGCAGGCCCAGCCGTCCGGTGCTGTGCGAGAGACCCGTGAAGGGCGGGTGGCCGCTCAGGACCCGGGCGCGCAGGTCCCCGGCCGGGACGTCCGCGCCGACGGGCAGCAGCCCGCTCGCCGAGCCCGCGCCGAGCAGGGCGGCCGAGCCGGCGGCGACCAGCACCCAGCGCCGGCTGAACCGAGACGGACCACCCATTACCGGCGACCCTGCCGATCCCGGCGTGTGACGGCGGTGTGGTCGGCGCTTGACGGCGACGCGCCCGGCGCGCTAACTTCACCAAGTCGTTAATTAACAAGGTGGTGAAATGAAGGTGTCGACGGACCGGTTGAGCGTGATCTTCTCCGCGCTCGCGGACCCCACCCGCCGGGCGATCCTCGCCCGGCTCGCGGACGGCGACGCCACCGTGACCGAGCTCGCGGCACCGTTCCCGATCTCGCTCCCGGCGATCTCCCGGCACCTCAAGGTCCTGGAGACGGCGGGGCTGATCACCCGCAGCCGCGAGGCCCAGTGGCGCTCCAGCAGCCTGCGGCCCGAGCCGCTGCGGGAGGCGACGGAGTGGATGGAGCACTACCGCCGCTTCTGGGACGCCAACTTCACCCGGCTCGACGCCCACCTGAAAGCGATCCAGCAGCAGAAGGAGTCCTGACGATGAGCACCCCCGAGATGCCCGAACTCTCCGGCGAGACCGGCACCCTGAGCCTGACCCGCGTCTTCGACGCGCCGCCGGAGGTCGTCTACCGCGCGTTCACGGACCCGGACCAGCTCGCGCAGTGGTTCGGCCCGGTCGGCTTCACGGTGCCGCGGGAGACCGTGTCGATCGACGCGTCGGTGGGCGGGCACCAGCGGTTCACGATGGTCAGCGCAGACGACCCGGCGTTCACCTCCCCGGTGAACGCGACCTTCACCGAGGTGATCGAGAACGAGCTGCTGGTCGGCGAGGAGAGAACGGCATGGTCATGCGGCTGGAGTTCCAC
Organism: Pseudonocardia sp.; assembly: GCA_025869365.1. Lineage (GTDB taxonomy): Bacteria > Actinomycetota > Actinomycetes > Mycobacteriales > Pseudonocardiaceae > Pseudonocardia. The sequence continues at coordinate 27,433 of JAOZVV010000087.1, forward strand.
CCCGAGGGGGAGAAGCAGACCCGCCTCGAGCTGCGCCAGGGACCGCTGCCGGTGGAGATCCTCGACGGCGCCACCCTGGGCTGGGAGAGCTCCTGGACCAAGCTCGACGCGCTGGTCAGCGCCTGAGGTAGCTCTCCCCGCGCGGGGAGAGCCGGTACCCGGTCTCCAGGCTCTCGGTCAGCCCCAGCTCCTTGAGCTTGCGCACGTCCCGCTTGAACGGCGCCGTCTCCCGGCCCAGCCGCGCCGCCAGGTCCGGGGCCCGGACGGCCGGGTTCTGCGCGATCAGCGCCAGCACGGTCGAGGTCCAGGGCCCGCGCCGGGAGGCCGCGTCCAGCCGGGCGAGCCGGGCGTCGAGCTCCGCGCGCCCCGCGTCGTCGAGCTCGGGGTCCTCCCGGAGCGCGACCCGGGGATCGGGGCCCGCGGGCCGGAGCGCGACGCGGTAGACGATGCCGGCGCGGCCGTCGAGCTTCGCCTTCAGGGCGGCGATCGTCGGGAACCCGGCGGCCCGGGCGTCCGCGGCGGTCAGCCGTCCCCGCACCGGGTCCACGGACGTGACCTCGACGACCCCGATCGCCGTCCGCAGCCGGGTGCCCGGCTTCACCCGTGGCCGCTCCCACCGCCGGAAGGCCAGCGTGACGCGGCCGTCGGCGATCCCGTCGAGGGTGTCCCGGCGCAGCAGCACGCGTCGGATCCTCCCGAATCCGGACGGGCACGTCGAGGCAGCTCACACCTCGCGCACCGGGCAGTTCCGGGTTTCCCCGGCCTAGACTGGGGGAGACCGCACACCGACCTGTGAGGAGGAGCCGGGTGAACTCCGACGACCGGCGCTTCGCCGTCCTCCAGGCGATCGTCGCGGACTACGTGTCGACGCAGGAGCCGGTGGGCTCGAAGGCGATCGTGGACCGGCACAACCTCGGCGTCTCCAGCGCCACGGTGCGCAACGACATGGCCGCGCTGGAGGAGGACGGGCTCATCGCCCAGCCGCACACCAGCGCGGGCCGCATCCCGACCGACAAGGGTTACCGGCTGTTCGTGGACCGGTTGGCGCAGGTCAAGCCGCTGTCCGGGCCCGAGCGCAAGGCCGTGCAGTCCTTCCTGGAAGGCGCGGTGGACCTGGACGACGTGCTGCGCCGCAGCGTCCGGCTGCTCGCCCAGCTGACCCGTCAGGTCGCCGTCGTGCAGTACCCCACGCTCACCCGTTCCACGGTCCGCCATCTCGAGGTCGTCCAGCTCACGCCCGCACGGCTGATGCTGGTGCTGATCACCGACAGCGGCCGGGTGGACCAGCGGATCGTGGACCTCGGCCAGGTCGTCGGCGAGGACGAGGTGGGGCGGCTCCGGGCGATCCTGAACGGCGCGCTGGTCGGGCGCAAGCTCGCGGACGCCTCCGCCGAGGTGGCGGAGCTGCCGGAGTCCGCCCCGGTCGAGCTGCGGGACAACCTGCTCACGCTGGCGACGGTGCTGATCGAGACGCTCGTCGAGCATCCCGAGGAGCGGCTCGTCCTCGGCGGCACGGCCAACCTCACCCGCAACACCGCGGACTTCCCGGGCTCGATGCGGCAGATCCTCGAGGCGCTCGAGGAACAGGTCGTCGTGCTGAAGCTGCTGGCCTCCGCGCAGGACCCGGGCCTGGTGACGGTCCGGATCGGCGAGGAGAACGAGTCGTCGGACCTGCGCACCGCGTCCGTCGTGTCCATCGGCTACGGGCCCGGCACGGTGCTGGGCGGAATGGGCGTCGTGGGGCCCACCCGGATGGACTATCCGGGGACCATTGCGGCGGTGCATGCCGTCGCCCGTTACGTGGGTGAGATCCTGACGGGGCGCTGAGCCTCTGCGCGCGTACGTGAGAGATCGAGCTGTCGAGCTGGAAGAAGCATGGGGAATTCAAGGGTGGCACGCGACTACTACGGCATCCTCGGCGTCGAACAGGGCGCGGGCGCCGACGAGATCAAGCGGGCGTACCGCCGCCTCGCCCGGGAGCTGCACCCGGACGTCAACCCGGAACCCGAGGCCCAGGAACGCTTCCGCGAGGTGTCCACCGCCTACGAGGTCCTCACGGACCCCGAGAAGCGGCGCATCGTCGACCTCGGTGGTGACCCGCTGGACAACGGCCGCGGCGGTGGCAGTGGCGGTGGAGACCCCTTCAGCCAGTTCGGCTTCGGCGACATCATGGACGCGTTCTTCGGCGGCTCCGCCGGGGGCCGCGGCCGTGGCCCGCGCAGCCGGGTCCAGCCCGGCGCGGACGCGCTGATCCGGATGCAGCTCACGCTCGAGGAGTGCGCGACGGGCGTGCAGCGCGAGCTCACCGTGGACACCGCCGTGCTCTGCTCGGACTGCAGCGGCTCCGGCTGCTCGCCCGGCACGTCCCCGCAGCGGTGCGACATCTGCGACGGCCGCGGCGAGATCCAGAGCGTGCAGCGCTCGTTCCTCGGCCAGGTCGTCACCTCGCGGCCGTGCCCGACGTGCCGCGGCCTCGGCGAGGTCATCCCGGAGCCGTGCCGGCAGTGCGCCGGGGACGGACGGGTGCGCTCGCGGCGCAGTGTCGGCGTGCGGATCCCCGCCGGTGTGGCGGACGGGATGCGCGTGCGGCTCGCCGGGCAGGGCGAGGTCGGGGCGGGCGGCGGTCCGGCCGGAGACCTCTACGTCGAGGTCGAGGAGGTGCCGCACGAGGTCTTCCAGCGCGACGGCGCGGACCTGCACGTCACCCTCCCGCTCCCGATGACGGCCGCGGCGCTCGGTGCGACGCTGCCGCTCCCGATGCTCGACGGGGAGCTGGAGGACCTGAACATCGAGCCCGGCACCCAGGCCGGCGCGGTCCGGACGCTGCGCGGCAAGGGCATGCCCCGGCTGCGCTCCACCGGCCGGATCGACGGGCACGGGGACCTCGTCGTGCACATCGACGTCACGGTGCCCACCAAGCTGGACAAGGACCAGACCGAGCTGCTGCGCCAGCTCGCGAAGCTCCGCGGCGAGGAGCAGCCGGACCTCGCGATCGGCGCGCGCAACGGGCACGGCCTGTTCTCCCGGCTGCGGGGCTTCGGGGGCCGGTGAGCATCCCCGCATGAGCATCCCCGCATGAGCATCCCCGCATGAGCACCGCCCCGCTGTTCCTGGTCGACGAGCTGCCGGGCCCGGGGGCCTTCGCCCTCACCGGCGCCGAGGGCCGCCACGCCGCGACCGTGAAGCGCATCCGCCCGGGCGAGACCGTCCTGCTCGCGGACGGGCGGGGCGGGCTCGCCCGGGCCGAGGCGGGCGAGGCGGGCGAGGCGGGCAAGGACTCCCTGGAGCTGGACGTCGTCGAGGTGGTCCGGCTCGATCCGCCGGCTCCCCGGGTGCTGCTCGCGCAGGCCCTGGTGAAGGGGGACCGCGGCGAGCTCGCGGTCGAGACCGCCACCGAGGCGGGTGTCGACGGGGTGATCCCGTGGCGGGCGGCGCGCTGCGTCGCGAAGTGGGAACAGGGGCCGCGCGGGGAGAAGGCGCTCGCCCGGTGGCGCTCGACCGTCCGCGAGGCCGCGAAACAGGCCCGGCGGCCGTGGGTGCCGACCGTGGCGGAGCCGGTGGGCACGCCCGAGCTGGCGCGCCTGGCCGGGACGAGCGCCGCGACCCTCGTCCTGCACGAGGGGGCGGACCACGTCCTGTGCGCGGCGGACCTGCCCGCGGAGGGCGACGTCCTGCTCGTCGTCGGGCCGGAGGGCGGGATCTCCGACGCCGAGCTCGACGCGCTGGCCGCGGCGGGTGCCCGCACCGTCCGGCTCGGCCCGGACGTGCTGCGCGCCTCCACCGCCGCCGCCGTCGCCCTGGGCGCGATCGGTGCCCTGACGGCGCGCTGGACCGCCCGGACGGACCCGTTCCCGGACCTGGAGGGCGCGGCGCGCCGCTCGTGACACGCGTCACCGGATCGATTCGGTCGGCACCGGGAGGCTCGGTCACATAGGGTCACCGTGCCCGCCGTGTGCGCGGCGGGCCCGGGACCGTGGGTCCGCCCACGGGGCCGCCGGGAGGGTCCCCCTCGTCCGGTGGCCGCCACGTCGCGGTGGGTGTCCCCCCATGTCCACCGCGACGTGGTACCCCGCGGCGCGGCCCCTCCCCGCGAGTCGCGGTGTTTCCGTCACCGAGTCGCGGTGATTCCGTGCTCCGTTCGGCCGATCCTCGACGCGGTGCGCTACGAAGGACCACGTGTGCACCATTCCCGCCGCGGCCTGCTCGCCCTCCTCGGCACGGCGTCGGTCGTGACCGCCTGCGGCTCCGGCCTCCCCGCGTCCGGTGTCCCCGAGTCCGGCCTCCCCGCCTCCGGCATCCCGGCGCCCCGGCGCGTCGCCTACGGGGACCGGCCGAGCCAGTTCGGTGAACTCACGCTCCCCGTCGGGGACGGGCCCGTGCGCGGCACCCTCGTTCTGGTCCACGGCGGTTTCTGGCGCAGCAGCTACGGCCTCGAGCTCGCCCGCCCGCTCGCCGTCGACCTGGCGACCGCCGGGTTCGCGGCGTGGAACGTCGAGTACCGGCGGGTGTCCGGGCGCCACGGTGCGGACGAGGGCGGGTGGCCCGCCACCTTCGAGGACGTCGCCGCCGCCGTCGACCACCTCGCCGAGCTGCGAGAACCGCGCCTGGATCTCGCCCGCGTCGTCGGGCTCGGGCACTCCGCGGGCGGGCACCTCGTCGGCTGGCTCGCCGCGCGGCCCGGACTCCCGGCCGGCGCACCGGGTGCCGGCCCGCGGGTCACCCTGCGCGGCGCGGTGAGCCAGGCCGGGGTCCTCGACCTGGTCGACGGCGCGGACCTCGGTGGGGGTGCCGTGACGGACCTCCTGGGCGGGGCACCCGCGGACGTGCCGGACCGCTACGCGATGGGCTCCCCGGCCGAGCGGCTGCCCGTCGGGGTCCCGGTGGTCTGCGTGCACGGCACCGCGGACGGCAACGTCCCGCTCCGGCAGAGCCGCCGCTACGTCGAGCGGGCCCGGGCCGCGGGTGATCCCGCGGAGTTCGTCACGATCGACGGCGCGGACCACTTCGCGGTCATCGATCCCACCACCGCCGCCTGGCGTGCCTGTACCGACGCGATCGCCCGCGTCCTGTGACCCGCGACTCGCGGGGGTGGGACGGGCTCCGCTCGGCGCGCCGGGCGCATCGGGGGACAAAGGCGCGGCGAACTGTCCGATCCGGCCGGTACCATCCGGGGCGTTGCATCCCTGAGACCGAGAGCAGGCGACGAAGCACTTGACCCCACGTCCGACCGCCCATTCGGATCTCGGCCGATCGGATCCCGGCCCTTCGGATCACGACCAGCCGGATCCCGTCCAGTCCCGCCTGGCCGTCCCGGACGCCGCCCTGCTCGCGCTGCTCGGATCCCGTGACGAGAGCCTGCGCACCGCCGAGGAGATGCTCGATGCGGACGTGCACGTCCGCGGCAACGAGCTGACCCTCACGGGGCAGCCCGGTGACGTCGCCTTCGCGGAGCGCGTCTTCACCGAGCTGATCACCCTCGCCGAGCGCGGCCAGCACGTCGGCTCGGACACCGTGCGGCGCACGGTGGAGATGCTGACCGAGGACGACCCGGCCGTCGCCGCCATCCGCGGGGAGACCCCGGCGGAGGTGCTGAGCCTGGACATCCTGTCCCGGCGCGGCAAGACCATCCGGCCGAAGACCCTGAACCAGAAGCGCTACGTCGACGCGATCGACTCGCACACCATCGTCTTCGGCATCGGCCCGGCCGGTACCGGCAAGACGTACCTGGCGATGGCCAAGGCCGTGCAGGCGTTGCAGGCCAAGACCATCACCCGGATCATCCTGACCCGGCCGGCGGTCGAGGCGGGGGAGCGGCTGGGGTACCTGCCCGGCACGCTGTACGAGAAGATCGACCCGTACCTGCGCCCGCTCTACGACGCGCTGCACGACATGGTGGATCCCGAGTCCATCCCCAAGCTCATCGCCGCGGGGACGATCGAGATCGCGCCGCTCGCCTACATGCGCGGCCGCACGCTGAACGACGCCTTCATCATCCTGGACGAGGCGCAGAACACCACGCCCGAGCAGATGAAGATGTTCCTCACCCGCCTCGGGTTCGGCTCGAAGATCGTCGTGACCGGCGACGTCACCCAGGTCGACCTGCCGAACAGCGCCCGGTCCGGGCTCCAGGTCGTGCAGGACATCCTCCTCGACGTGGACGACGTGCACTTCGCCGAGCTCTCCAGCAGCGACGTCGTGCGACACCGGCTGGTCGGGGACATCGTCGACGCGTACGCCCGGTTCGACGCCGCCTCGCAGCGGCCGGACCTGCGCAGCGCGGCCCCGCGCACCGGCCCGCCGCAGGACCGCCGATCCCGGCGCCGCTGACCCGGCACACCGTCACGCAGGTCGTGTCGTCCCCGCCCGGGCCGGGCCCGCGCGAGGACGGCGCGCCCCGTGTCGGGTGGGGCCCGCGACCCCCCGGCCCGCGGCGACTACCCTCGACGACCTGAGTGCCGGGCGTTCCGGCACCACGAGCCAGAGGTAGACGTGACCCACGAGGTTGGCCTGATCCGCGAGGTTGTCCAGTGAGCATCGAGATCATCAACGAGTCCGGCATCGCCGTGGACGAGTCGCTGATCGTCTCGGTGGCCCGGTACGCACTCGACGCCATGCAGGTCAGCCCCGCGGTCGAGCTCGCGATCACCGCGGTCACCCTGGACACCATGTCCGAGCTGCACGAGCGGTGGATGGACGAGCCGGGGCCCACCGACGTGATGGCCTTCCCGATGGACGAGTTCGCGGAGGACTCCCGCCGGCCGGACGCCCCGGACATCGGTCCCGCCCTGCTCGGTGACGTCGTGCTCTGCCCGGCGTTCGCGAAGGACCAGGCCAAGGAGGCCGGGCACGGCCTCGACGACGAGCTGCACCTGCTCACCGTGCACGGGGTGCTGCACCTGCTCGGGTACGACCACCACGAACCCGACGAGGAGCGCGAGATGTTCGCGCTGCAGAACAAGCTGCTCGGGGACTGGCGGTCGGACCGGGAGCGCACGGCGGCCGAGGAGGCCCAGCGCCGTCACGACTCGCGGCTGCTCGGCACGGTCGGCCTCGAGGACGACCGCCCCGCGACCTCGTGAACGACGTCCGGACCCGCATCCGATGAACGCCGTCGGCTTCCTCGTCCTCGCCATCGTCCTCGTGCCGCTGGCGGGCCTGTTCGCCGCCGCCGACGCCGCACTCACCTTCGTCTCCCGGGCCCGGGTGGACGCGCTGGTCCGCAGCGGCAAGGGCGGCGCCCGCGCGTTGGCCAAGGTGATCGCGGACCGGCCCCGGCACGTCAACCTGCTGCTCCTGCTCCGGCTGATGGCCGAGACCGCGGCCACCGTGCTGCTCGCCGTCGCCCTCGCCAGCTGGATCTCCCCGCCCGGGGTCGGGGTCCTGCTCGCCGCGGTGATCATGGTGGTGGTCAGCTACGTGCTGATCGGCGTGGGCCCGCGCACCGTCGGGCGGCAGCACCCCTACGTCGTCGGCCGGCTCCTCGCCGTCCCGATCCGGGTGCTCGCGACGCTGCTCTCGCCGCTGGCGTCGCTGCTGATCCTGGTCGGCAACGCGATCACCCCCGGCCCCGGTTTCCGCGAGGGCCCGTTCTCCTCCGAGGTGGAGCTGCGCGAGCTGGTGGACATGGCCAGCACCCGCGGCGTCGTCGACGAGGACGAGCGTCAGATGATCCACTCGGTGTTCGAGCTGGGGGACACGATCGTCCGGGACGTCATGGTCCCCCGGCCGGACCTGGTCTGGGCGGAGCGGGACACCCCGGTCGAGAAGGTCGTCCGGCTGGCCCTGAAGAGCGGGTACTCCCGGGTCCCGGTGCTCGGTGAGGGCATCGACGACATCATCGGCGTCGCCTACCTGAAGGACCTGGTCCGGGCGACGTACGACACCCCGGACGCGCCGCTGCCGGACGTGGTGCGCCCCGCCTTCTTCGTCCCGGACTCCAAGCGGATCGACGAGCTGCTCCGCGAGATGCAGCGCACCCGGATCCACATGGCGATCGTGGTGGACGAGTACGGCGGCACCGCGGGCGTCGTGACCATCGAGGACATCCTCGAGGAGATCGTCGGCGAGATCACCGACGAGTACGACGGCGAGGAGATCCAGGACGTCGAGCATCTGGACGGCCGCACGCTGCGGCTCGCGGCACGGCTGCCGGTGGAGGACCTCGAGGAGCTCTTCCGGGACGAGTTCGCGGGCACCGAGCGGGAGGCCGCGCTGTCCGAGGCCCTCGAGGACGCGGACGTCGACACGGTCGGCGGGCTGTTGGCCCAGCGGCTCGGCCGGGTCCCCCTCCCCGGGGCGGAGGCGGACGTCGAGGGCCTGCTGCACCTGCGCGGCGAGGGCGGCAAGGACGCCCGTGGCCGGATCCGGATCACGACGGTGCTGGTCACGCCCCTGGACCCGCCGGATCCCGACGACGCCGAGCACACCGAACAGCACGCCGAGAACGACGAGAACGAGCAGGACGACGGGCCCCGCGTTCGCGAGGCCGCGGAGCGGGAGGAATCAGATGTCCGGCAGTGACGGCGCCACGCTCGACCCCGAGGACGCCAAGATCGTGACACTCGCGCGCTCGTCGCGGGCGCGCACCGGCGCGGCGGAGGGCGCGGCGGTCCGGGACACGGACGGGCGCACCTACGCGGCCGCGTCCGTCGCCCTGCCGTCGTTGCAGCTCACGGCTCTGCAGGCGGCGGTGGCCGCCGCGGTGTCCAGCGGCGCGCCCGGCCTGGAGGCGGCGGCCGTCGTCACGGAGTCCGGCACCGCGGACGGGGCGTCCGTCGCCGCCGTCCGGGAGCTGTCCCCGTCCGCCCTCGTGATCGTCGCGGACCCCGCCGGCACCGTCACCACCACGCTCGAAGGAGCCACGGCATGAGGACGACGCCCCGGTACGACGTCGTCGTGGTCGGCGGTGGCATCGTCGGCCTGGCCACCGCGCACGCGGTGGTCCGCACCGGCCGCAGCGTCGCGCTCGTCGAGCGCGAGCCGCGGCTGGCGGATCACCAGACCGGCAACAACTCCAACGTCATCCACTCCGGGCTGTACTACGCGCCGGGCGGGCTCAAGGCCCGTCTCGCCGTCGCGGGCTGCGCGGAGACCGTGGCGTTCTGCCGCGAGCACGACCTGCCGCACGAGGTCTGCGGCAAGCTCGTCGTCGCCACCGAGGAGGAGGAGCTGCCGCGGATGGCGGAGCTCGAGCGCCGCGGCCGCGCCAACGGCGTGGAGACCCACCGCCTCGACGCGGAGGGCATGCGCGAGCACGAGCCGAACGTCCGTGGCATCGCGGCGCTGTGGGTCCCGTCGACCGGGATCTGCGACTACCGCTCGGTCGCGGAGAAGCTCGGTGAGCTGATCGTCAAGGAGGGCGGCGAGGTCCACCTGGGCCGCGCCGTCACGCGGATCGTCCGGCGCCCGGCGGACGTCGTCGTCCGCACCGAGGGCGGGGACCTGCTCGGCACCCAGGTCGTCGTCTGCGGCGGGCTGCGCTGCGACGAGCTGGCCACGGCCTCCGGCGCGGACCCGGGCGTCCGCATCATCCCGTTCCGCGGCGAGTACTCGGGCTTCACCGAGGAGGCGGCGTCGCTGGTCAAGGGCCTGATCTACCCGGTCCCGGACCCGGCGTTCCCGTTCCTCGGGGTGCACGCGACGCGGGGGATCGACGGGCACGTGCACGCCGGCCCGAATGCCGTCCTGGCCCTGGCCCGCGAGGGCTACTCGTGGGGGACGATCAAGCCCAAGGAGCTGCTCGGCTCCCTGACGTACCCGGGCATGCTGCGGATCGCGAAGCGGCACTGGCGCTACGGGCTCGGGGAGGTGCACCGCTCGCTGTCCAGGAAGGCCATGGTCAAGCAGATCCAGCGGATGCTCCCCGACGTCCGGGCCGAGCACCTGGTGCCCGCCGGCGCCGGGGTGCGGGCCCAGGCGGTGAAGGCGGACGGAACCCTCGTGGACGACTTCCTGTTCGTGGACCAGGGCAGCGGCCCCGGTTCGGTGCTGCACGTGCTCAACGCCCCCTCCCCGGCCGCCACCGCGGCGCTGCCGATCGGCCGGGAGATCCTCGACAAGCTGACCGGCGAGAAACTGGGTGCGCTGTGACCTTCTCCTGGCCCGACGACTTCCGCTCCGGGTTCGCCTGCTTCGTCGGGCGGCCCAACGCTGGCAAGTCCACGCTCACCAACGCCCTGATCGGCCAGAAGATCGCGATCACCTCGTCGCGCCCGCAGACGACGCGGCACGCCATCCGCGGCATCGTCCACCGGCCGGACGCGCAGCTCGTCGTCGTGGACACCCCCGGCCTGCACAAGCCGCGCACGCTGCTCGGCTCCCGGCTCAACGACGTCGTCCGCGAGACCTGGGCCGAGGTCGACGTCATCGGGTTCTGTGTGCCCGCGGACCAGCCGGTCGGCCGCGGTGACGAGTTCATCGTCAACGAGCTCAAGTCCGTCGCCGGGCGCACGCCGGTGATCGGCGTCGTCACGAAGACGGACAAGGCGAACCAGGAGCAGATCGTCACCCGGCTCACCGAGCTGACGAAGCTGATGGACTTCGCGGACGTCATCCCGTGCTCGGCCGTCGACGGCTTCCAGGTCGACGAGCTCCGGGACCTGCTGGTCACCAAGCTGCCGGAGGGCCCGCCGCTGTACCCGGACGGCGAGCTGACGGACGAGCCGGAGGAGACCCTGGTCGCGGAGCTCATCCGGGAGGCCGCGCTGGAGGGGGTCCGGGACGAGCTGCCGCACTCGATCGCGGTGGTGATCGAGGAGATGAACCCGCGCGAGGACCGCCACCCCAAGGCCGCCCCGATGCTGGACATCCACGCCCTGATCTACGTCGAGCGCTCCAGCCAGAAGGGCATCGTGATCGGCAAGGGCGGCGCCCGGCTCAAGCAGGTCGGGACCGACGCGCGCCGGCAGATCGAGGCGCTGCTCGGGACGAAGGTGTTCCTCGAGCTGCACGTGAAGATCGCGGAGAACTGGCAGCGGGACCCCAAGCAGCTCCGCAAGCTCGGCTTCTGAGCGTCCGGGCCCTAGCGGGGCCGCGCACTCACGAGACGCCGCGGACCAGGGCGACCATGGCGGCGCGGACGTCGTCGGGGGTGCGGCACTCGGCGGCGAAGTCGATCCGGACGGGCTCCTCGGCGGCGTCGGAGCGGACGCCGAAGCCGCGGCGGTCCACGTCCAGCATCGTGGCGGCGGTCGTCCCGGGCAGGCCCGCGTAGGAGCGGCAGAACGCCACGAGGGAGTCGGCGTGGTCCGCGTTCATGTGCCCGATGATGTCGGCGCGGTAGGGGACCAGCGGATCCGGCTCGGCGGCGGCGTACTCGGCGGCCGGGACCCAGCTCATCCGGGCGAACCCGCCGACGTAGCGGATCGCCGTCACGTCGAGCCGGTAGGTCCGGAAGTCGTGGAAGTCCGCGTAGACGCCGCCGGGGTGCACCGCCCGGTAGACCTCGTGCGCCGCCTCGCGCTCGGCGCCGTCGAGCACCGAGACGGTCCCGAGCAGCGTGACCCGGGCGAGCGCGAGCGGATCGCCCTCGCCCGCCTCGGTGATCAGCACCGACGTGCGCGGGTCCGCGGCCATGTTCCGGCTGTGCTCGGCGAGGTCGGAGAGCCGCAGGATCGGCGAGCCGGACCCGTCGACGGCGAGGGCGGCGACGGAGCCGAACGGGAACCCGGCCGGGTCCGTCGACAGCGTGGAGAGCACGCCGCTCGACGCGTGCGCGGCCAGCGAGCGGGCCAGTTCCGGATCGTCCATGGGGCCAGGCTAGCGAGGTGCCACGCCGCGGGCGCCCGTAGGCTTGGCGAGGTGAGCACCCTGTACCGCGACACCGCCGTGGTGCTGCGCGTGCAGAAGCTGGGCGAGGCGGACCGGATCGTCACGCTGCTCACGAAGCGCTACGGCAAGATCCGTGCGGTGGCGAAGGGCGTGCGCCGCACCCGCTCCCGCTGGGGGGCGCGGCTCGAACCGTTCAACCACGTCGACGTCCAGTGCTACGCCGGGCGCAACCTGGACGTGATCACCCAGTGCCAGACCGTCGACTCGTTCGGCTCCGGCGTCGTCGCGGACTACGGCCGCTACACCGTGGGCTGCGCGATCCTCGAGACCGCGGACCGGATCGTCGCCGAGGAGGGCGGCGAGCCGTCGCTGCGGGTCTACCTGCTGCTCGTCGGCGCGATCCGGGCGCTGTCCGGCGGCGAGCGGGACCCCTCGCTGATCCTCGACGCGTTCCTGCTGCGGGCGATGAGCTACGCGGGCTGGGCGCCGTCGATCTCGGACTGCGCGCGCTGCGCCGAGCCCGGCCCGCACCGCGCGTTCAGCGTCCAGGGCGGGGGAGCGGTGTGCGAGCGGTGTCGCCCGCCGGGCTCGGTGACGCCGTCGGCCGAGACGTTCGCGCTGCTCGACGCCCTGCTGCACGGGGACTGGGACATCGCGGACGCGGCGGCGCCGTTCACCCGGCGGGACACCTCGGGTCTGGTCGCGGCGCACCTGCAGTGGCACATGGAACGCCAGCTGCGCTCGCTCCCGCTGGTGGAGCGGCGCGCCCCCACCGACGCTTGAGTGGCTCGAGCGCCACCCATCGCCGCTCGAGCCACTCGAGCAGCGGTACGGCGGGCGGCGGGACGGCGGGGCCGTAGGGTTCCGGTGTGTCCTTCGCGCCGCCCCCGCCCCATCCGTCGGGTGCCCGGCCCCCGGCCATCCCGCCGGAGCTGGTCCCGAACCACGTCGCGCTCGTCATGGACGGCAACGGGCGCTGGGCCAACGCCCGCGGCCTGCCCCGGATCGAGGGGCACCGGCGTGGCGAGGCCTCGCTCATGGACGTCGCCCGCGGGTGCATCGACATCGGGGTGAAGTGGTTGTCCGCCTATGCCTTCTCCACGGAGAACTGGAAGCGCAGCCCGGACGAGGTGCGGTTCCTGATGGGCTTCAACCGCGACGTCATCAAGCGACGCGTCGACGAGATGCACGCGATGGGGGTCCGGGTCCGCTGGGCCGGGCGCCGCCCCCGGCTCTGGCGTTCGGTGATCAAGGAGCTGGAGATCGCCGAGGAGAAGACGCGACACAACGACGTCCTGACGCTGACCATGTGCGTGAACTACGGCGGCCGCGCCGAGATCGCGGACGCGGTGCAGCAGATCGCCCAGCTCGTCGCGGACGGCAGGCTCAAGCCGAACAAGATCGACGAGCGGACGATCGCGAGGTACCTCGACGAGCCGGACATGCCGGACGTCGATCTCTTCGTGCGCTCCAGCGGTGAGCAGCGGACGTCGAACTTCCTGCTCTGGCAGTCCGCCTACGCCGAGATGGTCTTCCTCGACACACTGTTCCCGGACTTCGACCGCCGCCACATCTGGCAGGCGATCGAGATCTACGCACGCCGCGACCGCCGCTTCGGTGGCGCCCTCGACGCCCCTGAGACGAGCTCCCGATGACCGCACCCATGATCCAGATCGCCAAGGCCGCCCTCGAGCGCTTCCACGAGGTCCAGGCGGACGACGACGGCTCGCTCACCTTCGCCCACGGCGGCGTCCTGTGCGTCGTGCAGGGCACGGACCTGGAGGAGGGCCTGCCCGTCCTGAACCTGACGTGCGTCGTGGCCTGGGACCTGCCCGTCGACGAGGACCCGGCGAAGGACGTGCCCACGCGGGTCGCGCTCGGGGTCGGCGAGGGCCTGTTCGGCACCCCGCGCGTGGTGCGCGGGGAGGCGGGCTGGGACGTCACGCTGCGGTACGCGTTCCCGGCCGCGGGGCTGACCGAGGGACCGATGGGGACGCTGTTGATGCTCGTCGTGAGCAGCGCGTCGAGCATGCGGGCGGAGCTCGTCGGCGAACCTGCGTGACGGCAAGGGGAGCCGCGGGGGACGATCCCGCCGGGCCGGATTCCTCTCGGCAGGATCCTCGCGCTCGGCGGCCTGTCCACCTTCGGCCCGCTCTCGCTCGACCTCTACCTGCCCGCGCTGCCCCGGCTCACCGCGGACCTCGGCACCACGGAGGCCCTCGGCCAGGCGTCGATGTCCGTGTGCATGATCGGGCTGGCGCTCGGGCAGCTGCTGGTGGGGCCCTTCAGCGACCGGATCGGGCGGCGCCGGCCGCTGCTCGTCGGCGTCTTGCTCTACGCCGTGGCGGCGCTGCTCTGCGCGTTCGCCCCGACCATCGAGGTCCTCCTCGGGCTGCGGCTGATCGGCGGGCTCGCCGGGGCGGTCGGGATCGTCATCGCCCGCGCGATGGTGCGGGACCTCTACGAGGGCGACGCGGCCGCGCGGGCGTTCTCGCTGCTCATGGTGGTCGGCGGGGCGGCTCCGGTGATCGCCCCGGTACTCGGCAGCCAGCTCCTGCGGATCACGGACTGGCGGGCTCTTCGTGGCCCTGGCGGTGATCGGGGCGGTCCTGTTCCTCGCCGCGGTCACCCAGCGCGAGACGCTGCCGCCCGCCCGTCGGCGCGTGGGCGGGTTCGCGGACACCCGGCGGGCTCTGGGCGGCGTGCTGCGGGACCGCAGCTTCCTGGTCCCGGCGCTGGTGTTCGCGCTGGTGTGCTGCGGGATGTTCGTCTACATCGCGATGGGCAGCTACGTGTTGCAGGGCGAGCCGTACCGCCTCGGCGCCCAGGCGTACGGGATCGTCTTCGCCGTCAACGCGGTGGGGATCGCCCTCGCGAGCCGGGTCACGGCGACCCTGGTGCGCCGGATCGGTGCCCCGCGCTCGCTCGTCGTGGCCGTCGCGGTCTCGGTGACCGGTGGCGTGTCACTGCTGCTCGGGGTCCTGCTGACGGACTCGGTCTGGGCGGTGCTGCCGCCGCTGTTCCTCGTGGTCTCCAGCGTCGGGATCGCGGCGCCCACCGGGACGGCGCTCGCGCTCGCCGGGCAGGGCGAGGCGGCGGGGTCGGCGTCCGCCCTGCTGGGGCTGCTCCAGTTCGCGTTCGGCGCAGTCGTCCCGCCGCTGGTGTCCCTGGGCGGGGTGTCGGCGGTACGCATGGCGGTGCCGATCCTCGCGGCCGGGCTCGCGGAGGTGCCGCCGGACGGCCCGCCCGTCACCGGGTGACGTCCGGGCCCGACGACATGACAGGAAAGCCACCTTCACGCCGGAATCCGGGGTGAAGGTGGCTTCCCTGCCGGTGCGGGCGGGTCAGTCGTCGAGGCGGACCAGCGGCAGGCCCGCCAGGTCCGCCGCCTTCATCTCCCGGGCGGCCGCGAGGACGCGCTCCTGTGCCGCGGCCATCTTCGAGTCGACGAGCCCGGACAGGCCGTAGGCGATCCGGCCGAGGACGCGGACCGTCGGGTCGTCGACCGGCGGGCGCGGGGCCGAGACGATGGCGACGCCCGTCGGATGCCCGTCGTTGGCCTGGGCGATCCCGATCGTGAACGCCTCACGCGGGTTCACGTGCCGGGACGCGTAGTGGTCCCGCAGCTTCGGGAACAGCGGGTGCAGCCCGGCCATCTCGGCGTCGAGGTCGAGGGCCTTCACGTCGTCCTCGGTGAGGACCTTGGTGCGGCCGGAGAAGCACCGCACGTACCCGACCAGCGCGCCCGTCCACAGCGCCTCGATCACCACCTGGTCCGGCTCCGGCGCGGCCAGCGCCCCGACCAGGTTCTCGCAACATCTCAGTACGTACTGCAGGTCCTCGAACACCGCGGCGAGCTGGGCCAGCTCACCGGACTCCGGGGTGTCCAGCGCGCGCACCGTGCTGGGCGCGGCCTCGGTCCCGATGCTGCCTCCGTCGTCGCTCACGATGACGGCCTCCCCACGCTCGGCGCCGTGCGCAGGGTCGCGCACGTCGTGCCGGACGCTATCCGCCGCGCGGACCACCCGCGATCTCGATATGAGACGCCCGTCACCGCGGTGTGCTGCAGGGCCGGCACAGGCCGAAGATCTCCACGGTGTGACTGAGCTCGGAGAAGCCGTGTTCCTCGGCGATCCGCTGGGCCCAGGTCTCCACGGCGGGCCCCTCGATCTCGACGGCGGAGCCGCAGCGCCGGCAGACGAGATGGTGGTGGTGCTCGTCGGTCTCGCAGCGCCGGTAGACGGCCTCGCCGGAGCCGGTGCGCAGGACGTCGACCTCGCCGCCGTCCGCGAGGACCTGCAGCGTGCGGTAGACCGTGGTGAGGCCGATGCCCTCGCCGGTCCGGCGCAGCTCCTCGTGGATCTCCTGCGCGGAGCGGAAGTCGTCCAGGCGGTCCAGCAGTGCGGAGACGGCGGCGCGCTGCCGCGTCGCGCGCTGCACGCGGCCGGCGACCGCCGGCTGGCCGGCGCTCATCAGTCCTCCTCGACGTGGGCCAGGGCGTCGACGACGATGTGCGCCAGGTGGTCGTCCACCAGGGCGTACACCACCTCGCGGCCCTGCCGGGTGCCGGTGACCACGCCCGCGGACTTGAGCACCCGCAGGTGCTGGCTGATCAGCGGCTGGGTGACCGCCAGGGCGTCCACCAGGTCGTGCACGCAGCGCGAGGACTCCAGCAGCTGCAGCACGATCGCGATCCGGACGGGTGCCGCGAGCGCGCGCAGCAGGTCCCCGGCCGCGGCGAGCGTGGCCGGGGTGCGGACCAGCGGGGCGGGCGCGGGCCGGTCGTCCGGGCAGAGGAGCTCGTCGTCGTGCCCGGCCTCGGGTGCGTCGCCGGCGGTCCGCCCCGAGATCGGCCCCGAGATCGGCCCTGGGATCGGCGCTGAGATCGGCCCTGGGATCGGCCCTGGGATCGGCGCTGAGATCGGCCCTGAGATCGGCTCGGTGATCGACATGACCATCCCGTCCGGGTGGGTGGCGGCCACACCTCACTCACGTGTGCGACAGACCTCGCCGGGCCGCGAGCCCCATGGTAGTCGTTTTCACTAAGGTTGCCGCGTGCTGCTCGTCTGCCGGTTCATCGTCCCCACCGCCCAGGCCCCGGCGTTCGCCGCCCGGGCCCGCCGCGCGCTCGAGCTGCTGGGCGCCGCGCCCGGCTGCCGCGGCGGTGAGGCGGGCCGTGCGGTCGACGACCCGCAGCGGTGGGTGCTGACCCTGCGGTTCGACTCCGTCGACGCCTATCGCCGCGCGTTGTCGCCCTTCCCGGTGCGCGAGCACGTGGTCCCGCTGCTGTCCGAGGCCCTGCCGGAGGAGCCGTCGACGTACGAGACGCTGCTGGTCGGGACGGACGGCGCCGTGGAGGAGCGGGTGAGCCTGCTCGCGGAGGGCCCCGAGCAGCACTCTCGGTGACGGTGCCCGGCGGAGGGCGACCCGGGGTGACGGATAGGCTGGGGAACCCCTCGCATCCGGCGGGGGTGAGTTCGCATCTGACCTTCCCAGGAGTACCTCCGTGGCCAGCAAGCCCAGTTCCGCCAAGATCGAGACCATCGTCGCGCTCGCCAAGCGCCGCGGATTCGTCTTCGCCTCCGGCGAGATCTACGGCGGTACCCGCTCGGCCTGGGACTACGGGCCATTGGGCGTGGAGCTCAAGGAGAACATCAAGCGGCAGTGGTGGAAGACGATGGTCATCGGCCGCGACGACGTCGTCGGGCTCGACTCCTCGGTGATCCTCCCGCGCCAGGTGTGGGTCGCGTCCGGCCACGTCGGCGTGTTCAACGACCCGCTGGTCGAGTGCCTGTCCTGCCACAAGCGGTTCCGCGCGGACCAGCTGGCCGAGGAGTACGTCGAGCGCACCGGCAAGGCGGCGACCGAGGACGACCTGTCCGACGTCCCGTGCCCGAACTGCGGCACCCGCGGCCAGTACACCGCGCCGCAGGACTTCAACATGATGCTCGAGACCCACCTCGGCCCGGTGAAGACGGACGAGGGCCTGGCCTACCTGCGGCCCGAGACCGCGCAGGGCATCTTCGTCAACTTCCTCAACGTGCAGACGACGTCGCGCAAGAAGCCCCCGTTCGGCATCGGCCAGATGGGCAAGAGCTTCCGCAACGAGATCACCCCCGGCAACTTCATCTTCCGCACGCGCGAGTTCGAGCAGATGGAGATGGAGTACTTCGTCGAGCCGGGCACGGACGAGGAGATCCACCAGTACTGGATCGACGAGCGCACCCGCTGGTACACGGACCTGGGGATCTCCCCGGACAACCTGCGGCACTACGAGCACGCCAAGGAGAAGCTCTCCCACTACTCCAAGCGCACCGTGGACATCGAGTACCGCTTCGAGTTCACCGGGCAGGAGTGGGGCGAGCTCGAGGGCATCGCGAACCGCACGGACTTCGACCTGACGACGCACTCGAACCACTCCGGCGTCGACCTCTCGTTCTACGACCAGGCCTCCGGCACGCGCTACCGGCCGTACGTGATCGAGCCCGCCGCCGGTGTCGGCCGCTCGATGATGGCCTTCCTGATCGAGGCCTACACCGAGGACGAGGCCCCGAACGCCAAGGGCGGCATCGACAAGCGCGTCGTCCTGAGGCTGGACCGGCGCCTCGCGCCCGTGAAGGCCGCGGTGCTCCCGCTCTCCCGCAACGCGGACCTCTCGCCGAAGGCGCGGGACCTCGCGGCCCAGCTCCGCAAGAGCTGGAACGTGGACTTCGACGACGCCGGCGCCATCGGCCGTCGCTACCGCCGCCAGGACGAGATCGGCACCCCGTTCTGCATCACGGTGGACTTCGACACCCTCACCGACCACGCCGTCACCATCCGGGAGCGGGACACGATGGCCCAGGAGCGGATCGCCCTGGACCAGGTCGAGACCTACCTCGCCACCCGCCTGCTGGGCTGCTGACGCCCCTGATCGGCACGGGGGACCGGGGAGGCGCCGGACTCGGCACCTCCCCGGCCCGCTCGCCGATCTCCGACGCTCAGGAGCGGTAGGCGAGGAGCCGGACCCCCAGCTCCTGCTCCGTCTCCTGCAGCGCCGCGACCTGCTCGTCGGTGAGCGGGGCGTACGGGGACTCCGCCGCGTAGGCGACGAGCGGGGCGCCGAGGGCGTCCTCCAGCGTGCGGATCCGCTGCAGCGCGGCGTCGTCGAGCTCGGCGGGACGCAGGTCCGGAGCGCTCACGATGATCTCCCTGGGTCGGTGGGCGACCAGGGTAGGACCGGTCCGTCCGGGTCGGCCCGTCGACACCCCGGCGGGGCGCCACGACGACCCGGACGGGTGGTGCGTCATGCCGGTAGCAGCCGGTCCACCAGGTCCTGAAGGGTGACCAGGCCGAGCAGCCCCCCGCCGTCCTCCGCCCCGGCGGAGACCAGGGCCAGGTGGCTGCGGGTCTCCCGCATCGTGGCGAGCGCCTGGAAGACTGGCGTGTCCGCGCCGAGGCGCAGCACCGGGCGCATCAGCTCCCGGGCCGTGCCCTCCCGGCCGAGCGTGTCCCGGACGTGCACGAACCCGACGGGGATGCCCGCCTCGCGCACGACCAGCCGCAGGTGGCCGCTCGCCCGGGACGTCTCCCGGATCCGTGCGACGTCGTCGTCCGCGGACACGCCGGTCAGCTCGGTGTGCACGAACTGGCGGATCGGGGCGTCCTCCAGCTCCAGGACGGTGACCAGCTGGTCCCGCCGGTCCGCGTCCAGGGCGCCGGCACGGGCCGAATGGTCCACGAGCTCGCGCAGGTCCGCGGGGGTGCGGCCGGACGCCATCTCGTCGACGGGTTCGACGCCCACCCGGTGCAGGCACCAGTTCGCCATCCCGTTGAGTGCCAGCAGCACCGGCCAGGTGACGATCATGAAGGCCCGCATCGGCAGCGCCAGCAGCGTGGCCGAGCGCTCGGGGTGGCTGATCGCCCAGGACTTCGGCGCCATCTCCCCGACGACGAGGTGCACGAACGTCACCACGACCAGCGACAGGACGAACGAGATCACCCCGGCGGTGCCGGAGGGCAGCCCCCAACCCTCGAACACGGGCTGCAGCGCGGCGTCGACGGCAGGTTTCGCGACCGCGCCGAGCCCCAGCGTGCAGAGCGTGATGCCCAGCTGCGACCCGGCGAGCAGCAGGGACAGGTCCTTCGAGCTGCGCAGCGCCGCGCGGGCGGACGCGCTGGATCCGGCCTTCTCCTCCAGCCGGTAGCGGCGGGCCGCCACCAGCGCGAACTCGACGGCCACGAAGAACGCGGACAGCGCCACGAGCGCGATCGACGCGACGATCACCCAGGGGCTCACGACGCCACCGTCTCGGTGGCCGCGGGCACGGTGAGCAGGCGCAACCGGACCGTCTCCGGCACCCGCCGCGCCACCTCGCGCACCTCGATCTCCACCCGTCGCTCCGCCGCGTCGGCCTCGGCCCCGGTCTCGCGGGGCAGGGTCACGGTGACGACGTCGCCGGGCTCGGGCAGCCGCTGCAGCTCGGCGATGACCAGGCCGCCGAGGGTCTGGTAGTGGCCCTCGGGCAGGTCCGCGTCGAGCAGCCGGCCCACCTCGTCGACGTGCAGCGCGCCCGGGACGGTCCAGCCGTCGCCGAGGGCGTGCGGGTCGTCGTCGACGCCGACGTCGTGCTCGTCGGTGATCTCCCCGACCAGCTCCTCGGCGATGTCCTCGGTGGTGATGACGCCGGCGAGGCCGCCGTACTCGTCGAGGACGCAGGCGAACTCGTCGTCCGCGTCCCGCAGCTCCTGCAGCACCGCCGGCAGGGGGAGCGACGCGGGCACGATCACGGCGGGCCGCATGACCTCCGACACCAGCGTCGTCGCGACGTCCCGCTCGCCCAGCGCGAGCAGGTCCCGCAGGCAGATGACGCCGACGGGGTCCTCGCCGTCGACGACGGGGTAGCGGGAGTGACCGGCCGCCATCGCGTCGGAGAGGGCCGCGATCGTGATGTCCGGGCGGACCGAGGTCACCCGCGGCCGGGGGATCATCGCGGCGCGGGCCGGGCGGTCCTGGAAGTCCAGGACGCGGTCCAGCAGCGTCGACAGGCCGGGCCGGAGGTCCCCGCTGTCCCGGGAGTCGTCGATGATCGACTCGAGGTCCCGGGGGGTGGCGGCATGCTCGACGTCGTGCACCGGCTCGATCCGCAGGGCCTTGAGCAGCAGGTTCGACGCGGCGTCGAACAGCGTGATCAGCCAGCCGAAGAGGCCGAGGTAGAGGGTCGTGGAGAAGGCGAGGCGGCGGGCGACCGGCTCGGGCCGGGCGATCGCGAGGTTCTTGGGGAAGAGCTCCCCGAACACCATCTGCACGACGGTCGAGAGCAGCAGCGCCGCGACCACGCCGATCGTGACCCCGACGCCCGTCGGGACGCCGACGCCGCCGAGGAGCTCGCCGATGCCGTCACCGATCAGGGGCTCGGCGACGTAGCCGACCAGCAGGCCGGTGACGGTGATGCCGAGCTGTGCCCCGGAGAGCATGAACGAGGTGCGCTTCGTGATGGCCAGGGTCCGTGCCGCACCCGCGTCGCCCGTGGCCGCGGCGGACTTCAGCCGGGAGCGGTCGACGGCCATGTAGCCGAACTCCTGGGCGACGAAGTAGCCGGTCAGCGCGGTGATCGCGACGACGACGAGCACGCCGAGGAGAATGTCGAGGATGATCATGAGATGACCGCGGGGGAGTCAGCGGTGCGGGGCGTCCGTCCGGGCGGGACGGTGCCGGTACTGCAGGAGGGGTCCATGGCTCCAGGCCGTCGGGGTTCTTCGGTGGTATGTCCTTTTCAACGGGAATCATGCCAAGGGGGTTCCCGGGTCGCTCGTCCGGGGACCGTCGGGAAAGCCACATTCCGGTAGGCCGTTCACAGCGACGTGGCGTTCCCGGCCCACCCCTGACATCCGTCACGCGAAGATCGTGACGATCTCTCCGGGCTCCCCGGCGCCGCCGGCGACACCGTGGACGGCATGGACGAAACGAGTGCGGTCGCGATCCGGGGTCTGGTCAAGACCTACGGGCCGGTGCGTGCGGTCGATGGGATCGACCTGGGGATCTCCCGCGGCGAGGTCGTCGCGCTGTTGGGCCCGAACGGGGCGGGGAAGTCGACGACGATCGACATCCTGCTCGGCCTGAGCCGCGCGGACTCCGGCGACGTGCGGCTGTTCGGACGCTCCCCGCGGGCCGCGGTGGCCGCGGGGGACGTCGGGGCGATGCTGCAGTCCGGCGGCTTCCCGGAGGACGCGACGGCCGGTGAGCTCGTCCGGCTGACGGCGGCGTTGTTCCCGACGTCACTCCCCGCGGGGGAGGCGCTGGAGCGGGCGGGGATCGCCGACGTCGCGGGGCAGCGGTTCGGCCGGCTCTCCGGCGGGCAGAAGCAGCGCCTCCGGTTCGCCGTCGCGCTCGTCGCGGACCCGGACCTGCTCGTGCTCGACGAGCCGACGGTCGCGATGGACGTCACGGCCCGACGCGAGTTCTGGGCGGCCATGCGCGCCTTCACCTCGGGCGGCCGGACGGTGCTGTTCGCGACGCACTACCTGGCCGAGGCCGAGGAGTTCGCGGACCGGGTCGTGCTGCTGCGCGCGGGGCGCGTGGTGGCGGACGGCAGCGTCGCGCAGGTACGCGCGCTCGCGGTCGGGCGGGTGGTGAGCGCTGTGGTCCCGGGGGGTGACCCGTCCGCGCTCGCCACCCTCCCCGGCGTCACCGACGTCACCGTGCGGGGGGAACGCATGCTCCTGACCTGTGCGGACTCGGATGCGGCGCTGCGCGCGCTGCTGCTGGAGGAACCGGCCGCGCACGACGTCGAGGTCGTCGCGCACGGTCTCGAGGACGCGTTCGTGCAGCTGACCGGCGAGAAGGAGAAGGTCTGATGGGCGTGCTGCTGCTGGCCGAGGTCCGGCGGATGCTCCGCTCGCCCCGGTTCCTGATCTTCACGGTCGGGTTCCCGGTCGTCTACTTCCTGATCTTCTCGGGCCTCTACGGCTCCGGGGACACCCCGGACGGCGGGACGACGACGGTCTACCTGATGGTCAGCATGGCCGCGTTCGGCGCGATCTCCGCGGCGGTCAGCACCGGCGGGCGGGTGGCGCTGGAACGGCAGATCGGCTGGAACCGCCAGCTCCGCCTGACCCCGCTGCCCGGCTGGGCGTACCTGGCGGAGAAGGCGGTCGTCGCGATGCTGGTGGCGCTGCCGGCGCTGGTGCTCGTCTTCCTGGTGGCCGGGGTCGTCAAGGGGGTCGACCTGCCCGCCCTGGTCTGGCTGCGGGTGTTCCTGGTGGCGTGGATCGGGGTGCTGCCGTTCGCGGCGGTGGGCCTGCTGGTCGGGATGGCGGCGACGGCGGACTCCGCCCAGGGCATGGCGACGGTGACGATGTTGCTGTTCTCCCTGCTCGGAGGCCTGTTCGTCCCGGCGTTCCTGCTGCCGTCGACGTTGGCGACCATCGCCCGGCTGCTGCCGAGCTACTGGCTCGCGGATGCGGCGCGGGGCCAGGTGACGAGCGCGGCGGTCCCGCTGCAGGGCCTGCTGGTCTGCGGAATCTGGTTGTTCGTGGCGGGCGGCCTGACGATCTGGCGGTACCGTCGCGATGCCGTCCGGGTCTGACGATGGGAGCCGACATGAGTTCCAGACCGTCCTTCCAGGCTCCGTACTCGACCACCACGGACCCCACCCGGCTCAGCCGCCGCAAGTGGACCCAGATGGCGGGCGGCTGGTCGCTGATCCTCATCCCGTGGTTCGTCGCGGGCGTGGTCTCCGAGCACTCCTGGCCCGTCCGGGCGCTGCTCGCGCTGTCCGTGCTCGGGTACGCCGCGGTCTACATCTTCGGGCTGTTCGAGGCGAAGACCAGGGACAGCCCGGCGCTGTCCTTCGCGGTGCTCGGGCTGATGGCCGGGTTCTGGCTGGCGATGGCGTTCGGGCTCGGCGCCGGCAGCGGGGTCCTCTACACGATCAGTTTCCTGGTGGCCGCCACGATCGCGCTGCTGCCGCGGGTGGCCGGGCTCGTCGGGGCGGTCGTCGTGCTGGGTCTCGCGCTGGCCGTCGGGGTCGTCGTCGAGGGCGGGATCCAGGCCGTGGACGTGATCGGGCTGGTCGCGATCACGGTCGCCATGATCGGCATGTTCGGGATGATCCGGGTCAACAGCGAGCTCCGCGACGCCCGGGAGGAGCTCGCCCGGATGGCCGTCATCGAGGAACGCGAGCGCATCGCCCGGGACCTGCACGACGTGCTCGGGCACAGCCTCACCACGATCACCGTCAAGGCCGCGCTGGCCCGGCGGCTGCTGGAGAGCGGCGACACCGGACGGGCCACCGAGGAGGTCACCGACGTCGAGCGCCTCGGGCGTCAGGCGCTCGCGGACGTGCGCTCCACCGTCGCGGCGAACCGGGTCGCCTCGCTCGCGGCCGAGGTCGCCGGGGCGCGGGAGGCGCTGCGGGCCGCCGGGATCGCGGCGGAGCTCCCGATCGCGATCGACGACGTGCCCGCGGAGCGCCAGGGCGTGTTCGCCTACGTGCTGCGCGAGGGCGTCACCAACGTCATCCGGCACAGCGGCGCCGGCTCCTGCGCCGTCCGCCTGACCCCGGACTCCCTCGAGATCCTCGACGACGGCGTGGGCGCGCCCGCCAGCACCCCCGCCGGCAACGGGCAGTCCGGCCTGGCCGAACGGGTCGCGGCGGTCGGGGGCTGGCTGGAGACGGGTCCGCGGGGCGACGGCGGCTACCGGCTGGCCGCCGTGTTCGCCCCGGCGAGACCGGCCCGGACCGCCCCGGCCCCGCACACCGCGCCCGCACTCGGGGAGGACGCCCGGTGATCCGCGTCCTCCTCGCCGACGACCAGGCGATGGTCCGCGGCGCCCTCGCCGCGATGCTCGGGCTGGAGCGCGACATCGAGGTCGTGGCCCAGGTCGGGTCCGGGGACCAGGTCGTCCCCGCGGCCCGGGAGGCGAAGCCGGACGTCGCGCTGCTGGACGTCCAGATGCCGGGCCGCGACGGGATCGAGGCGGCGCGGGAGCTGCACGCGGCGCAGCCGAGCTGCCGGATCGTCATCCTTACGACCTTCGGCCGGCCCGGGTACCTCTCCCGCGCGATGCGGGCGGGGGCCTCCGGCTTCGTGGTGAAGGACTCCCCGCCCGAGCAGCTCGCGGACGCGGTGCGCCGGGTGCACTCCGGGCTGCGGGTGGTCGATCCCGTGCTCGCGGCGGAGTCCCTG
This sequence comes from Pseudonocardia sp., assembly GCA_025869365.1. Lineage (GTDB taxonomy): Bacteria > Actinomycetota > Actinomycetes > Mycobacteriales > Pseudonocardiaceae > Pseudonocardia. Next base: position 52,372 of record JAOZVV010000087.1, read on the forward strand.
TCCAGCGGCGCGAGCCCGCTGACGGGCCGGGAGCACGACGTCCTGCGCTCGGCCGCGGACGGCGCGACCGTCGCGGACCTCGCGGCGCGCCTGCACCTGTCCGAGGGCACGGTCCGCAACCACCTGTCGTCGGCGATCGGGAAGACGGGCGCCCGGACCCGGGCGGAGGCGGTCAAGATCGCGGACGAGCGGGGCTGGCTGTAGGGGTGGCTCCCGGGGGGGTTCAGGAAAGCCCCAGAACAAAAAAAACCAAGACGACAAATGTGTTTGAAGGAGAAACGGACCGAAACCACGGGGCCCCCCCCCCGCCGGGCCGGGGGGGGGG
>JAOZVV010000088.1 GCA_025869365.1 Pseudonocardia sp.
ACGCGTCCTCAACCAAGATCAACCGGCTGCGGCTTGACACAGGGCAACTCATCCCCCGTCCCCCTTGCGCAGCGCCTCGCGCACCGCGGTGATCGCGGCGAAGAACGCGGCGGACTCGCGGACGTCCTCGACGTCGTCCGGGTCGAGATCGGCGGCCGGGCCGCGCGCGGGCCGCCGGCCCGCGACCACATCGGTGATCCGCCCGGGCCGCGGCGACATGACGACCACCCGGTCCGCGAGCACGACGGCCTCCGGGATCGAGTGGGTCACGAACAGCACCGCGGCGCCCGTCTCCCCCGCGATCCGCAGCAGCTCGGCCTGCATCCGCTCGCGGGTCATCTCGTCCAGGGCGCCGAACGGCTCGTCCATCAGCAGCAGCCGCGGGCTCGGCGCCAGGGCCCGGGCGATCGCGACGCGCTGCTGCATCCCACCCGAGAGCTGGCTCGGCCGGGACCCCGCGAAATCCGCGAGACCCACCAGCTCCAGCAGCTCCACGGCCCGCGCGCGACGCTCGGCCTTCGCCATCCCGTGCACCTGCAGCGGCAGTTCGACGTTCTCCGCCACCGTGCGCCACTCCAGCAGCCCGGCCTGCTGGAACGCGATGCCGTACTCCTGGTCCGTGCGGGCCTGCGCCGCGCTCTTGCCCGCGACCTCGACGACGCCCGCGGTCGGCTGCTCGAGGTCCGCGACCACCCGCAGCAGGGTCGACTTGCCACAGCCGGACGGGCCGATCAACGAGACGAACTCGCCGTCGCCGACCGTGAGCTCGATGCCGTCGAGGGCCCGGACGTCGCCGAAGCTCTTGTCGACATCGGCCAGGACCACGGCCCCGGGACCGGCACTCACGACACGCTCCCGCGGAACTTCCTCAGCCCCACGTCCAGCAGGCCGACCGCGCCCGCGGCGACGAGGCCGAGGACCGCGGCGCCCAGGATCGCGGCGTACATCTGGGAGGGATCGCCCGTGGCGGACTGCGCGTACTCGATGATCAGCCTTCCGACGCCGCCTCGGGTCCCCGTGGAGATCTCCGCGACGATCGCGCCGACGACGGCCGCGGCGGCCGCCAGCCGGACGGCGGGGAGCAGGTGCGGGACGGACGCGGGCAGCCGCAGCCGCAGCACCGTCGTCCACCAGCCCGAGGCCATGGCGTGGAACAGCTCGACGTCCGCCTTCGGCGGGGAGTTCAGGCCCCGCAGCATCCCGACGGCGATCGGGAAGAACGCCAGGTAGGACGCGATGACCATGACGCTCGCCCACGGCTGCCAGGACCAGCCCGCGATCGTGATCTTCCCGCCCCAGCCCGCGACGAGCGGCGCGATCGCGATGAGCGGGACCGTCTGGGAGGCGATCACGTACGGCAGCATCGCGCGTTCGGCCAGGGCGAAGCGCTGCATCAGCAGGGCGAGCAGCACCCCGGCGACCCCGCCGAGCACCAGCCCGCCCAGCGCCAGCCCCAGGGTGAACAGCGCCCCGGCCGCGACGGCGGCCCCGACGGACCGGGGATCCGCCGCACCCGCCACCTCCGGCGCGCCCAGCTTCGCCAGGACGGTCCAGACGTGCGGCATCGCCGCGTCGTCCGTGCGGGGCAGCACCCGGACCCCGCCGACGGTGGCGCCCGCGGCCGGCAGCACCAGCTTCGCGAGCTCCCACAGCACGACGAGCAGGACGAAGGCCGCGACGGTCGTCACGGCCGTGCGTGTCCTGCTCCCCATCCGCTGCCCCCGCACGCTCGACGGCCCGGGGTCACCGGGCGAGAAGGCGAATACTGCGAGGCGCCGGTGACGGTCCGGTTACGAACCGGTTCCCACTGGACCGTCGATCGCACGGGCCGGGACCCCGGTGTCGAGCACCGGCCATCCCGCCGGTGACAGCTTCGTGACGGCCCTTGCGCTGGGACCTCCCCGCGCGACAGGGTTCAGGGCTTCCATGAACGTGCACGGTCGAGGGGAGCGCCGCATGCCCGACAGCGCCAGATCCGATACCAGAACCGTCCGGGCCGCGATCGTGCAGGCGAAGTGGACCGGGGACACCGGGTCGATGATCGACGTGCACGAGTCCTACGCGCGGGCCGCCGCGGAACAGGGCGCGCAGGTCATGGGCTTCCAGGAGGTCTTCAACGCGCCGTACTTCTGCCAGGTGCAGGAGGCCGAGCACTACCGGTGGGCCGAGCCCGTCCCGGACGGCCCGACGACCGTGCGGATGCAGGCACTGGCCGAGGAGACGGGGATGGTGCTCGTCGTCCCGGTCTTCGAGATCGAGAGCGCCGGGAACTACTACAACACCGCCGTCGTGATCGACGCCGACGGCTCGGTGCTGGGCAAGTACCGCAAGCACCACATCCCGCAGGTCAAGGGCTTCTGGGAGAAGTACTACTTCAAGCCCGGCAACCTCGGCTGGCCGGTCTTCGAGACCGCGGTCGGGAAGATCGGCGTCTACATCTGCTACGACCGGCACTTCCCGGAGGGCTGGCGCGCGCTCGGCCTCGCCGGCGCCGAGATCGTGTTCAATCCCTCCGCCACCAGCCGCGGGCTCTCCGCCCACCTGTGGAAGCTCGAGCAGCCCGCCGCGGCGGTCGCGAACGAGTACTTCGTCGCCGCGATCAACCGGGTGGGGGTGGAGGAGTACGGGGACAACGACTTCTACGGCACCAGCTACTTCGTGGACCCGCGCGGGCAGTTCGTCGGCGAGGTCGCGTCCGGGACGGACGAGGAACTGCTGGTGCGGGACCTGGACCTGACCCTGATCGACGAGGTCCGCCAGCAGTGGGCCTTCTACCGGGACCGCCGTCCCGACGCGTACGGAAAGCTGGTCGAGCAGTGACTCTCCACGAGCGCACCCGCGCCGTCCTCCCGTCCTGGCTCGCGCTGTACTACGACGAGCCGATCGAGATCGACCGCGGCGAGGGCCGGTACGTCTGGGACGCCGACGGGAACCGGTACCTGGACTTCTTCGGCGGCATCCTCACCACGATGACCGAGCACGCGCTGCCGGCCGTCACCAAGGCCGTCGCGGAGCAGGCCGGCAAGATCATCCACACGTCGACGCTGTACCTGAACCGGCCGATGGTGGAGCTGTGCGAGGAGATCGCGGAGGTCTCGCAGATCCCGGACGCCAAGGTCTTCCTGACGACGAGCGGCACCGAGGCCAACGACCTCGCGCTCCTGCTCGCGGCCTCGCGGAACGGCTCGAACCAGATCCTGGCGCTGCGCAACAGCTACCACGGGCGGTCCTTCTCGACGATCGCGATCACCGGCAACAGCGCGTGGTCCCCGACGTCGCTCTCGCCGTTCCAGACCTACTACGTGCACGGGGGGCAGCAGTACCGCTCCCCCTTCGCCCGGCTGTCCGACGGGGAGTTCATCGCCGCGTGCGTCGCGGACCTGAAGGACACCCTGGACCAGGCCGGCGGGACCGTCGCCGCGCTGATCGCGGAGCCGATCCAGGGCGTCGGCGGGTTCACCTCCGGGCCGGACGGGCTGCTCGGCGCGTTCGCGGAGGTCCTGCGGGAGCGGAACATCCTGTGGATCTCGGACGAGGTGCAGACCGGGTGGGGGCGCACCGGGGAGCACTTCTGGGGGTGGCAGGCGCACTGCGCTGACTCACCTGGTCAGACCCCTGACATCGTGACCTTCGCGAAGGGCATCGGCAACGGGCTCTCGATGGGCGGTGTGATCGCCCCCGCGGCGATCATGGACGGCCTGTCGGCGAACTCGATCTCGACCTTCGGCGGCAGCCCGCTCACCGCGGCGGGAGCCCTCGCGAACCTCCGCCACCTGCGGGAACACGACCTGCAGGGCAACGCCGCAGCAGTCGGCCCGATCCTGTTCGAGGGCCTGCGCGCGCTGGACTCCCCGATCGTCGGGGACATCCGGGGCAAGGGCCTGATGGTCGGCGTCGAGCTCGTCGTACCCGGGTCCGGCACTCCCGGAGCCCCCTCCCCCGCGCTCGCCTCCGCCGTCCTGCAGGGGTGCAAGGAGCGCGGGCTGCTCGTCGGGAAGGGCGGGCTCAAGGGCAACGTGCTGCGGATCGCGCCGCCGTTGTCGCTGAAGGCCGCCGAGGCGGCCGAGGGGTTGTCGCTGCTCACCGCCGCGCTGCAGGACGCGGCCTCGTGAGCCGCACGGTCATCCGCGGCGGCACGGTGATCACCGCAGCGGACGAGCTCCTCGCGGACGTCCTGATCGACGGCGAGCAGGTCGTGGGGCTGGCACTGCCCGGCTCGTCGCTGTCCGGGTCCTTCACCGCGGACACGGTGCTGGACGCGACCGGGAAGTACGTCATCCCCGGTGGCGTCGACGCGCACACCCACATGGAGATGCCCTTCGGCGGCACCTTCGCCTCGGACACCTTCGAGACAGGCACCCGCGCCGCGGCCTGGGGCGGCACCACGACGATCATCGACTTCCCGATCCAGACCGTCGGCGGGTGCCTGCGCGAGGGGCTCGACGCCTGGCACGCCAAGGCCGAGGGCAACTGTGCGATCGACTACGGCTTCCACATGATCCTCAGCGACGTCACGGACTCCTCGCTGAAGGAGATGGAGGCCCTGGTCGGTGAGGGGGTCACCAGCTTCAAGCTGTTCATGGCCTATCCGGGTGTCTTCTACTCCGACGACGGCCGGATCCTGCGGGCGATGCAGAAGGCGGGGGACGTCGGCGGCCTGATCATGATCCACACGGAGAACGGGATCGCGATCGACGTGCTCGTCGAGCAGGCCCTGGCCCGCGGGCACACGGACCCCCGCTACCACGGTGACGTGCGGCACGCGCTGCTCGAGGCCGAGGCCACCCACCGGGCGATCCAGCTCGCGCGGGTCGCCGGCGCGCCCCTCTACGTCGTGCACCTGTCCGCGACGGAAGCCCTGGCGGAGATCGCGCACGCCCGGGAGCTGGGCGTCAACGCCTTCGCCGAGACCTGTCCCCAGTACCTGTTCCTGTCCACCGACGACCTGGCGCGGCCGGGGTTCGAGGGCGCGAAGTACGTCTGCTCGACGCCGCTGCGGCCCGTCGAGCACCAGGCCGCGCTGTGGCGGGGACTGCGCAACGACGACCTCTCCGTCGTCTCGACGGACCACTGCCCGTTCTGCTTCAAGGGGCAGAAGGAGATGGGCATCGGGGACTTCTCCAAGATCCCCAACGGGTTGCCGGGGGTCGAGACGCGGATGGACCTGCTGCACCAGGCCGTCGTCGAGGGGCACATCGGCCGTCGGCGCTGGATCGAGCTCGCCTGCGCGACGCCGGCGCGGATGTTCGGGATGTACCCCAGGAAGGGCACCATCGCGCCCGGGTCGGACGCGGACGTCGTGATCTACGACCCGGCCGCGCGGCGGACGCTGTCCGCGACGACCCATCACATGGCCGTGGACTACTCGCCCTACGAGGGGAAGGAGACCGTCGGGAGGGCGGAGACGGTGCTCTCCCGGGGCCGGGTGATCGTCGACCGCGGCGAGTACCTCGGCTCGGCCGGGCACGGCCGCTTCGTCCCCCGCGGCACCTGCCAGTACCTGCGCTGAAGGGATCGGCATGGACAGCGGTATGAGTGTGGGCCTGGTGCTGCAGACGGACCCGCCCGCGTCGGCGGTCGTCGACCTGATGGTGCGGGCGGAGGAGCTGGGGTTCAGCCACGGCTGGACGTTCGACTCGCACATCCTCTGGCAGGAACCGTTCGTGATCTACAGCCGCATCCTGGAGCGGACGTCGCGGCTGGTCGTCGGGCCGATGGTGACGAACCCGGGGACACGGGACTGGACGGTGCTGGCCTCGCTGTTCGCCACGCTGGACGACATGTACGGCCCGCGCACGGTGTGCGGGATCGGCCGCGGGGACTCGGCGGTGCGCGTGCAGGGCCGGCCGCCGACGACGCTGGCCACGCTGGAGTCGTCGATCGAGGTGATCCGGTCGCTCACCGGCGGCGGGTCCGCGGACCTGGGCGGGACGTCGGTGCAGATCCCCTGGGTGCGGCCGGGCTCCCCGGCCACGCCGATCTGGGTGGCGGGCTACGGGCCCAAGGCGCTCGCCCTGGCCGGGCGGTGCGCGGACGGCTTCATCCTGCAGCTCGCGGACCCGTACCTGGTGGAGTGGACGATCAAGTCCGTCCGGGCCGCCGCGGCCGAGGCGGGCCGGGACCCGGACGCGATCACGATGTGCGTCGCCGCCCCGGCCTACGTCACGGACGACCTGGTGCACGCCCGCGAGCAGTGCCGCTGGTTCGGCGGGATGGTGGGCAACCACGTCGCGGACCTGGTGACCCGCTACGGCGAGTCCTCCGCCGCCGTCCCCGCGGAGCTCACCGGCTACATCAAGGGCCGGCAGGGCTACGACTACAGCCACCACGGCCGGGCCGGGAACCGGTCGACGAACTTCGTCCCGGACGAGGTCGTGGACCGCTTCTGCCTCCTCGGGCCGGCCGCGGCGCAGCGGGACCGGCTCGCCCAGCTGGCGGACCTCGGCGTCGACCAGTTCGCGATCTACGCCATGCACGACGGGCGGGAGGAGACGATCGAGGCGTACGGCTCGGCCGTCGTTCCCCGCCTGTGACCGTTCCCCACCTGTGACCGCTCCCGGCCCTGACCGCCTGCCCGCCCTGCGCGGCGAGGCCGCCGCCACGCGCGCGGACCGGGGCTGAGGAGCGCGAGCGGGGCCGGGGCTCAGGGTTCGGCGAGCCAGGCGAAGGCGAGGGCGGGGAGGTGGGCGCGGCCGTCCCGGATCTCGACCGGGCCGTCGGAGGACAGGACCGTGTCCATGCCCTCGACGACGGCCGCGGGCACGGAGGCGCCGTGCTCGGCGACGTTCACCAGCCCGACGAACCAGCCGCTGCGCGGGTGCCTCCGACGCCAGGCCAGGACGTGCGGGTCGTCGAGCGCCAGGACCTCCACGGGGGCTCCGGCGTGCAGCGCCAGGAGCTCGGCGCGCGCCGCGGCGAGCCTCGTGAGCTGCGCGAAGACCCTCCCCTCGACGGTCGACGGATCGTCTCGCCGGGCGAACGCCGCCTCGTCCATCCACGGGCGGTGCAGCCAGCGGTTGTCGTCGGCGAGGGCCGGGTCGTCGAGATAGGACCGGTCGTTACGCAGGGCCAGCTCGTCGCCCATGTAGAGCAGCGGGACACCGCCGAACGCGTAGGTGACGGCGTGCATCAGCACCAGGCGCCGGATGCCGGCCTCGAGCGCGTCGGCGTCCCCCCGGGCCAGGGCGTCGTCGATCCCGCAGAGGGAGGCGGCGCTGCCGGAGATGCGGGCGTCCCCGGTCGCGGGGTTCTCCTGGAAGAGCGCTCCGCGGGCGAAGGAGCCCGGGAAGCGGCCGGAGTAGAAGTCGTTGAGGAACCGGCGGTGCGAGGGCCCGTCCCAGCCGACCGCCGCGGCGTCGGTGTCGCTGACCGCCCAGCCGATGTCGTCGTGGCAGCGGACGTAGGTCGCCCACGACGCCTCGGCCGGCACGGGAGCCATGCGCCGCAACGACTGCACCGCCAACCGGGCGTCCTTCGTCGCGAGGCTGGACCACAGCAGCACCATGAGCTGGTTGTGGTAGGCCAGCTCGCACTCCGGCCGGTAGCGGGGATGCCCGCCGAGGTAGGGCACGAGGTCCTCGGGCGCGACGATCGCCTCGGCCTTGAACACCGTCGCGGGCGCGGCCAGCTTCACCAGCGCGTGCAGGGCCTGCAGCAGGTCGTGCACCTCGGGCTGGTTCTGGCAGTTCGTGCCCAGCCGCTTGCCCATGAACGGCACGGCATCCATCCGGAAGATCTCGACGCCCCTCCCCGCGAGGCGCAGGATCGTCTCCAGCATCGCGGCGAAGACCTCGGGGTTCGTGTAGTCCAGATCCCACTGGTAGGTCCAGAACGTGGTCCAGACCCAGCCGCCCGTGCCGCCGGCCCGGGGCGCCTCGGGGACCCAGGTGAACGAGCCGGGGGCCCGGTCCGGGAAGACGTCCGGGATCGTCGCCTCGTACGCGTCCGGCATGGTCCGGTCCGGGAACGCGATGAAGAAGCCGGCGTAGCGCGGGTCCCCGGCGAGCCAGCCCCGGGCCCACGGGTGTTCGCGGGCGGTGTGGTTGAGCACGAGGTCCACGCACAGGCTCATGCCGCGGCCCCGGAGCTCGCGCGCGAGGGCCTCCAGGTCGTCCATCGAGCCGAGCCGCGGATCGACGGAGTCGTAGTCCGCCACCGCGTAGCCGCCGTCGTTCTCACCGTCACGGGGGCGCAGCAGCGGCATGAGGTGCAGGTAGGTGACGCCGAGCTCGGCGAGGTGGTCGAGGCGCCGGGTGAGGCCGGGCAGCGTCCCCGCGAACCGGTCCGTGTACGCGACGTAGCCGACCATCCGCGGGTCCTGGTACCAGCGGGGATCCACTTCCCGGCGGCGGTCGGTCTCCCGCAGCTCCGCCGGGCGGTGCGCGGCCGCGGCCAGGGCGACCCGCAGGAGCCGCCCGACGAGCTCGTCGGGAGCGCCGTAGAGGGCGTCGAGCGGGACGTGCACGTCGGCGAACCAGAGCTCGGCCCGGGCCAGGAACGCCACCGCGTCCGCCCTGCCGAGGGCCGCCTCGGCCTCGGCCCTCAGCCCCGGGAGCAGCCGGCGCAGCGCCGCCGCGGCGCGGCGCCGTCGCTCGGCGTCGGGGAGCAGGCGGACGTCGGGGAGCAGGCGGGCGTCGGGGAGCAGGCGGGCGTCGGGGGCGGGGCGCCGCGGCTCCGGGTCGATCATGCGGCCATCCTGCCGTGTCCGGCGGCCCGTCGCCGGGGCGGCGTTTCTGTCGGGGGTCCTCGCTAGCGTCGCGTCCATGACGGACCAGGACCCCGTGATGGGGCGGATCACCGCGGCGGTCGCCCTCTCCCAGGGCGGCTCCCGCACCGAGGCGGCCACCGCCTTCGACGCGCTGTGGGCGGAGATCGGCCCGGACGGGGACCCGTTCCACCGGTGCGTCCTGGCCCACTACGCGGCGGACGTGCAGGACGATCCGCACGTCGAGCTCCTCTGGGACGAGCGCGCGCTGGCGGCCGCGGACGAGACCCCCGCGGACCGGGCCGCCGAGTACCACGCGTCGTTGCAGGTCAGGGCGTTCTATCCGTCCCTGCACCTGAACCTGGCGGAGGATCACCGCAGGCTCGGGGACGCCGAGCGCGCCCGGCGGCACGTCAGCCTGGCCCGGGAGCGCCTGCACACCCTGGAGGGCAGCGAGGAGTCCGCGCCGGGCTATGCGGACACGATCCGGACCGCGCTGGACCGCCTCGAGGCGCGGCTGGAGCACCCGTGACCGGTCAGGGGCGCAGCTCCAGCACCATGTTCACCGGCGTCTCCGTCGCCCGGCGGAACCGGGTGAAGCCGGCCTCCTCCGCGGCGGCGCGCAGCCGGGCCTCCCCCGCCTGCGCCCCCAGCGCCGCGCCGACGTCCTGGGCCAGGGACGAGGGCGTGCAGATCGAGGTGGACGCGGCGTAGTAGAGCCGCCCGACGGGGTTCAGGTTGTCCGCGACGCCGTCGCCCGCCAGCGGTTCGACGAGCATCACCGTGCCGTCGTCGGACACCGCCTGCCGGGCGTGGCGCAGCGCGCCGACCGGGTCACCCATGTCGTGCAGGCAGTCGAAGTAGGTGAGGAGGTCGAAGTCCCGGCCGGAGAAGTCCTGGGCCCCCGCCACCTCGAAGGTGACCCGCTCGCCCATCCCGGCGCTCGCGGCGAGCTTGCGGGCGGACTCGATCGACGGCTCGTGGTAGTCGGAGCCCACGAACCGGCTGGCCGGGAAGGCCTGCGCCATCACGAGTGTCGAGTGCCCGAAGCCGCAGCCGACGTCCATCACCGTCCCGCCCGAGGTGAGCCGCCCGACGACGTCGTCGAGGGCGGGCAGCCAGGAGGGCACGAGGTTCGCCTCGTACCCGGGCCGGAAGAAGCGGGCCGTCCCGCTGAACAGCGCCGGGTCGTGCTCGTGCCAGCCGATGCCCCCGCCCGAGCGGAACGCGTCCAGCAGCTTCGGCAGGTCGACGCTCAGCGCGGAGGCGATCTCGAAGCCGCCGAGCACGCAGGCAGGGCTGGACTCGTCGGTGAGCGCGACCGCCTGCTCGGGTTCGAGGTGGAAGCGGTCCGCCCCGTCTCCCGATCCCCCTGCGCCCGATCCCTCTGCACCCGATCCCTCTGCGCCCGATCCCCCTGGCCCGTCGTAGGCGACATAGCCGCCCGCGGCCTGGCTCGACAGCCACTCCCGGACGTACCGCTCGGTCGTGCCGGTCCGGCGGGCCAGCTCGGCCGCGGTGACCGGCTCACCGTCCGCCATCGCCCGGTACAGGCCGAGCCTGTCCCCGAGGACCACCAGCGGGGCCGCGGCGATGGCGCCGAGCTCGGTGATCACCTGTCCGACGAACGCCTCCAGCTTGTCCTCGTCGACTGCGCGCACGAGCC
>JAOZVV010000089.1 GCA_025869365.1 Pseudonocardia sp.
ACCAGCGTCGCGATCATCATGATCTACATCGCGTACCTGCTGGTCACGGTGCCCATGCTGGTCAAGCGGTTCAAGGGTGAGTGGCCCGGACCCGACGCGCGCAAGGGCGGCTACTTCTCCCTCGGCAAGCTCGGCCTGCCGATCAACCTGCTCGCCGTCGCGTGGGGCGCGGCGATGGCGATCAACCTGGCCTGGCCGCGGGCGGACGTCTACGGCGAGGGCGTGATGAGCTGGATCGCCTTCATCTTCATCGGCGCCGTCATGGCTGCGGGCCTGGCCTGGTTCCACCTGCGCGGCCGGCACAAGCTCGGCACCCTGCCCGAACACCTCGCGAAGCAGATGGAGGAGGGTGCGCTGTGAGCCCGGCGGACTTCGACTACGTGATCGTCGGCGGCGGATCCGCGGGCTGCGCGCTCGCCGCCCGGCTCTCCGAGGACCCCTCGACGAGGGTGTGCCTGCTCGAGGCGGGCCCGTCGGACGTCGGTGACCCGGCGATCCTGCAGCTCGAGGACTGGATGGCGCTGCTGGACTCCGGCTACGACTGGGACTACCCGGTCGAGCCGCAGGAGCACGGCAACTCGTTCCTGCGCCATGCGCGGGCGAGGGTGCTCGGCGGGTGCTCGTCGCACAACTCCTGTATCGCGTTCTGGACCCCGCGCGAGGACCTCGACGAGTGGGCGTCCACGGGCTGCACGGGCTGGTCCGCGGACGAGTGCTGGCCGCTGATCCAGCGCCTCGAGACCAACGACGGTCCCTGGCCGGGCCACGGCCGCACCGGGCCCGTCAACCTCATGCAGATCCCGCCGGACGATCCCTGCGGGGTCGCGATGCTGGAGGCCGCGGCCGCCGCGGGGCTCCCGACCGTGCGGTTCAACGAGGGCGTCACGATCACCGAGGGTGCCGGGTTCTTCCAGGTCAACCGCTTTCCGGACGGGACGCGGGCGTCGTCGTCGCACGCCTACCTGCACCCGGTCATGGACTCCCGGCCGAACCTGGAGATCCGCACCGAGTGCTGGGCGTCCCGGGTCACCTTCGAGGGCACGCGGGCGACCGGCGTCGATTACCAGCAGGGCATCGGGCCCGGCCGGCAGACCGTCACCGCCGGGCGTGAGGTGATCCTCTCGGCGGGCGCGATCGACACCCCGAAGCTGCTGATGCTCTCCGGGATCGGCCCGGCCGAGCACCTGAAGGACTTCGGCATCGACGTCCTGGTGGACGCACCCGGCGTCGGTGCCAACCTGGACGACCACGTCGAGGGCCTGGTGATGTGGGACGCCGCGCAGCCGATGGTCACCCGCTCCACCCAGTGGTGGGAGATCGGGCTGTTCCACCGCACGCAGCCCGGCCTGGACCGGCCGGACCTGATGATGCACTACGGCTCCGTGCCGTTCGACATGAACACCGTGCGCTGGGGCTACCCGACCACGGACAACGGGTTCTGCCTCACCCCGAACGTCACCCGCGGCCGGTCCCGCGGCACGGTGCGGCTGCGCAGCCGGGACTTCCGGGACCGCGCCCGCGTCGATCCGCGGTACTTCACGGATCCCGAGGGCCACGACATGGCCGTGATGACCGAGGGGGTCCGGCTCGCCCGCCGCATCGCCGACCAGCCCGCGCTGAAGGACTGGGTGGCCCGCGAGCTGGCGCCCGGTCCGGACGCGGTCACCGACGACGAGCTGGCGGACTACATCGTCCGGACGCACAACACCGTCTACCACCCGGCGTGCACGGTGAAGATGGGCCCGGCGACGGATCCGACGGCCCCGCTGGACCCGGCGCTGCGGGTCCGTGGCGTGGAGGGGCTGCGGGTGGCGGACGCGTCGGTGCTCCCCTTCCTGCCGGCGATCAACCCGAACATCACCACGATGATGGTCGGGGAGAAGTGCTCGGACCTGCTGAAGGCGGACGCGTAGGCCGCCACACGTCGAGCGCCCCACAGGCGCGTTGTGGAGCCACAACGCGCTCTGGGCGGCGCGGGAAGCGCGTTGTGGAGCCATGACGCGCTCTGGGTGGCGCGGGAAGCGCGTTGTGGCTCCATGACGCAGGGAGGGGTGGGGTCAGGAGCGGGGGACGGGCGCGTTCCAGCCCCGCCACAGCGCGAGGATCCGCAGCCCCGCGACGATGACGGCGGCCCCGATCGTGACCGCCGGGTACGGCAGCCCGAGCCGCAACCCGACCACGACGAGGGTCGCCCCGATCAGCGCCGCGATCGCGTAGATCTCCCGGCGCAGGACCTGCGGGATCTCGTTGAGCAGCACGTCCCGCAGCACGCCGCCGCCGATGCCGGTGATCACCCCGACGATCGCGGACGTGACGCCCGGGGCTCCGGTCGCCAGGCCCGTCGCCGTCGCGGTGGTGACGAACAGCGCGAGGCCCAGCGCGTCCGCCAGCTGGGTGCCGCGGCGCAGGCGGGTGACGGCCGGGTGGAACCGGAACACCACCAGCCCGATGACGACCGGCGTCACCAGGTAGGGCCACTGGCGCAGCGTCGTGGGCGGGCTGATGCCGAGCAGGACGTCCCGGATGACCCCGCCGCCCAGCGACGTCACGCAGGCCAGCACGAGGACGCCGAACACGTCCAGCCGGGCGTGGACCGCGGCGAGCGCCCCGGACACGGCGAAGACGGCGACCCCCATCAGGTCCAGGACGACAAGCACTCGCGCACCTTCCCACGCCGGCCCGCCGCCGGCGTCCCCATGCCGGCGCTCGCGGCCGGCCGCGAACAAGGACGCCGCACGCGAGCGCTACCGCCCCGGACCTCGGCGTCGGCCGAGCCGGATCCCGGAGATGAGCCGGCCGCTGAACTCCGCCTCGGCGACCACCTCGAAGGACTGGGCCTCCTCGTCGCGCAGCCGCATCGTCCAGGTGACGTGGTCCCCGGCGATCTGCTTGCGCGAGGAGTCGATCCGGATGCCCCGCTCCAGCAGTTCGGTGACGAAGCCGTGGATCTTCCCGGGGTCCCGCTCGCTGCTGTCCCAGGGCGGGAACGGCGACTCCGAGGTCAGCGACGCACCGGGGGCGGCCATGGCGAGCACCGCGTCCGGGTCCCCGGCGGCCCAGGCCCGCTCGAAGGCGAGCGCGCCGAGGAACCGGTCCGCCTGCTCCCGGCCCTCGTCGATCAGCCGGCGCAGGAACCTCTTGTCCCGGTTGAGCTTCGACGCCGGCCCGAGGTGACGCGAGAGCACCCGGCGCGGTAGCTCGATCACCCGCACGACCACGTGCCTGTACGCCCCGCCCGGTTCGAGGCGGCCGTCCTCCAGCAGCTGGTCGACCGTCTCGATGAAGCCCAGCTCCTGGTAGAGCGAGAGGTTGCCGGCGAGCTCGTTGCGCCGGTCCGCGATCTCCAGCAGCGTCCGCGGTTCGCGCTCGGCGGTCTGCGGGTTGATCTGGATGACCCAGAGCTCGTCCGGCTCGGCGACCAGCAGGTCCCGCACCGGGGGGTTCTGCGAGAACAGGCCGTCCCAGTAGGTGCCGCCCCGGGTGCGCACCGCACGGAACAGGTTCGGGATCGCGGCCGAGGCCAGCACGCTGTCGACGGTGATCCGGTCCCGGTGGCTGGTGAAGGCGCGGAAGTTCCCGGACAGCACGTCCACCGCGCCGAGGACCAGCAGCGGGTGCACGCGCTCCCGATCCATCTCGATCGAGTCGAAGTCCACGTGCCGCGCGAGCAGGGCGCGGAACTGGTCCGCGCCGCCCAGCGCCTCGGGGATCGCATAGGGGCTGATCCCGGGCAGCAGGTCCAGGTTCTGCAGCACCCCCGCCGAGACCAGGCCCGCGTTGAGCAGCCGGTCCACGGGGGTGCGGGCGGCGTTGTCGTCCCAGAACGCCTCGAGCAGGGGCCCTGCGCCGCGGCGGTCCCCGTTCCGCAGCGCGGACCAGGCGAGCAGTGCGCAGATCGCGCCCCCGGACGTGCCGGAGAGCCCGACGACGGAGTACCGGGCGAGCTCGTCCGCGCCGAGGAGCCGGTCCAGGACGCCCGCGGTGAAGGCGGTGTGGCTGCCGCCGCCCTGGCAGGCGATGGCGACCCGCCTCTCCCGGCGTGCGTTCGTCATTCCGCCGTGTCTACCCGGCGAACAGGGCGCGCGTGGGGCAAGGAGGCGGAGGTCGCACCGGGGCGCGGCCGCCGCCGCTCATCGCGTCAGCGCTGCCGGCAGGACCCGGGCGGCCTCGACGAGGCTCGGGCCGTACCAGGTGAGCAGGCGGCCGCTGACGAGGACGGCGGGGACGTCCGGGAACGCCTCCGGCCCGTCCGAGGCCGTGAACAGGTAGGGCTCGTCCGGGAGGACCACGAGGTCGTGTGCGGGCAGGTCCGCCGGGTCGATCTTCGGGTAGCGCTCCGCGTCGTCGGCCAGCACGTTGTCGACGCCGAGGCGCTCCAGGACCGCGCCGGTGAAGGTGTCCGATCCCACGGCCATCCACGGCTTGCGCCAGATCGGGACGACGGCGCGGCGCCGGGGCCCGGCGGGGGTGACCGCCGCCCACGCGTCCCGGGCCTCGCGGAGCCAGCCGGGCTCGTCGAGCCGGCACGCGGCGAGCATGCGGCCCAGGGAGCTCATCGCGCCCTCGACCGTCCGGATGTCCGTGACGTAGACGGCGAGGCCGGCCTCGCGCAGCGCGTCCAGGTCGGGGAGGCGGTTCTCCTCCTGGTTGGCCAGGACCAGGTCCGGTTCCAGGGCGAGGATCGCCGCGACGTCCGGGTTCTTGGTGCCCCGGATCCGGGGGACGTCCAGGTCCGCGGGATGGGTGCACCAGTCCGTGGCGCCGACGAGGAGCCCGGCCTGCGTCTGCGCGACCGCCTCGGTGAGCGACGGGACGAGCGAGACGATCCGCCGGACCTCGCCGGGCACCGGCACGGTGCGGCCCTCGTCGTCGGTGATCATGCCTCCACCCTATCCGCGAACAGCCGTCCCCGACGGCTGCGGACGAAGTCCCGCAACGCCCGCGCGGGCGCGCTCGCCGCCCGGTTCCGGGCCCGGACGAGCCCGATGACCCGGCTGGTCCGGGGGCTGCGCACCGGGAGCTCGACGACGCCCGGCGGTGGTTCGCGGTGCGACACGGGGAGCAGCGCGACGCCGAGCCCCGCGCCGACGAACCCCTTCAGCGTGGCGGTGTCCCCGCCCTCGAACGCGAGCCGCGGGGTGAACCCGGCCTCCCGGCACCATGCGTCGACCGTCCCGCGCAGCCCGTATCCCGGCAGGAACCCGATGAACGCCTCGCCCGCGGCGTCCGCGAGGGCCACACCGTCGCGCCGCCCCGCCAGCGGGTGCCCCGCGGGGACCGCGAGCCGCAGCTCCTCCTCACCGAGTGCGTCGCAGGCGAGCGCGGCCTCGTCGGGCAGGGGTGAGGTCAGCGCCAGGTCGGCCTCGCCGGAGCGCACCCGGGCGAGCAGCACGCTGTGCCCGTCCTGGATGAGGTCGAACCGGATGCCCGGGTGCCGGGTGCGGAACTCGCTGAGCAGGTGGGGGACGACGTCGGTGCCGAGCGTCGGGAGGAACGCGAGGCTCACCCTGCCGCGCAGCCGGTCCGTGTCCCCGGCGAGGTCCCGGGCGCCGGTGGCCAGCTCGGCGAGCGAGCGCTCGGCGGCGCGCAGCAACGTCCGGCCCTCGCGGGTGAGGCGCAGCGCCCGCCCGGAGCGGACGAACAGCGGCACGCCGATCTCCCGCTCCAGCCGGGCGATGCCGCGGCTGAGCGTGGACTGGGGTACCCCGAGCTCGTCCGCCGCCCGCGTCATGTGCTCGGCCCGCCCGACGGCCGCGAACCAGCGCAACCGCGGGGCGAGGGCGGCGAGCACCAGAGACTCATCCATTACCGCATCATCGCCGACGATCCGATGCATTGGACGCACGAGAGCGCGGCTCGTACGGTCGTTGGCGATGACAACGACCCCGCCCTCCCTGGCCGAGCCCGCTCCCGCTGTCGCCTCGACCGGCCACGAGCTGGGCAGCCCCGGCTACCGCCGCCTCGGCCTCGCGCTGTGGAGCGCGGGACTGGCGACGTTCGTGCTGGTCTACGCCGCGCAGGGGCTCCTGCCGACGCTGGCGGACGAGTTCGGCGTCTCATCGTCGACGTCGAGCCTGGCGCTGTCCGCGACCACCGGGATGCTGGCGCTGGCGATCGTGCCGCTCTCCGCCGTCGCGGAGTCCTGGGGCCGGGCGCGGGTGATGACGGTCGCGCTCGCCGCGTCGGCGGTGCTGGGGCTGCTGGCGCCGTTCGCGCCCACCTTCGCCTCCCTCGTCGCGGTCCGCGGGCTGCAGGGCGTCGCGCTCGCGGCGCTCCCGGCGCTGGCGATGTCCCACGTGACCCGCGAGGTGGACCCGCGCTGGCTCGGCGGCGCCGTCGGGATGCTGATCGCGGGCAACACCCTGGGCGGCATGTCCGGCCGGCTGATCGCGGGGCTGGTGGCGGACCTCGGGGGCTGGCGGGTCGCGATGTTCGTGATCGGCCTGGTCTCACTGGCCTGCACCGTCGCCTTCCGGCTGCTCCTGCCGCCGCCGCTGGCCGCGGACCCGCCGAAGGTCCGGCTGCGCGAGCTCGGCGGGCCGATCCTGCGCCACCTGCGGGACCCGGGCCTGCTCTGCCTGTTCGGCATCGGGTTCCTGCTGATGGCGGCGTTCGTGACCGTCTACAACTACCTGGGCTTCCGGCTGCTGCGCGAGCCGTTCGCGCTGGCCCCGGCGCTCGTCGGGCTGATCTTCCTCGGCTATCTGGCCGGCACCTGGGCCTCGACGACGGCTGGCCGCCTCGGGGACCGCTACGGCCGCCGGACGGTGCTCTGGATCGGCGAGGCCGTCGCGCTGGCGGGGGCGTGGCTGATGCTGCCGGACTGGCTGCCCACCGTGCTCGCCGGGCTCGTGCTGGTGACCGTCGGGTTCTTCGCCGGGCATTCGGTGGCCAGCAGCTTCGTGGGGCGGCGGTCGTCGATGCTGCCCGGCGGGTCGCCGGGCCTCGCGTCGTCGCTGTACCTGTTCGGGTACTACGCGGGGAGCAGCATCGGCGGTTCGCTCGGCGGCGTCGCCTACGACCACGCGGGCTGGTCCGGGCTCGTCGGCTACGTCAGTGCGCTGCTGCTCGGCGCGCTCGCCCTGGCGCTGGTGCTCCGCCGGATCCCGACGCCGGCTCAGGCCGCGTCGTCCCGGTAGGGCAGCACCGCGGTCGCCGGGTTGGACAGCGGATAGGCGCGCTCGGAGCGCCGGTTGAGCCCGAGGGTGAGCAGCCAGCTCGCGACGGTACCCACCCGGTTGCGGACGCCGGCCAGGAACGCGATGTGGATGACGCCCCACAGGATCCAGCCGACGAACCCGTCCAGCCGCAGCGGCCCGGCCTCGATCAGGGCGTTGCGCCGGCAGATGTAGGCGGCGCTGCCGAGGTCCCGGTAGCGGAAGGGCGTGCCGTAGCGGGTCTCGCCCGCGATCAGCCGCCGGACGTCCTCGCCCGCGTGCCGGCCGGACTGCATCGCGACCTCCGCGACGCCGGGCAGGTCGTCGAGGATCATCACGTCCCCGACCACGCGGATCTCCGGATGTCCGGCGACGGTCAGGTCCGGCCGGACGGGGATGCGCCCCTGCCGGTCCTGCGTGGCGCCCGTCTCGCGGGCGACGACCTGCAGGAACGGCACCGCCTCGACGCCCGCGGTCCACAGCACGGTCCGGGCGTCGTAGCGTTCCTGCTTCCTGTCCGCCTTCGCGGTGGTGGTCACGCCCTCGGCGTCGACGTCCGTGACGTGCACGCCGAACACGGTCTCGACGCCGAGGCGGTCCAGCGCCCGCTGCGCGCTCCGGCTCAGGTGCTGCCCGAAGGACTTGAGCACGCGGTCCCCGCCGTCGAACAGCAGGACCCGGGTCTCCGCGGGATCGATCGCGCGGTACTCGTTCTCGATCGCGTACAGCGCGAACTCGCGGATCTGCCCCGCCAGCTCGACGCCCGTCGGGCCCGCCCCGGCGATCGCGAACGTCAGCCACTCCCGGCGGTCCTCCGGGTCCGGCATCGTCTCGGCCATCTCGAAGGCGCTCATCACGCGCCGGCGGATGGCCAGGGCGTCGTCGATGGACTTCATCCCCGGCGCGTGCACGGCGAACTCCGGGTGCCCGAGGTAGGACTGGCGCATCCCCGCCGCGACGATCAGGTGGTCGTACGGGAGCTCGAAGGTGCTCCCGTCCGGCCGCCGCGCCGTGAGGACCCGCCGCGTGGCGTCGAGGTCGTGCGCCTCACCGAGGACGACCCGGACGTCGCGGTGGCGGCGCATCAGCGTCCGCAGCGGGCTCGTGATCTGCCCTTCGGAGAGCAACCCGGTGGCGCACTGGTAGAGCAGCGGCTGGAACACGGTCGTGGTGGTGCGGTCCAGGAGGGTCACGTCCGCGTCCGCCCTCGCGAGCCGCCGCGCGGCGTAGACCCCGGCGAACCCGCCACCGACCACGACAACCTTCGCCCGTGCCATGCCGATGATCCTGCCCCACCCGCGGCCGGGGCACAGGTTCGCGGGCCGGCGCGCACGCCGGAACGTGTGCGCGGACCCGCGAACCCGGGCGTCGGCGGCTACATGTTGCGCCGGTACTGGCCGCCCACCTCGAAGAACGCGTCCGTGAGCTGGCCCAGCGAGCAGACCCTCGCGGCCTTCATCAGCTCGTCGAAGACGTTGCCCTCGCCCGTCGCGACGTCCTGCAGACGCCGGACGGCCTGCTCGGCCTCGGCCTTGTGCCGGCCCTGGAAGTCCGCGAGCCGGTCCAGCTGGCTCCTCTTCTCGGACTCGGTGCCGCGGGCGAGCTCGATCTCCAGCGGCTCGTCGGAGTCGACGTCCGGGCGGACGAACGTGTTGACGCCGACGATCGGCAGCGTCCCGTCGTGCTTGCGGTGCTCGTAGAGCATCGACTCGTCCTGGATCTTGCCGCGCTGGTAGCCGGTCTCCATCGCACCCAGCACGCCGCCGCGCTCGGCGATCGAGTCGAACTCGGAGAGCACGGCCTCCTCGACGAGGTCCGTCAGCTCGTCGATCACGAACGAGCCCTGCAGCGGGTTCTCGTTCATCGAGAGGCCCCACTCGCGGTTGATGATCAGCTGGATCGCCATCGCGCGGCGCACCGACGCCTCGGTCGGGGTGGTGATCGCCTCGTCGTAGGCGTTGGTGTGCAACGAGTTCGCGTTGTCGTAGAGCGCGCACAACGCCTGCAGGGTGGTGCGGATGTCGTTGAAGTTCATCTCCTGCGCGTGCAGGGACCGGCCGGAGGTCTGCACGTGGTACTTCAGCTTCTGGCTGCGCTCGTTGGCGCCGTAGCGCTCCCGCATGGCCACGGCCCAGATCCGCCGCGCGACCCGCCCGATCACGGAGTACTCGGCATCCATGCCGTTGGAGAAGAAGAACGACAGGTTGGGCGCGAAGTCGTCGATGTCCATGCCGCGCGCGAGGTAGCTCTCGACGAAGGTGAAGCCGTTCGACAGCGTGAACGCCAGCTGGCTGATGGGGTTCGCCCCGGCCTCGGCGATGTGGTAGCCGGAGATCGAGACGGAGTAGAAGTTCCGCACCTTGTGCTGGATGAACCACTCCTGGATGTCCGCCATCATCCGCAGGCTGAACTCGGTGGAGAAGATGCAGGTGTTCTGCCCCTGGTCCTCCTTGAGGATGTCCGCCTGGACGGTGCCGCGGACGTTGGCGAAGGCGAACGCGGTGAGCTCCTCGCGCTCGGCGTCGTCCGGCTCGCGGCCCTCCTCCTCGACGAACTTCGCCACCTGCTGGTCCACCGCGGTGTTGAGGAAGAACGCGAGGATCGTCGGCGCCGGCCCGTTGATCGTCATGGAGACCGACGTGGTGGGCGAGCAGAGGTCGAAGCCGTCGTAGAGGGCCTTCATGTCGTCGAGCGTCGCGATCGAGACGCCGGAGGTGCCGACCTTGCCGTAGATGTCCGGACGGGTGTCCGGGTCCCGCCCGTAGAGCGTCACCGAGTCGAACGCCGTCGACAGGCGCTTGGCGTCGGAGTCCGCGGACAGGTACTTGAACCGGCGGTTCGTGCGGAACGGGTCGCCCTCGCCGGCGAACATGCGCGCCGGGTCCTCGCCCTCGCGCTTGAACGGGAAGACGCCCGCGGTGAACGGGTACCTGCCGGGCAGGTTCTCCTTGCGCAGGAACCGCAGCAGCTCCGCGTCCTCGGTGTACTTGGGCAGCGAGACCCGGCGGACCTTGCTGCCGGCCAGCGTCTCCTTGGTGAGCTGGGTACGCAGCTCCTTGTCCCGGATCGTCACGACGAGCTCGTCGCCCGAGTAGTCCTCGACGACCTGCGGCCAGGTGTCCAGCAGCTCGGCGGCCTCGTCGGGCAGGGCCTTCTCGGCCTTCGTGAGCGCCTCGTCCACCGACTCCCCGACGAGCTCGCGGGCGGTGCGCAGGTGCTGGCGGACCCGGGCCGCCGTCGCCTGGGACTCGGTGGTGTCGTGGTAGCTCCGGACGGTCTCGGAGATCTCCGCGAGGTAGCGCACCCGGTCCGGCGGGATGACCGCCGCGTACTCGGTGGAGGTCTTGCGGTCGACCTTGGCGAGGCGGCCCTCGTGCAGGGTGAGCCCGTTCTCCGACAGCAGCGAGCCGAGGAACTGGTAGAGCGCGGTGACGCCGTCGTCGTTGAACGTGGCCGCGGAGGTGCCGTAGACCGGCATGTCCTCCCAGCTCTCGCCGAACGCGTCCCGGTTGCGGACGAGCTGGCGGCCGACGTCGCGGCGGGCGTCGTCCGCGCCGCGGCGCTCGAACTTGTTGATCGCGACGACGTCCGCGAAGTCCAGCATGTCGATCTTCTCGAGCTGTGACGCGGCGCCGAACTCCGGCGTCATCACGTACAGCGAGCGGTCGACGAACGGGACGATGCCGGCGTCGCCCTGGCCGATGCCGGGCGTCTCGACGATCACCAGGTCGAACCCGGCGGCCTTGAGCACCGAGATGGTCTCGCCGAGGCGCTCCGGGAGGCTGCCGCCGTCGTTGCCGCGGGTGGCGAGTGAGCGGAAGAAGATCTGGTCCCCGGTCAGGGAGTTCATCCGGATCCGGTCCCCGAGCAGCGCGCCGCCGCCCTTGCGCCGGGTCGGGTCCACGGCGAGGACGGCGATCCGGAGCTTGTCCTCCTGGTCCAGCCGGAAGCGGCGGACCAGCTCGTCGGTCAGGGAGGACTTGCCGGAACCGCCGGTGCCGGTGATGCCGAGCACGGGGACCTGCCGCTCGGTGGCGGCCACCCGGTCGTGGATCTCCTGGGGCAGGGTGCCGGTCTCGGCCAGGGTGAGCGCGCGGGCGAGCGTGGCCGGCTCACCGGTGAACACCCCGTCGTAGGACGCCGGGGGCTCGGCCGTGAGGTCGGTGTCGCACTCCCGGATCATCAGGTTGATCATCCCGGGCAGGCCGAGCCTCTGGCCGTCGTCCGGGGAGAAGATGCGCGAGACGCCGCGGGAGTGCAGCAGCTCGATCTCCTCGTGCACGATGACCCCGCCACCGCCGCCGTAGACCTTGATGTGTCCGGCGCCGCGCTCGCGCAGCAGCTCCACGAGGTAGGAGAAGTACTCGACGTGCCCGCCCTGGTAGGAGCTGATGGCGACGCCCTGGACGTCCTCCTGGATGGCCGCGGTGACGACCTCGTCCACGGAGCGGTTGTGCCCGAGGTGGATGACCTCGGCCCCCTGACGCTGCAGGATGCGCCGCATGATGTTGATGGCGGCGTCGTGACCGTCGAAGAGGCTCGCCGCGGTGACGAAGCGGATCGGGTTCTTCGGGACGTAGAGCTCGGTCGTCTCGGCCATGGTGCTCCTCCTACGGGCGCGCCGACGGTGATGACGCGTGCCAATTTAGTTTGACATCCTAGTATCGGACGTACAACCGATCCGGTGGAGGAGTTGGGTGTGATGTGCGGAGCACCCGGCGGCGGTGCGGGTGGTTCAGGCGGCCCTGGGGTGTTCGTCCCCGTCGGCCGGAGGTGTCTCGGAGGCCGCTTCGATCTCCCGCGCCCCGATCTCCCGCGCCCCGATCTCCCGCGTCGCGACGACCGGCCGGGCCGTCGCGGGGTCCGGGAGGTGCCGGCGCACGACGAGGACGAGCGCGCGGGTCGCGAAGCCGAGCGCGGCGAGGACGGCACCGGCGAGGAGGATCGGGACCACCCCGGCGTCCGGGAAGACCGCCATGAGCAGGAAGGAGGTCAACGGCCACCACAGCAGTGCCCGGCCCGGCCCGTTCCTCGTCCAGTCGTGATGTTCCCGCCCCATGGTCGTCTCGTACCCCGGAGCGTGCCGACCTATGCGTCGCCGCGGCCGACGGGCTAGGTTCGTGGTCATGACCCAGTCGGGCACCGCTGCCTACCGCTCCGCCCTGACCGAGCAGAACGCCCTGCTCAGGGACCTTGCCCGGGGTGTGGAACCAGAGATCGAGATTCCCACCTGTCCGGGATGGACGGTCGCGAAACTGCTCACCCATGTCGGGCGCGGACACCGCTGGGCCGCCGCGATGACCGGTTCGCGGGCGACCGAGCCCCTGGACCTGCGCCAGGTGCCGGACGGCAAGCCCCCGGGCGATCCGCAGGGGCTCGACGAGTGGCTGCGTACGGCAGCCGAGGGTGTGCTCGAGGCGGTGGACCGCACCGGGGAGGACGCGCCGATCTGGACCTTCACGGGCCCGAGGCCCGCCGCCTGGTGGATCCGCCGCCGGCTCCACGAGGAGACCGCGCACCGGGCCGATCTCGCGCTCGCGCTCGACCGGGACGTCGATCTCGAGCCGTGGCTGGCCGCGGACGGGCTGTCCGAATGGCTGGACCTGCTGACCGCCGACCGGCCCGGGAACCCGGGTCCGCTGCTGGACGAGGGGAAGAGCCTGCACCTGCACGCGACGGACGAGGGTCTCGGGCAGGCGGGGGAGTGGACGGTCCGCCCCGCCGGAGGGGTGATCGCGTGGGAACCGGGCCACGCGAAGGGTTCCGTCGCGGTCCGTGGCCCGGCGGAGGCGCTCTACCTGATGATGCTGGGCCGTGTCCCGGCCGACGACCCGCGCCTGCAGGTCCTCGGCGAGGAGGACGTGCTCACGGACTGGCTGGCGCGCACCTCCTTCTGACGGACGGCACTTCCGACGAACAACGCTTTCTCCACGAACAGTGTTCGTAGAGAGTATTGTCGTCAGCGTGAGCACGGACATGCCCGAACCTCCCTGGCGGACGCCGCGCAAGGAGGTCCAGCGACGGTCGCTGAGCCGGCAGGCGATCGTCGAGGCGGCCCTCGGCGTGCTGCGGACGGACGGCATCGACGGCCTGAGCATGCGACGGGTCGCGTCCGAGCTCGGGACCGGACCGGCCTCCCTGTATGCGCACGTCGCGCACAAGGAAGAGCTGCTGGAACTCGTGTACGACGAGGTCGCCGCCGAGATCCCGGTGCCCGAGCCCGATCCGGCGCGCTGGCGCGAGCAGGTCACGCAGCTCTGGGAGGACTCCCGGGACACGTTGTTGCGCCATCGGGACATCGCGCGCGTCGCCCTCGGGACGGTGCCGTTGGGGCCGAACTCGATCCGCATCACCGAGGTGACGATGTCCCTGCTGCGCGCGGGCGGGGTCCCGGACCAGGCCGTCGCGTGGGCCGTGGACGTGGTCGGGCTCTACGTCAGTGCCAGCGCCGTCGAGGGCGCGATCCAGGACCGCAAGGCCGGCGAGGGGCACGATCCCGCGCACTACTACCAGCAGGTGAACACCTACTTCGCGAGCCTGCCGACAGACCGGTTCCCGACGTTCGTCGGGCTGCTGCCGTTCCTGTCCGAGGGCAACAGCGACGAGCGCTTCCGCTTCGGGCTGGACCTGCTGGTCGGCGGGCTCCAGGCGCTCGCGGAGAAGGGGTCCGAGCGCTCCTCCTGACGCTGCGGGGCCGGTCTACGGGCTCCTGCGCGGCCGCACGGGGGGTGCGGTGAGCTGCTCCGCCTCCGTGCAGGTGAAGTCCCGGGCCTCGGGCTGGGTGGCGACCCGCTGCAGCAGCCCGCGCAGGACGTCCTGCTCGTGCGGCTCGAGGGGGGCCAGGATGTGCTCCTCCACCCGGCGCAGGTCCCGTTCGAGCTGGCAGAGCCGCGCCTGGCCGCGCTCGGTGAGGATGATCCGCCGTGTCCTGCGGTCCGCCGGGTCCGGCCGGCGCTCGACCAACGAGGCGCTCTCCAGGTCGTCGATCAGGTAGGTCATGACGGTCCGGTCCACGCCCAGCTTCTGGGCCAGTGCGAGCTGGCTCCCGGTGTCGTCCGCGGCCGCCGCGGCGAGGACCTGATAGCCGCGCGGACCGCCCGGGACCTCGCTCAGGGCGGCGTTCGTGGCCGTGATGTAGGTCCGCAGCACCCTGCCCAGCGCCCAGCCCAGATCGGCCGTGACGGTGGGGGGTGTGGTCATGGACGCATCCTACCCGGCACCCCGAGGTGTATGGTCGGGATCGCAGATCATCTGTAGTCCAGACGATCTGCAAATAAGCTCATCTCGCGAACATCACAAATGGAGTGTCGATGAAGTTCCTACGTGTGGACTCGAGCATCCGGCAGCAGGGCTCGGTCAGCCGGGCGGTCGCGGGCACCGTCGAGCAGGGCTGGCTGGATCAGCACCCCGGCTCGGAGGTCGTGCGGCGTGACCTCGGCGCCGAGCCCCTCCCGTTCGACGCCTGGGGGCTGTCGATGGCCGCGGGCGCCGTTCCGGAGGGCGACCGCGCGCCGGAGATCCGCGAGGCCCACGCCCTCGCGGCGCGGCTGGCGGACGAGCTGATCGAGGCGGACGCCGTCGCCGTCGGGATGCCGCTCTACAACTTCGGCGTGCCGGCCCAGATCAAGAACTGGATCGACCTCGTGATCACCGACCCGCGGTTCGGCCCGGGCGCCACGCCGCTCGCGGGCAAGCCGGTGACGCTCGTCGTCGCCCGTGGCGGCGGCTACGCCGAGGGGACGCCGCGCGAGGGCTGGGACCACGCCACGCCGTACCTGCAGCGGATCTTCTCCGACTACTGGAGCGCGGACGTGGCCGTCGTGGTCGCGGAGCTCACCCTCGCGGAGGTCAACCCGGCCATGGCCGAGCTGCGCCCGCTCGCCGCGGAGTCCCTCGCCAGGGCCCACGAGCGCGCGATCGAGACGGCCCGCGAGCACGGGGCGAAGCTGGCGGCGGTCTCCTAGAGGTCCTCGCTGAGCAGGTCCATCAGCAGCCCGTCGTGCCAGGTCCCGTCGCTGCCGCGCTCGTAGCGCCGCATGACGCCGACGTCCCGGAAACCGACACGGCGGTAGCTGCGGATGGCGCGCTCGTTCGTCGCCGCGGGGTCGATGACGATGCGGTGGTGGCCCCTGACCTGGAACAGGTAGCGGGCGAGCGTCCGGACCGCGTCCGCGCCGAGGCCCTGACCGTGGGCCTGCGGGTGCAGGGCGACGTCGATGCCGGCGTGCCGGTAGTCCGGGTCGTCCTTCTCGTGGAAGATGATCAGGCCGACGGTCTCGCGGGCCAGCTCCACGGCGTAGCAGTGCGGGCCGAGGAGCTCGCGCCGGACGCGTTCGAGGTCGTAGCCCGCCCACCAGCGGGCGACCTCGGGGTGCTGCAGGATCGTCAGGAACTCCCCGACGTGCTGCGGTCCCGTCGGGCGCAGCACGACGGTCTGGCCCGCGAGCGCGTCCGTGCCCTCGGTCTCGGGTGCCTCGTCCGCGCGCAGCGGCGCGGGCCCCGCGCCGTCGACGTGTCCCAGCGAGCTCATCGTTTCTTCTCCTCGGCGGTGAGGGTGAATCGGCCGAGCTCGTGCAGGCTCGCGGCCGAGAGGGGCTGCTCGAAGAACACGTCGGCGTCCCGCCCGTCCGTGTCCAGCGTCGCGATCAGGTTGCCGAACATCGGGCCGTCCAGCTTGCGCCAGCTCAGGTCCGGTGCCGGGGCGCCGTTGTGGGTCGCCCACGCGCGCGTGACGCGGCTGGCGAACCCGGACCAGCTCAGCCGGAAGGCGAACCGGACGGGCATCGGGACGACGTTGTGCACCGGCGAGCAGACGAGTTGGTGCACGCGCGCGGCGTCGGCGGTCAGGTTCGGCAGCGTGGCGCGGGCGGCATAGCTGTGGTGCACATCACCCGACAGTACGCTGACCGTCGCAGGTGGACGGCCGTCCCCCTCGCCCCTGGCCGCTCGTTCGATCAGCCCCGCGAGCCGGTCGAACGACGCCCGGAAGGCCGGCCAGTGCTCCAGGTCCGCGCCCTGCCGGATCGTCTCGCCGAGTCTCCCGCGCCAGCCCGGGCGGGCCGCGGCGATCTCGTTCACGGTCTCCAGGTCGCCGAGCGCGGGCGCCATCAGCCACGGCACGGACGTCCCGAGCAGGAGATGGTCGACGTCCCCGGGGGCGGTCGCCTGCTCCTCGATCCAGGTGAACTCGTGGTCGCCGACCATCAGGTGGTTGTCGCCGTCGAGGATCCGGCCGTTGCGTGAGTCGATCATGACGAGCCGGGTGTTGCCCATGTCCCAGCGGAAGGAGAAGCGCAGGCCCTTGTTGCCGTCCACCTCGGCGTCCGCCCGGTCCGCGAGCTCGACGAGCAACGGCCACACGTCACCCTCGGCCGCGAGGATGCGCTGGTAGTCCGGATCCGCCGCCAGCTCCTCGGGCGGCAGGTTGCCGAGGTGCTGATAGACCCAGTACGAGGCGAGGGCGGAGCGGATGCGGTCCTTCCACCAGCCCGTCGCGGCCATCTCGCGCCGCCATCTCGCCGAGGTGTTCCAGTCGTCCCGGACATCGTGGTCGTCGAAGATCATCGCGGTGGGGACGGTGGAGAGGATCCAGCGGATCTCCGGGTCCGACCAGGAGTCCCGGTAGAGGCCCACGTACTCCTCGAAGCTCACGATCTCGTCGTCCGGCCAGTCCGGGTGCCGGTCCCGGCGACCGGCGATCCGCCGCCGGGTCTGCGGCGTCAGCTCGTCCGCGTAGACCTGGTCGCCGAGCAGCAGCAGGGCCGTCGGGCGTTCCTCGACGGGGCGTCCGGCGAGCCGCGCGGAGTAGGCGTCGAGCGCGTCGATCCCGTAGAGGGCGGCCTGCTTGCGGTCCGCGACCTTCACGTAGCGGCAGGAGCCGAAGAGGATCCGCGCGTGCCCGGCGGTCAGCGGGCCGCGGGTGGGGATGACGCTGTCCGGGAACGGGGAGGTCGGCGCGGGCCAGACCTTCTCGCCGTCGATGTGCACCTCGTAGGGGATGCGCGAGTCCGGCTCGAGGCCGGTGACGGGGACGAGGGCGTAGTGGTGGCCCTCGACCTCGAAGGTCGGTGCGGTGCACCCGAGCACCTCGACGATCGCTCTCCGCCCCGTCTGCACCCAGACGGTCGCGGTGGTCTCTCCGACGTGCCGGAGCACCGGTCCGAGCACAAGGGTCACGGCGCCACCCTATGGGGGTGATCGGCCCGCTGCTTCAGGAAAGCCACATTCATGAAGTCTCCTTACATGAATGTGGCTTTCCTGAACCGGCGTCACGCGTGGTCGAGCGCCAGGAGGGCCGCGCCGATCTTGCCCGCGTCACTCCCGAAGGTTCCCGGGACGACCGGCACGGGCGGGCGGGCGTCCGGCGGCCCGTAGGCGAACTCCCGGGCGGCCCGCCGGGCCGGCTCCAGCAGCAGGTCCCCGGTGTCGACCAGGCCCCCGCCGAGGACCACCGCCTCCAGCTCGAAGATGGTCGTCATGGTCGCGATCCCGACGCCGAGCCAGCGGCCCAGCCGGCCGAACAGCTCCTGCGCCGCCTCGTCGCCCTCCTCCGCGGCCTTGGTGACGGTCTGCCCCGTCACCTCCACGCCGGCCTCCCGGGCGAGCGCCGCGATCCGGCCGTCCGGGTCGTCCGAGGCGGACTCGCGGCCCATCCGGGTCAGGGCCGTCCCGGACGCGTACGCCTCCAGGCAGCCGTGGTTGCCGCAACCGCACAGCGGCCCGTCCGGGTTGACGATGATGTGGCCCAGCTCGGAGCCCAGGCCGTGCGGTCCGCGGTAGATGCCGCCGCCCAGGACGATCCCGCTGCCGACGCCCGTGCCGACCGTCACCAGGATCATGTCCGACCAGCGGGTGTCGCCGAGCCGGGCCTCCGCCAGGCCCGCGACGTTGGCGTCGTTGTCGACGACGGCGGGCAGCCCGGTGGCCGTCTCCAGCTCGGTCCGGATCTGCCAGTCCCGGTAGGCGTTGTTCGGGGCCCAGCGGATCCGCCCGGTCGGCCACTCCACCGTGCCGGCCGCACCGACCCCGATCGACACGACGTCGGGGTACTGGTCGCGGAGCTTCCCGACCATGTCGAGCAGGAGTGTCGTCATGGTCGCGGCGTCGGAGGTTTCGGGCGTCGGCTCCGTGAGCTCGGCCAGCATCGACCCGTCCTCGGCCACCACCGCTCCCGCGATCTTGGTGCCGCCGATGTCCACGCCGATCGCCTGCCGCGAGTTGGTCACGCGGGCATGATTCCCGTACCGCCCGGCGCATGCCAACCTGCGAGGGGTTTGGCGACCCCGGCAACGGGGGAACGTCGCGGAATGCCTCTGTTGCGTCGTGTGGCCCGTCCCATGTTGGCGGCCATCTTCATCCAGGGCGGCATCAACTCCCTGCGCTACTCCCAGGCGCACGCGGAGGCCGCCAAGCCCGTGCTCGACTACGCCGCACCGGCCCTCGACAAGGTCGTCGAGGTGGCCCCGATCGGGAAGCGGCCGGACGCCGAGACACTGATCAAGGTCGACGGTGTCGTGAAGATCGCGGCCGGCTCCCTGCTGGCGCTGGGCAAGGCCCCCCGCCTGGCGTCCGTCGCGCTGGCCTCCTCGCTGATCCCGACGACGCTGGCCGCGCACCGGTTCTGGGAGGAGTCGGACCCCGAGACCAAGCAGGCCCAGCAGATCCACTTCTTCAAGAACGTCGGCCTGCTCGGCGGTCTGCTGATCGCCTCGGCCGACACCCACGGGAAGCCGTCGGTCGCGTGGCGGAGCAAGCAGGCCGCGAAGCTGGCGTCCAAGGCCGTCGACCGGCAGACCAGCGCGCTCTCCGCCACCGGCCACGAGCTGGCCGGGACCGTCTCCGGGGTCGCTGCGGGGCTGGTCGGCCTGGGTAGCAGCGCCGCGGCCTCCGGCTCGTCCAAGGGTTCGGACCTGGCGGACCGCGCGTCGGCGGTCGGTTCCGATCTCGCGAGCAAGGCCTCGGTCGCGGGTGCGGATCTCGCGAGCCGCGCCTCGCTCCTGGGCGGTGCCGTGGCCGGCACCGTCGCCGAGAAGGCCCCGGTCGTGAGGGCCCGGGCCGCCGAGCTCGGTGCCGTCGCCTCGGACCGTGCCTCGACCTGGGGTGACGAGCTGTCCAAGCGCGCCGCGAAGGCCCAGAAGAAGGCCGAGAAGCGCGGGGCGAAGCTCCAGAAGGCCGTCGACAAGCGCGGCGCCGAGTGGGAGAAGCTCGCGGACAAGCAGGGCGCCCGCTGGACGAAGGCCGCCGAGAAGAAGCGCGCCGAGTGGGAGAAGCAGGCCGGCAAGGCCGCGAAGGTGGCCCGCAAGAAGGCCCCCGCCTACGCCGACCAGCTCTCCGCGCTGGCGTCGCAGGCCGGTGCCCAGGCCGCCCGCTTCGGCGGGGACGTCGCCTCCCGCGCCACGGACGCCGGTGTCGCCGGCGCGAAGGCCGCCCGCGGCCTCGCCGAGGACGCCAGGAAGCGCGCCAACGCCGTCGGCTGATCCTTCTCGGACATGTCGGACATCCGGCCCCGTCACCGCGTGCCCGGTGGCGGGGCCGAAACATGTCGTGCGTTCGCCCGCCGTCGTGCGTACCGTGACCGACGTGGCGACGGACAGTGACCGCGACGGCGAGGGGCTCGACGAGTCCCACGACGTCTACTGGTACGTCGGTGGTCCCCTCGACGGCCGGACGGAGAAGCGGCCCGCCGCGGAGGACGTCCCGGCGACGATCCGGCACGTCCACCTGCACGACGGACCCAAGATCGTGCACCACTACGACCTGCACGAGGTCGCCGGGCACGGCGGGGAGTACCGCCTCCGAGACGACGACTGAGTTCTCCCGCGTCTGAGGCCCCCGGTGATCCGACCGGACGAGCACCGATCACCTTCCTCGGGGCAGCGGCGGCGGACGATCTGCAGTAGAACCGTGGGGTGTCCTCCGCGTACGTGATCGGTACGCACGACACCAAGGGTGCGGAGCTGCGCCACGTCGCGGAGTTGCTGACCGCGGCGGGGGTGGCCGTGACCTCGGTGGACGTGTCGACGACCGACTCCCCGCCCTCCGGCGACGTCTCCGCGCGCGACGTCGCGGCCCACCACCCGGACGGCGCCGACGCCGTCCTCACCGGGGATCGCGGCTCGGCCGTCACGGCGATGGCGCTGGCGCTGGCGCGCTTCCTGGTCTCGCGGGACGACGTGGGCGGGGTCCTCGGGCTCGGCGGATCCGGCGGGACCGCGCTGGTCACCCCGGCGATGCGTGCGCTGCCCGTCGGCGTCCCGAAGATCATGGTGTCGACCGTGGCGTCCGGGGACGTCGCGCCCTACGTCGGCGCGGCGGACATCGCGATGGTCCACTCCGTCACGGACGTCGCGGGGCTCAACCGGATCTCCCGGCTCGTCCTGGGCAACGCCGCGCACATGCTGGCCGGGGCGCTGACGCACCCGATCCCGGTCGTCGACGACCGCCCGGCCGTCGGCCTGACGATGTTCGGCGTCACCACCCCCGCGGTCACGGCGGTGACCGAACGCCTCGGCGACGCCGTCGACGCGCTGGTATTCCACGCCACCGGGACCGGCGGCCGGGCGATGGAGAAGCTGGTCGACGACGGCCTGATCAGCTCCGTCCTGGACCTCACGACCACCGAGATCGCGGACCTGCTCGTCGGTGGGGTGATGGCGGCGGGGGAGGACCGGCTGGACGCGATCGCGCGCACCGGGGTGCCGTACGTCGGCTCGGTCGGCGCCCTGGACATGGTCAACTTCGGCGGCCCGGCGACGGTCCCCGCCAGGTTCGCGGGGCGGCTGTTCTACGAGCACAACCCGCAGGTCACGTTGATGCGGACGACCCCTCGCGAGAACGCCGGGTTCGGCCGCTTCCTTGCCCGCAAGCTCAACACCCTGACCGGCCCGGCCGTGTTCCTGCTGCCCACCGGCGGGGTGTCCGCGCTCGACGCGCCCGGCCTGCCGTTCCACGATCCCGAGGCGGACGCCGCGCTGTTCGAGGCCGTCGAGGCCGGGGTGGAGCGTCCGGACGTCGTGCGGCGGGTGGCCGCGAACATCAACGACCCCGGGTTCGCCGACGCGGCCGTCGCCGCGTGGCGGGAGGTGGCAGCGATGGGACCGGTGCGATGAGGTTCCGGCGTGCGGAGCTCGTCGAGAGGTTCCGGGACATGGCCGCCCGCGGGGAGCCGATCGTCGGCGGGGGAGCGGGCACCGGGCTCTCGGCGAAGTGCGAGGAGGCCGGCGGGATCGACCTCATCGTGATCTACAACTCGGGGCGCTACCGGATGGCCGGGCGCGGCTCGCTCGCCGGGCTGCTGGCCTACGGCAACGCCAACGACATCGTCGTCGAGATGGCCGCCGAGGTGCTCCCGGTCGTCCGGCACACACCGGTGCTCGCCGGCGTGAACGGCACCGACCCCTTCATGATCACCGACCGGTTCCTGCGCGAGCTCACCGACCTGGGGTTCGCCGGGATCCAGAACTTCCCGACCGTCGGCCTGATCGACGGCACCTTCCGCGCCAACCTCGAGGAGACGGGGATGGGGTACGGCCTGGAGGTCGACCTCGTCGCGGCCGCCCGCGCGCAGGACATGCTGACCACGCCGTACGTCTTCTCCGCCGACGACGCCCGCGCGATGACCCGGGCGGGCGCGGACGTCGTCGTCTGCCACATGGGCCTGACCACCGGCGGCTCGATCGGCGCGGACACGGCGAAGTCCCTGGACGACTGCGTCGCGCTGGTCGACGAGTGGTCCGCCGCCGCCCTCGAGGTCCGCGACGACGTGCTGGTGCTGTGCCACGGCGGTCCGATCGCGATGCCGGAGGACGCCGCGTACGTCCTGTCGAGGACCGCGAGCTGCCACGGCTTCTACGGCGCCTCCTCCATGGAGCGCCTGCCCACCGAGACCGCGATGACCGACCAGACCCGCGCATTCAAGAACGCCCTTCGGCAAAGGAGCTGACAATGCCCCGTCCGTACTCCAGTGGAGTCGTCCCCGCATCCGCCGACGCCGTGTGGGAGGTGGTCCGCGAGTTCGACGGGCTGCCCTCCTGGCACCCCGCCATCGACCGCAGCGAACTGACGAGCGGCGCGGAGGGTGCCGTCGGCGCCGTCCGCCGGCTGACCCTGGGCGACGGTGGCGTGGTCACCGAGAAGCTGATCGCGATCGACGACGCGGACCGTCGCTACACCTACGCCTTCATCGAGGACAACCCGTTCGGGTGCCGCCGCTACGTCTCCACCGTCCGCGTCGCGCCGGTGACGGACACGGGCGAGGCGTTCGTCGAATGGTGGGCCGAGTTCGACGCCGAAGGGGCGGACGAGCAGAAGCTCGTCGACCTCTTCGCGAACGGTGTCTACGGTTCGGGCATCGCCGCCCTGCGGGAGCGCTTCGCGGGCGGGTGAGGACCCGCATTCGGAGATCCCTCGGCGGGATCATCGCGTGGCCTGCCCGGTAAAGTGGCCGCACGCGCCCCAGTAGCTCAGCGGTTAGAGCAGCCGACTCATAATCGGTCAGGTCGCAGGTTCAAATCCTGCCTGGGGCACCCGGTCCCTGGCTGGGGCACCCCGTCGGACTCCGGGGCACCCCGTCAGAGCCAGGCCCGGTCCACGTCCAGACCCAGGAGCGCCTTCGCGCCGCCCTGCCACTGCGCGCGGCCGACGGCCCGGTGCTGGGCCGCGGCGTGCACGTCCCGCCAGCAGCGCTGGATCGTGTCCCCGGCGTAGAGGCAGTGTGCCCCGGCCAGCGCGAAGGTCTCGTCGACGGCACCGAGGCAGGCCTGCATGGCGGCGTTGACGGCGAGCGTCAGCCGGGCCAGGTCGGCGTCGGGTGGCCGGTCCCCGGCGAGGACGGCCTGCCACATGCGGCCGAGCTCGTCGAGGACGTGGGCGCGGGCCCCGGCGACCGCGGCCTCGGCGATCCCCAGCCTGATCTGGACGTCGGCCTCCTCGGCGATCGGGCCCGGGCCGTTGCGCACCTTCGTGCGGGCGTAGTCGGTGAACTCGTCGAGGGCATGCCGGGCGATGCCGAGGGGGATGCCGACCAGCATGGACTTGAGCAGGCTGAAGAACGGCATCCGGTACAGCGCGCCGTCGGCCACCGGCGGGTCGTGGAAGGGCATCACCGTGTGCCCGTCGGGGACGAACAGCCCGTCGACGGCCACGTCGTGGCTGCCCGTCCCGCGCAGGCCCATCGCGCCGGTCCACGTCGGGATGATCGTGGCGTGCCGGGCCGGGTAGACGGCCCATCGCCAGTCCGGTCGATCACCCACCATCCGTGGCCGCGGGCCGTCCATCACGAGCAGGCCGTTGCAGAACAGGGCGGCGTGGGGACAACCGCTGTTGAAGGTCCAGCGGCCGCCGACCCGGAGCCCGCCGGGTTCGGGGATGCCACGGCCCTCGGGGGCGATCGTCCCGGTCATCGCCGCGCCCGGGTCGTCCGCGAGCAGGTCCGCGGCGAGGCCCTGGTCCATCCAGGCGAGGAACAGCCCGCTGTTGCCGATGACGGTCGTCCAGGCGGCGGAGCCGTCCGCCCTGGCCAGGGTCTCCACGACGTGCAGGACCGTGACCGGGTCGGCCTCCACCCCGCCGAGTCCGCGGGGGAGGGTGAGGCGGAACAGTGCCGCGTCGGCGATCGCGGACACGACGTCCCGCGGCAGGGTCGCGGCGCTCTCCGCCTCGGCGGCGCGCTCGCGCAGCAGCGGGCCGAGGCCCGCCGCGCGGGCCACCAGGTCCTCCGCGCCGATCGCGGGACGCGACTCGCCCGGGGTGGCCGTCTCCTGGCGGGGCCGGGTGCGGCCGGTCACGGCGTCGGGACCGGCGGTCGGTGCGGACATGGCCTCTCCTCCGCGCTGGACAGCATCGGGGCAGCACTGAACGGTGTGTCCGGGGATGAGCGATCCGGAACGGGGTCAGATACGTCGTCGACGACAGCGCCGGTATCGCGTAGCCTATTGCGCTCGCCGACGGAGGCGAGGAGTATTGACACCCCAGCGTATCGGATCGGTCACTGAATTGATCTGAATGCTGATGTTGCCCCGGACCCGGCGACGTTCCAGAACCGTCGACGCCCTGCTGTCCGGGAGATCAGTAGCGGACCATTCGAGATCACCTATTGCGCCGAGTGGCCAGGTCCCGAGCGTTCGCTCGACCGC
The DNA here is from genome assembly GCA_025869365.1 of Pseudonocardia sp. GTDB lineage: Bacteria > Actinomycetota > Actinomycetes > Mycobacteriales > Pseudonocardiaceae > Pseudonocardia. Next base: position 24,290 of record JAOZVV010000089.1, read on the forward strand.
CATCGGCCGTCGCAGGTGCCCCCTTTCGCGAACGGCCGATATGCGCCGGTCGGGCAGTGTCCCCCCGCTGCCCGACCGGTGCCCCTTCGTCGCCTTCCCCGGTACGCGGCCCGCCGGTCAGGACAGCTGAGGCCGGATCTCGGTGTGGAACCGGCCGAACAGCTCACGGGCGTCGTCCGCGGTGCCGCGCATGCCCGGCACGATCAGCTCGTCGAGGCCGGTGTCCCGCCACCGCCCGATCGTGTCGACGATCTGGGCGACCGACCCGGCCACGACGCCGGGCGGGGCGTCCGCCGCGGACCCGTCGATGTCCAGCATCGCCTGGGTGGAGCGCCGGATCTCCGCCGGGTCCCGGCCGATGCGCTCGCAGTGCTCGTCGAGGACCGCGGACTTGTGCGCGAACACCTCCGGCGTGGACCAGCAGTTCCACTCGTCCGCCCGGCGGGCGACGACGCCGAGCATCCGCCGCTCCCCGCTCGCCCCGATCATGATCGGGATGCGGGGGCCGCCGGCAGGGGTCACGGCGGGGGCGCCCACGACGGAGTAGTGCTTGCCCTCGACCGTGGTCAGCGGGGTCCGGAGCAGGCCGTCGAGCACCTCCAGACCCTCCTCGAACCGGTCGATCCGCTCGGGCACGGACCCCAGCTCGATGCCGTAGGCCGCGTGCTCGTTGAGCTGCCATCCGGCGCCCACGCCGAGGACCAGCCGTCCCGCGCCGAGGTCGTCGACCGTCGTGGCGATGTTGGCCAGGACGGCGGGGTGCCGGTAGGTCATCGAGGCGACCAGGCTGCCGAGCCGCACCCGGGGCACCGCGGCCGCCAGCCCGGCGAGCACGCTGAAACACTCGCGCAGGGCGGTCCCGGAGACCTCCGCCGTGCCCGTGTTGGCCATGAAGTGGTCGGCGACCCAGATCCCGTCGTAGCCGGTGGACTCCACCTCGGTGGCCACCGTGAGGATGTCCCGGGCGGACCAGGTGGTGCCCAGCCAGGCGCTGACCGCAAGTTCCCGCACGCGTGCTCCTTCGTCGTCGATCGTCTGCCCTCATTAGACGCCGCGGGTCCCGGTGCGCCCGTCCGGGTGTCCGTGTGCCACTCGCGCGTGTCTTGTCGATGTGCTGTTCGGACGGCACGATCGGCCCTGACCCGTTCGGCTCACGTCCGGCCGGCGCCGAACGTTGGGGGAGCCGATGCCCGAGACGACACCGATGATCGGCGCGCCGCCCGACGTCGCGGGTGCCGCGGCCGCGGGCCTGACCGCGGCCGAGGTGGCCGAGCGGATCGCCGCCGGCCGGACGAACGCGGTCGACGAGCACACCAGCCGGAGCATCGGACAGATCGTCCGGGCCAACGTCCTGACCCCGTTCAACGGCCTGCTGGCGACCCTGTTCGTGATCATCCTGGCGACGGGGCGCTGGCAGAACGGGTTGTTCGGCCTGGTCATCGTCGCGAACACGGCGATCGGGGTGTTCCAGGAGCTGCGGGCCAAGCGCACGCTGGACAGGCTGGCCGTGCTGAACGCGCCGCGGGCGCACGTCGTCCGGCAGGGGACGGTGTCGGAGATCGCCGTCGCCGGTGTGGTGGCGGACGACCTCCTGGAGCTCCGTGCGGGCGACCAGGTCTGCGCGGACGGACCGGTGACGGCGTCGGCCGGCCTCGAGATCGACGAGTCGCTGCTGACCGGCGAGGCGGACCCGGTCCCGAAGTCCCCCGGGGACCACGTCCGGTCGGGCTCGATCGTCGTCGCGGGCTCCGGCCGGTTCCGGGCGACGGGTGTCGGCGCGGACTCCTACGCCAGGCGGCTGACGGCGGAGGCCCGCCGGTTCACCGTGGTGCGCTCCGAGCTGGTGTCGGGGACGAACCGGCTGCTCCGGTGGATCTCGCTGATGATGCTGGTGGTGGCGCCGCTGCTGGTGTGGAGCCAGTTCCGCACCAGCGACACCACCGGCTGGCAGGAGGCGCTGACCGGCACGGTCGCGGCGCTGGTCGGCATGGTGCCCGAGGGCCTGGTGCTGCTCACCAGCCTGGCCTTCATGGTCGCGACGATCACCCTCGCCCGGAAGCAGACGCTGGTGCAGGAGCTGCCGGCGGTGGAGGTGCTCGCGCGGGTGGACACGGTCTGCCTGGACAAGACCGGCACCCTCACCCACGGCGACATCGTGTTCGACCGGCTCGTGCTCCCGGACGGGACCGACCCCGCGGACGAGGCGGACGTCCGGCAGGCCCTCGCGCTGTTCGCGTCCGGTGCGGACCGCAACGCGACCTCGGCCGCCCTGGCGGAACACTTCACCGGGAGCGCCTGGACCTCGACGGGCGGCGTGCCGTTCTCCTCGGCCCGGAAGTGGTCCGCGCTCTGCCCGGACGACCACGGCACCTGGGTGTTCGGCGCCCCGGAGATGGTCTTCCCGCACGGGCCGGACGCCCTGTCCGCGCCCCTGCTGCGGCAGGCGGCGCGGATCGCGGCGGAAGGACGCCGCGTCCTGGTGCTCGCCGCGGCCGAGGACGCTCCGGAGGACGACGCGCTGCCACCGGATCTGGTCGCGCACGCGCTGGTCGTTCTCGCGGAACGGGTCCGCGAGGACGCGGCGGACACGTTGCGGTACTTCGCCGAGCAGGGCGTGGCGCTCACGGTGATCTCCGGGGACAACCCGCTGACGGTCGGAGCGGTCGCGGTGTCCGTGGGCCTGCCGGGCATCACCTCGGCGGCCGAGGCGGTCGACGCCCGGACGCTGCCGGAGGACCCGGACGCCCTGGCGGACGTCCTGGAGCACGCGGTGGTCTTCGGCCGGGTGAGCCCGCAGCAGAAGCGCGCGATCGTCGGTGCCCTGCAGCGCCGCGGGCACGTCGTCGCGATGACCGGGGACGGCGTCAACGACGCGATGGCGCTCAAGGACGCGGACATCGGGGTCGCGATGGGCAACGGGGCCGCCGCGACCCGGGCGGTGGCCCAGCTCGTGCTGCTCGACGGCAGGTTCGCCCACCTCCCGGACGTGGTCGCCGAGGGCAGGCGGGTGATCGCCAACATCGAGCGGGCCGCGAACCTGTTCCTGGTCAAGAACGTGTACTCGCTGGTCCTGGCGCTGGTCGTGGTCGCGACGGCCACCGCCTACCCGCTCGCGCCGATCCAGCTGACGCTGATCTCGGCCGTCACGATCGGGATCCCGGGCTTCGTGCTCGCGCTGGGCCCGAACCGCCGCCGCTACGTGCCGGGCTTCCTGCGCCGGGTCCTGCGGTTCTCGATCCCGACCGGGCTGGTCATCGCCACGGCGGCCTACGCGGGCTACCGCGTCGTGCGGGCGGTCGACGACACGGCGGGGCTGGCGGGCGGCCAGAGCGCCGCGACGATCGTCATCCTCGTCGCGTCGCTGTGGACGCTGACGGTGCTCGCCCGCCCGTTCGCGGTGTGGAAGGCCGGGCTGGTGGCGGCGATGGTGCTGGCCGTGGCGGTCATCCTCGCGGTCCCCGTCCTGGCGAACGGGGTGTTCCTGCTGGAGGTCACCTGGCTGCGGCTCGGCATCGCGGTGGGGATCGGCCTGGTCGCCGGTGTCGTCGTCGAGCTGCTGGGGCGGGCGATCCTCCGGGTCGACGGGTCCGCCCCGCCCCGGGACCGGGTCAGCCGTCGAGCCGCACGGTGACCACGACGCCGCCCTCGTCGTCCCGGCGGGCGACGGCGTGCCCGGTCCGGTCACCGCTGCGCCCGTCCCGGCCCTCCCCGTCCGGCCCGCCGAGGTGCAGCGTGATCGGGCCGCCCTCGCCGAGGAAGTTCCGCCACCAGGACTTGGCGTCCGGCATCACGACGGCGATCGTCACGACGTCGTCCCGGCGCCGGTAGCCCACCGGGATGGTGAAGGTCCGTCCCGAGCGCCGTCCGGTGTAGGTGACCATCACGAGCTGCCGGCCGACGAACCGGCCCCAGCGCGCGGAGCCCAGCAGCCCCGCCACGCGGGCGTTCACGAAACCGACGACGGGCCTGACCGCGGGACTGTCGAACCTCATGGCACCTCCGGGGAGCTCGGATCTCCATCGTGCCCCCCGGCCGCGTCGGACGGGTGCGCCGGCCCACCGGGTCGGGGAGCGGTCCGTCCGCGGTCAACTCGGTGGCCGCGTCCGGGCGCGCGCGGATACCGTCGGGTCTCCACGGCCGGTGCACGATCCTGCCGCGGGCCACCAGGAGAAGGGGACGCCCGAATGACCGGCCAGGTCACCAGCCGAACGGACACCGGCGCGCCGGTGAACGCGAACCTCGCGATCGGCCTGCTGGTCGGGTCGGCGTTCGTCATGATCCTCAACGAGACGATCATGAGCGTCGCGCTGCCCGCGCTGATCGTCGACCTGCAGGTCACGGTCGGCACCGCACAGTGGCTCACCAGCGGATTCCTGCTGACGATGGCCGTGGTCATCCCGATCACGGGGTTCCTGCTGCAGCGGTTCCGGCCGCGGCAGATCTACATCGCGTCGATGACGTCGTTCAGCCTCGGCACGCTGATCTCCGCACTCGCGCCGGGCTTCGCGGTCCTCATGACGGGCCGGATCGTGCAGGCGTTCGGCACCGCCGTGATGCTCCCGCTCCTCATGACGACGGTCATCCGGCTCGTCCCGCAGGAGCGCCGCGGAGCGATGATGGGGACGATCACCGTCGTCATCGCCGTCGCGCCGGCCATCGGACCGACGATCTCCGGTGTGATCCTCACCGCACTGGACTGGCGGTGGATGTTCTGGATCGTGCTGCCGATCGCGCTGGTCGCGCTCGCCGCCGGGGCCCGGTGGCTCCGGGTGGCGGCCGAGACCCGGCGCGTCCCGCTCGACGTGGCGTCGGTGATCCTCTCCGCCCTCGCCTTCGGTGGGCTGGTCTTCGGGCTGAGCGGCGTCGGCGAGGCTGCCCGGGGCGAGTCGCTGGTGAACCCCTGGATCCCGACCGGGATCGGGGTCGTCGCGATCGTCGTGTTCGTGGCCCGGCAGCGACGGCTGCAGCGCGACGGGCGGGCGCTGCTGGACCTGCGCCCGCTGGCGATCCGGCCGTTCGCGGTGGCGATCGTGCTCGTCGTGCTGAGCATGATGTCGCTGTTCGGCGCGCTGATCCTGCTCCCGCTCTACCTGCAGGACGTGTTGCGGGTCAGCCCGTTCGTCACCGGCCTGGCCGTCCTGCCCGGCGGGCTCGTCATGGGCCTGCTCGGGCCGGTGGTGGGCCGGCTCTACGACCGGATCGGGGCACGGCCGCTCGTCATCCCCGGCGCGGTGGTGCTGGCGCTCGCGCTGTGGGCCTTCACCACGCTGAGCGCGACGTCGTCGATCTGGATGGTCGTCGCGATGCACGTCGTGCTGGTGGTGGGGCTGTCGCTGATGCTCACGCCGCTGATGACCGACGCGCTCGGCCAGCTGCCGGGTGAGCTGGACTCCCACGGCAGCGCCATCCTCGCGACGCTGCAGCAGGTCGCCGGAGCGGCCGGGACAGCGCTGTTCATCACGGTCATGTCGCTCGCGTCCGCGGACGCGACGGTCGGCACGGACGTCCCGGGCGCCCGCGCGGCGTTCCTGTGCGCCGCGATCATCGCGACGTGTGCGGTCCCGCTGACGCTGCTCGTCGTCCGCCGCGGCGCGACCCCGGTCGGCGCGGACGCCTGATCCCGGGTCGGGCCCGGGGGTGCGTCGCAACCGGGTTCCGGGGTCCGGTCCGGCTACCGTGGGCGACATGGCAGGACGCTCGACCACCGGCAGTGCCGCGGGCAGGGGAGGCAGCACCCGGGCCGCCGCCGGTTCCGCGCGTGGTTCGGGCGCGTCGCGCTCCCGCGCCTCCGGGTCGTCGCGCAAACCCGCGTCCGGCCGCAAGCCCGCCGCCCGCCGCCCGGCCCCGCAGAAGGGGCCGGACCTGATCGACCGCGGGATCGACGCGGTCGGCCGCGGCGTGGTGAAGGTGGGGAAGTCCACGGGCAAGGCCGTCGGACGCACCCGCGAGATCGATCCGGCGCACCGCCGGGACGGCCTGGGCGTCGGTTTCATCGTGCTCGCCGTCATCACCTGCGCGGGCGTCTGGTGGGGTGCGGGCGGCCCCGTCGGCCGCGGGTTCTCGACCGCGGTCGGGGCGGTGTTCGGCGTCGCCGGCGTGCTGCTGCCGGTGATCCTGCTCGGCGTCGGGATCGTCCTGATGACCACGCCCGCCCATCCGGAGGCCCGGCCGCGGATCGCCGTCGGCACGCTCCTGCTCGGCCTCGGCGTGCTCGGCCTGGTGCACCTGTTCTCCGGCTCCCCGGACGAGCCCGCGCAGTGGGCCACCGGGGGCGGAGCGGTCGGGTACGTGGCCGCGACCCCGCTGGTCAGCGGCGTCACCGTCTGGGTCGCGGTGCCGATCCTGCTGCTGTTGAGCTTCTACGCGTTCCTCGTCCTCACCGGGATCCCGCTGCGCGAGGTCCCGGACCGGTTCCGCCGCCTGCTGGGCAAGCCCGAGATCGGCTTCGCCGAGGGGCAGGACGACGGGCAGGACGAGGACCCGTACCAGGACGAGGAGGCGGCCGCCGAGCCCGCGCCCCCGCGCCGCCGCCCGGCCCGGCGCCGGCAGGCCGCCGTGAGCGAGGCCGACGCCTTCCGGGACGACCCCGCCGGCGAGGAACCCCCGCCCACGCCGGAGGAGGAAGAGGAGTACGTCCCGGTCACGCCGCCCGCGCGGAAGAGCCGCCCCGCACCCGCGTCGATCGTCGCGACGCCGCCGGCGGAGACGGTGCCCGAGCCGGGCGAGGCCGAGCAGATGTCGCTCGCGATCCGCGAGCCCCTCGGCGAGACGGAGTACAAGCTCCCGCCCGCGGACATGCTGCCCACCGGGCCGGTCCCCAAGACCCGCAGCGCGGCGAACGACGAGATGATCGACCGGATCACCGGCGTGCTGGACCAGTTCAACGTCGACGCGCAGGTCACCGGCTTCACCCGCGGGCCGACCGTCACCCGCTACGAGATCGAGCTGGGCCCGGCCGTGAAGGTCGAGAAGATCACCCAGCTGTCCAAGAACATCGCCTACGCCGTGGCCACGGACAACGTCCGCATCCTCGCGCCGATCCCGGGCAAGTCCGCGGTGGGCATCGAGGTGCCGAACACGGACCGCGAGATGGTCCGGCTCGGGGACGTCCTGCGCTCGACGACGGCGCGCACCGAGCAGCACCCCATGGTGATCGGCCTGGGCAAGGACATCGAGGGGCACTTCCTCTGCGCCAACCTGGCGAAGATGCCCCACCTGCTCGTCGCGGGCTCCACGGGTTCCGGCAAGTCCAGCTTCGTGAACTCGATGCTGGTCTCGCTGCTCTCCCGGGCCACGCCCGAGGAGGTCCGGATGATCCTCATCGACCCGAAGATGGTCGAACTGACGCCGTACGAGGGCATCCCGCACCTGATCACGCCCATCATCACCCAGCCCAAGAAGGCCGCGTCCGCGCTGTCCTGGCTGGTGGAGGAGATGGAGCAGCGCTACCAGGACATGCAGGCCAACAAGGTCCGGCACGTCGACGACTTCAACAAGAAGGTCCGCTCCGGGGAGATCACCGCGCCGCTCGGCAGCGAGCGGGTCTACCGGCCCTACCCGTACATCCTCTGCATCGTCGACGAGCTCGCGGACCTGATGATGACCGCCCCACGAGACGTCGAGGACGCGGTCGTGCGGATCACCCAGAAGGCGCGTGCGGCCGGCATCCACCTGGTGCTGGCGACCCAGCGGCCGTCCGTGGACGTCGTCACGGGTCTGATCAAGACGAACGTGCCCTCGCGGCTGGCGTTCGCCACGTCCTCGCTCACGGACAGCCGCGTGATCCTGGACCAGCCCGGCGCCGAGAAGCTGATCGGCATGGGCGACGGGCTCTTCCTGCCCATGGGGGCCGGCAAGCCGGTCCGGATGCAGGGCGCGTACGTCAGCGACGAGGAGATCTCCGATGTGGTGTCCTTCACTAAGGACCAGGCCGAACCGACGTACCTGGACGGCGTCACCGCGGCCAAGCAGGGCGAGAAGAAGGAGATCGACCCGGACATCGGGGACGACCTGGACGTCCTGCTCCAGGCGACCGAACTGATCGTCACCTCCCAGTTCGGCTCCACGTCGATGTTGCAGCGCAAGCTCCGGGTGGGCTTCGCGAAGGCCGGACGGCTCATGGACCTGCTGGAAACCCGCGGGATCGTCGGTCCGTCCGAGGGATCGAAGGCCCGCGACGTGCTCATCAAGCCGGACGAGCTGGAGGGCGTGCTGTGGCTGATGCGCGGCGGCGGCGGCCCCGAACCGGAGCCCGACGCCGAAGGGTGAGATCGGCGCCACCTCGTCACTCACTGTAACGAAGCCCACGTGTGTGAAGGGTCAACCAGGCCCTCGCACTAGTGATCAGTGACCGAGCGTGTCATCGTGTACAACCGACCGGCACGCCGAGGCTCCCCATCCACGCGATCGCCGGTCGGTCTTGTCGGTTGTCGGAAGGTCGGGTCCAATGTTCTGGAGCAAACGTCGTCGTGGTCGTGGGGGCGATACGGGCAGGCACGCCCTGGTGCCCATCCCGCTCACCGGAGGTCTGCTCAGCGGCCAGGTCCGGGACGGCGAGGGCCGCCCGCTCGCCGGCGCCGAGATCTCGGTCCTGGACCGGACGAGCCGGCGCATCGCCCACGCGGACAGCGATCCCTTCGGCTACTTCGCCGCCGCCGTCGTCCCGGGGGAGTACCGGGTGCGCGTCGAGGCCGGCGGGTACCGCGGTGCGGGCAGCTCCGTCGAGGTCGAGTGGGGCAAGCACGCCGAGCTCCCGCCGATGAACCTGGCGACGGACGAGTCCCTGCTCCCGCCCCCGCCCGGGCTCTACGACATCGACTCGGACCACTCGTCGGTCCGCTTCGTCGCCCGGCACATCGGGATGTCCAAGGTCTACGGCCGGTTCAACTCCTTCCGCGGGCAGATCTTCATCGCGGACCCCTTCGAGGACTCCTCGGTCGACGTCGTGATCGACGCCGCCAGCATCGACACCAACGTCGAGGCCCGGGACACCCATCTGCGCTCCCCGGACTTCCTGGACGTCGAACGGCACCCGCAGCTGCGCTTCTCCAGCGGCCGGTTCACCCGCCTCGGCGGCAACCGCTGGCAGGTCGACGGGGACCTCACCCTGCACGGCCTGACCAGCGACACCTCGCTCGAGACCACGTTCCTCGGACTCCAGGAGTGGAACGGCGTCCGCGCCGGCGCCATCGCCACCACCGAGCTCCACCGCGAGCACTTCACGCTGAACTGGCAGCAGATGCTGGCCCGCGGGCTCCCGGTCGTCGGCTCGACGATCGAGATCAGCCTGGACATCCAGGCGATCAGCCAGCAGCAGTAGCCCGCGCCGCGGGTGCGCCGCGGCGACGGTTCGTTCAGAGGGCGGCGGCGCCGGTGAACCCGTGCTGGCGCCACGCCTCGTACACCGCGACCGACGCCGCGTTGGCGAGGTTGAGCGAGCGGGAGCCCGGCTGCATCGGCAGCCGTAGCCGGTCGGTCACCTCGGCGGCGTGCGCCACCTCCGCGGGCAGGCCGGTGGACTCGCAGCCGAAGAGCAGGACGTCCCCGGGGGCGTAGGCGACGTCCGAGTAGCCGGTGGTCGCCGCCGTGGTGAAGGCCCACACCCGGGGCCCGGGCAGCACGGCCTTCCACAGGGCGTCGAGGTCCCGGTGGACGTGCAGGTCCGCGAGCTCGTGGTAGTCCAGCCCCGCGCGGCGGACGTTGCGGGCATCGAGGGAGAACCCCAGCGGCTCGACGAGGTGCAGCTCCGCGCCCGTGTTCGCCGCCAGCCGGATCGCGCTGCCGGTGTTGGGCGGGATCTCGGGTGCGTGGAAGACGATCCGGAACACGGGTGTCTGTCTATCAGCCCGCGCCGGGCCGGCCGTCGGGCCGCTCGGCCCGCCAGGCCGTCGCGGTGAGGCCCGCGAGCTCGCGGAAGTCCCGGGCGAGGTGCGCCTGGTCGACGTAGCCGCAGTCCGCCGCGAGCTCGGCCAGCCCGGGCGGCCGGGGACCCCGCAGCCGCGTGCAGGCCCGGTCGAACCGGATCACCCGGGCCGCGGACTTCGGGCCGAGGCCGATCTCGTCCCGGAACCGCCCGGCCAGGTGCCGCCTGCTCCAGCCGACCTCCCGCGCGAGCTCCTCGATCCGCAGCGTCCCGCCGGTCTCGCCGAGCCTGTCCCAGGCGTAGCCGACCTCGGGCGGCGGCTCCGTCCGCCGGTCCTCCCCGGCAGCGGCCATCCGGTCCAGGGCGGCGTCGAGCAGGGCGAAGCGGGAACGCCACGTCCGGGTGGACGCCAGCTGGTCCAGCAGCGAGTGCGCGCGGCGGCCGAGGAGCGAACCGAGGTCCACGACGTCCCCCTGCAGCGCCGCGGCCGGCAGGCCGAGCAGGGTGCGGACGCCGCGCCAGGTCAGGTCGATCTGCAGGCCGGTCTGCGGGGCGCCGGTGGCGATCACCGCGGGCTCGACGTGCAGGCCGCCCACCATGGCCTCGAACGTCCCGGGGGAGCGCCCGGCGTCCGGCATCCGGAGCATCTCGACAGTGCCGTCCAGGCAGAGGATGAACGTCAGGTGGGCGCTGGGAACGCCCTGGTGGGTGCCGGGCGGGCCGGCCGCCATCCGGTAGCCGCTGTACCCGCCGACGTAGGGCCGCAGGCGGGGGCTCGGCGCGGCGCGCACGAACTGCTCGTCGGCGAGAGCCATCGGGCGAGGATAGCGCCGGTCGGGCGGGGTGCTCAGGGGCAGAGATCGGCCGCGCGGCGGGCCCCCCGCGCGCGGAGCCACTCCGCGACGTCGTCCGCCCCGGTGCGCAGCGCCGCGTCCAGGGGTGTCACGTCCTCCCAGGACGGGCGGTGGTCCATGTCCGCACCCCGGCCCAGCAGGAGCTCCGCCGTGGCGCGGCTGCCGCCGTGGCAGGCGTTCCAGAACGCCCGGTCCAGGTCCTCCGCGGCGGGAGGGGCGGCGTCGAGCGCGGTCGTGACGCGGCGGACGAGGCCGAGGGCGGCCGCGTCGTCCAGGGAGGGGACGGCGCCCCGTTCGACGAGCCGCCGGGCCGCGGCCCAGTTGCCGAACGCCCGGGCGTTGGTCAGGGCGGTCCCACCGGCGATCACCGCGCCGTCCGCCTCGATGTCCGCGCCGGCGTCGAGCAGCGCGTCCAGCACGGCCACGTCGCCGCTGCTCGCCGCCCAGTGCAGGGGGGTCTCGCCCTTCCCCGCGAACCGGGAGTCCGGCTCCGCGCCCGCCCGGGCGAGCGCCGCGACGGTCTCGGCGCCGCGCGGGAAGTGCCCGGGCCAGTCCGCGACGACGTGCAGCAGCGTCCGCACGCCGTCCGGCCGGGCGCCGGCCAGCGACGGATGCTCGCCGAGCAGCGCCTCGAGCGCCTCCACCCGGCCTTCCCGGACCGCGTCGACCGCGGATCGGTGGAGATCGCTCACGGGGACCTCACAGGTGCAGCATCATCCGGACGTTCCCCAGAGTGTTGGGCTTGACGTGCGCGAGGTCCAGGAACTCGGCGACACCGGCGTCGTAGGAGCGCAGCATCGCCGCGAAGACCTCCTGCGAGACGGGCGTCCCGTCGATCTCGGCGAAGCCGTGCCGGCCGAAGAAGTGCCGCTCGAAGGTGAGGACGAACAGCCGCTGCAGCCCGAACTCGCGGGCCTGGGCGATCAGCGCCTGCACGATCGCGTGCCCCACCCCGCGGCCGAGCACCTTCGGGTGGACCGCCACGGTGCGGATCTCGCCGAGGTCCTCCCAGAGGACGTGCAGCGCGCCGCACCCGACGACCTCGCCGTCGACCTCGGCGACCAGGAACTCGGGCATCGCCTCGTAGAGGGTGATGATCTCCTTGGCCAGCAACACCTTTCCCGCGTAGTTGTCCACCAAGGACTTGATCGTTGTCACGTCGCGGGCCCTGGCCCGCCGCACGGCCACCGTTGCCACGACGCCGCAGCGTAGATCATGGGACCGGCGTCTACCCTGTGAGCGTGCCATCTTCGCGATCCGAGGCCGCCCCGCGGCGTGCCGCCCTCCTAACGTTGGGGTGCGCCCGCAACGAGGTCGACTCCGAGGAGCTCGCCGGCCGCCTCGCCGGCAGCGGGTGGGAGCTGGTCGAGCCGGGTGACGAGGACGCGGACGTCATCGTCGTCAACACCTGCGGTTTCGTGGAGCAGGCCAAGAAGGACTCGATCGACACGCTGCTCGCCGCCTCGGACGCGGCGCGCGGCAGCGGGGCGAAGGTCGTCGCCGTCGGCTGCATGGCCGAGCGGTACGGCGCCGAGCTGGCCAGCAGCCTGCCCGAGGCGGACGCGGTGCTCGGGTTCGACGCCTATCCGGACCTCGCGGAGCGGCTCGGGGACCTGCTCGACGGGCACGTGCCCACCCCGCACGTCCCGGTGGACCGCCGCACGCTGCTGCCGATCTCGCCCGTGCAGCGCCCCGCCGCGAGCACCGACGTGGCGATCCCCGGGCACAACTGGGTCCCGGACATCTCGCGCCGCCGGCTGACGTCCGGCCCGGTCGCCTCGCTCAAGCTCGCCTCGGGCTGCGACCGGCGCTGCGCGTTCTGCGCGATCCCGTCGTTCCGCGGCTCGTTCGTCTCCCGCGCCCCGGAGGAGGTCCTGGCCGAGGCGCGGTGGCTCGCCCAGCAGGGCGTCCGGGAGCTGGTGCTGGTCAGCGAGAACTCCACGTCCTACGGCAAGGACCTGCCCGGCGGCACGCGCGCGCTGGTGGACCTGCTGCCGAAGCTCGGCGCGGTCCCCGGCATCGAGCGGGTGCGCGTGAGCTACCTGCAGCCCGCGGAGATGCGCCCGGACCTGCTGGAGGTCATCGCGACCACGCCCGGGCTCGCCCCGTACTTCGATCTCTCGTTCCAGCACGCCAGCGCCACCGTGCTGCGCCGGATGCGCCGCTTCGGCTCGCGGACGGACTTCCTGGACCTCTGCGAGCGCATCCGCGCCCTCGCGCCGGAGGCGGGGATCCGCAGCAACGTGATCGTCGGGTTCCCCGGCGAGACCGAGGAGGACCTGGCCGAGCTCGAGGCCTTCCTGACCGGCGCCCGGCTCGACGCGGTGGGTGTCTTCGGGTACTCGGACGAGGACGGCACCGAGGCCGAGGGCTACGACGGCAAGCTCCCCGCCGAGGAGGTCACCGCGCGCGTCACCCGCGTGTCCGCGCTGGTGGACGAGCTGATGGCGCAGCGCGCGGAGGACCGCATCGGCACGGAGGTCACCGTGCTCGTCGAGACCCTGGCCGACGAGGAGAACGACTGCGTCGGCCGCGCCGCGCACCAGGCCCCCGAGGTCGACGGCGAGTGCGTGTTCGCCGAGGACGAGCTGGACGGCGAGCCGCTGCGCGTCGGTGACCTGGTGCGGGTGGTCGTGGTGGACACCGAGGGCATGGATCTGGTGGTCTCCCCGCGCGAGGTCGTCGTCCCCGCCCCCGGTGGGGACCGTGAGCCGGCCGAAATGGGCGTGTGAGGGTGCGGGCCCGCGCGGCCCGCGCGCAGCGTGAGGGAGTGCGATGAGTGACGTCCCGGCGGGAGCCCGTGTACCGCCGGGGGACAGGCCGCTGCCGGGAACGGCGCCGGTGCTCAACATCGCGAACGTGCTGACCGGCGTCCGGCTGGTGCTCGTGCCCTTCTTCGTCGCGGCGCTCTTCCGGTACGACGGCACGGACCCGGACTGGCGGCTGATCGCGTTCGGGCTCTTCGCCGTCGCCGCGATCACGGACCGCCTCGACGGCGAGATCGCCCGGAGGCGGGGTCTGGTGACCCCGTTCGGCGAGATCGCGGACCCGATCGCGGACAAGGCCCTCACCGGATCGGCGTTGATCGGGCTGTCGCTGCTGGACATCGTGCCCTGGTGGATCACCGTGGTGATCCTGGGCCGTGAGCTCGGCGTGACCCTGCTCCGCTTCTGGGTGCTGCGCCACGGGGTGATCCCGGCGAGCCGCGGCGGCAAGGCCAAGACGTTCGTGCAGACCGTCGCGATCGGGCTCTACGTGTTGCCGCTGCCCCAGCTGGCGCCCGCGGTCAGCGAGGCGATGGCCGGGTTCCAGCTGGTCCTGCTCCTGCTGGCTCTCGTGCTGACCGTGGTCACCGGCCTGGACTACGTGTTCCGGGCGCTCCGGCTGCGGGCCGCGGCGCTCGGCCGCAACGTCACCTGAGCGGTTCCGGCCGCGGGCGTGTTCGCCCTGAGCGGACGTGTCCGCCGCCGCGCCCCGGGGACGCGGAGGCCCGGGAGTCGGTACGGTGACACCACACCCCCTTTTCGGATCGACGGGGTGGCGGGTCGGATGAGGAGGGGTCGCATGGCTGTGCTGCTGCGTGAGGCGATCGGTGGCAGCCTTCGGCGCGCCCGCACCGTGCGCCGGCGGACCCTGCGGGACGTGTCCCGTGCCGCCCGGGTCAGCCTGGGCTACCTCTCCGAGGTGGAACGCGGCCGCAAGGAACCCTCCAGCGAGCTGCTGGCCTCGATCTGCGAGGCCCTGGACATCGCGTTGCCGGACCTGTTGTCCGAGGTCATCGACGACATGGCGCGCGAGGGTGGCCTCGAGGTCACCGCCGCCGACCGCCGGGACACCCTGGTCCCGATCGGGCAGCGGCACGCGGATCTGCGCCTGGCCCCGGTCGGCAGCGGCCTCGCGTCACCCGGTGGTCCCACCGCGCCCGTCGCGTCCGTCTCCGCGGCCGCCTGACGACGGTCCGTGTCCCTGCGGGGGCGGAGCGGATCCGTGTCGTCCCGGACGTCGCGGGCTTCGGCGTCCTCGTCGTCCTCGATCCCGGGGGTTCGCGCGGATGCAGGTAGCCTGGTCTGCGGGTCGCCCCGACGGCGGCCTCCGGACGATCCCCGATATCGTCGCCGTTCGGTGGCCGACGTACCCGGTCCGATGCCACGATGGGCGCCGAGTGCCCGTTCGGTAGGACAGCGGTACGAAGGTTGTTCAGCGACGCCGGGCCCGATCCGCGGGGGGATACTGCGGGGGCGGGACGTCGGTGGTCGGAAGAGAACGCAGCGGAGGTAGGCGGAACAGATGGCCAACGGTTTCACGAAGGCCTGGAAGTACCTGATGGCGCTGTTCTCGTCGAAGGTGGACGAGTACGCGGACCCGAAGGTGCAGATCCAGCAGGCCATCGAGGATGCGCAGCGTCAGCACCAGGCGCTGTCCCAGCAGGCCGCCGCGGTGATCGGTAACCAGCGGCAGCTCGAGATGAAGCTCAACCGGCAGCTGGGGGAGATCGAGAAGCTGCAGGCGTCGGCGCGCCAGGCACTCGTCCTCGCGGACAAGGCCCGGGCCTCGGGTGACGAGGTGAAGGCCGGGCAGTACGAGCAGTCCGCCCAGGCGTTCGCCACCCAGCTCGTCACCGCCGAGCAGGGCGTCGAGGACCTCAAGACGCTGCACGACCAGTCGATCGGCGCCGCGGCCCAGGCCAAGCAGGCCGTCGAGCGCAACTCGATGATGCTCCAGCAGAAGATCAGCGAGCGCACCAAGCTGCTCAGCCAGCTCGAGCAGGCCAAGATGCAGGAGCAGGCCGCGAACTCGCTGCGCCAGATGAGCGAGCTGGCCGCCCCGGGCAACACCCCGTCCCTCGAGGAGGTCCGGGACAAGATCGAGAAGCGCTACGCCACCGCGCTGGGCTCGGCGGAGCTGGCGCAGAACTCGGTCCAGGGCCGCATGCTCGAGGTCCAGCAGTCGTCGGTGGACATGGCCGGCGCGAGCCGGCTGGACCAGATCCGGGCCTCGTTGCACGGCACCCCGGTCGCCGGTGAGGTGACGGCGGACAAGCCGACCACCCAGATCCCGGCCTCCCCGCAGAGCACTCCGCAGGGGCAGACCGGCACCGCCTGATCGCGCCCTCGGACGCCGTCCTCCTGCACCGGGAGGGCGGCGTTCGTGCGTGCGTGGCGTCGGTCTAGCGACGCGGTCCGCGCACGGGTGCCGGTGCGGGGCCGGGCTGGCAGCGGGGGCACCAGTAGGCGGGGCGGGCGTAGATCCCGGCGCCCTGCTCCGCGGTCCGGATCCGGGTGCGGCAGCGGCGGCACGGGCGGTTCCCGCGCTCGAACACCCAGTGCGCCTCGGCCGGATGCAGCGAGCCCGTCGTGGTCTGGGACGGCCGGTCCGCGTTGGCCAGCAGCAGCTTCCGGGACAGCGCGATCACCCCGGGCAGGTCCGGGACGTCCCGCACGAGGGTCCACGGGGACACCCCGAGCAGGAAGCACACCTCGGTCTTGTAGAGGTTCCCGACGCCGGCCATCATCCGCTGCTCCAGCAGCACCAGGCCGAGTTCGTGGTCCCGGCGCGCGGTCATCCGCCGCAGCGCCTCGGCGGCATGCTCCTCGCCCCAGGCCGGATCGAGCAGGTCCGGGCCGAGGTGCCCGACGAGGCGGGACTCGTCCGCGGTCGGGAGCAGTTCGAGATCGTGCAGGGCGAAGCCGACCGCCACCCGGTCCGGCACCTCCAGGACGGCCCGGGCCTCGTGCACGGGGCGCTGCCAGGACATGCCCGGCCGGTAGAGGTGCCAGGCGCCGTCCATGCGGAAGTGGCTGTGCAGGCTGCGGCCGTCGTCGAGGCGGGTGAACAGGTGCTTGCCGATCGACCGGACCTCCACCACCGTGCGACCGGTGAGGTCCTCGCCGGCGAGCCGCGGGTGCCGCAGCTCCCCGCGCAGCAGGGACTTCCCGGCGAGCGCGGCGTGCAGGCGCTTCCCGGCCAGGTAGACGGTGTCGCCTTCGGGCACGTCCCGACGGTAGCCGCGCGGGGCGCGGCCCGCGCGGCATCGACCGCCCGGTCGATGCCCGGTGGCCGGGCGGCGCCCGCTGATACCGTGGGCGCCGAGAGGGAGGGGGCACCGTGATCGCACGCCTGTACGCGTCCGTCCCGGCCGTCGTCCTCCTGCTCACCGGGTACGCGCTCGCCGGGGAGCCCGCGGCCGTCGTCGGCGTCGTGGGCGCGGCGCTGTGGGCGCTGGGTCTCGCGCGGCAGGCGTCGACCGTCCTGCGCGTCTCCTCCTCCCGCGGACCGTCGGTGACCCGGCGCAGCGGGCACCGCCGCGCGTCCCGCTCGCGATTGCTGCGCCAGCTCGACCCGGACGCCGCGGGCCGCACCCGCGCCCGCGCGCCGTCGGGGCTCCTCCCGGCGGTGTAGCCCGACGCTGTTCCGGCTCCGCCGCCGGGATCTCGTGATCACCGAGTCCCGTCCTGCGAGGAGCCCCCATGTCCGTCGTCCCTGCGCGCGCCCACCGGGGTGTGCGGTGCTGAACTTCGTCTACTACCCCGTCTCCGCCGTCATGTGGTTCTGGCACCAGGTGTTCGGCCTGGTCCTGGGCCCGGGCAGCGGGGTGGCCTGGGCGCTGTCGGTCGTCTTCCTCGTGCTGACGCTGCGTCTGATCATGGTCAGGCCGGTGCTGTCCCAGATGCGCTCGGCCCGCAAGATGCGGGCGTTGCAGCCGCATCTGGCCGAGCTGAAGCGCAAGCACGGCAAGGACCGGCAGAAGCTCGCCGCGGAGACCCAGAGGCTGCAGAAGGAGCACGGCGTCTCGCCCCTGGGCGGGTGTCTGCCGATGCTGCTGCAGTTGCCGGTCTTCATCGGCCTGCTGCACGTGCTGCGCTACTTCAACCGGCCCGGGCTGACGTTCGAGCAGAACGCCGCGATCCCCAACTACGTGTTCTCCCCGGAGCTGGTCCGCTCGTTCCTGGAGGCCCGGCTGTTCGGCGCACCGCTGTCGGCCTACGTCGCGATGCCGCAGAACCTGCTGGACTCGTTCGGCGGAGCGGCCGTGGAGCGCTGGCACGTCTACGTCGTCGCGGTGCCGTTGATGCTGCTCGCGGCGATCGCCACGCACTTCACGGCGCGCTGGTCCGTACGCCAGCAGCAGGCAGGGCTCGCGGGGAACGACAACCCGCAGGCGGCGCAGATGGCGGGCTTCATGAAGTACACGCCGTGGATCTTCCCGCTCGGCGCGATCATCGGTGGGCTGTTCTTCCAGTTCCCGATCGCGATCCTCGTGTACTGGCTGACCAACAACGGCTGGACGTTCGCCCAGCAGCACCTGATCGGGCGGAAGCTGGACCGGGAGGCCGAAGAGGCGCCCCCGATCCCGCTCGCGGTGGTCGCGGCCAGGGAGGCCGCGAAGGCACGGGCGCCGAAGCCGGGCCAGAAACCCGTCACCCGCCCGTCCGCGGCCGCACGCACGCCGACGAAGGGGGTGCCCGAGGCGGGTGCCCAGAAAGTGGGTGCCCAGAAAGCCGGTGCCCAGAAAGCCGGTGCCCAGAAAGCGGGTGTCCAGACGTCCGGCTCCGCGAGATCCGGCGCTCAGAAGCCCGGCGCCGGGGGGTCCGGGGCCCGCAAGCGTGCGGGCAACCGGCAGCCGTCCCGGGACAGCGCCTAGATTCGGGGGGTGCGCCCCCACCTGCTCGTCGCCGTCCCGGTCCTCCTGCTCGCCCTCGCCGGGTGTGGGGAGTCCGCGGCACCGGCGCGGCCGGCGGGCCCGGGGGACGCCCCGGCCGCGGTGAGCACCTCGCTGGCGGACCTGCAGACCAAGCTCGCGTCCATCGCGAAGGACGAGTGCGCCCTCACGAAGGACCCCGCCGCGGTCTACCCGCGGTGCGGCCGGTTCGTCCGCGAGGTGCAGAACTCCACGCCCGCCGCGCGGGCGGACTCGGCCGGTCTCGCGATCGAGCCCGGCGTCCGTGCCGCCGCGGACGCCGTCGACGCCGCGGTGGACCAGATGGCGCGGGACCAGTGCACGACGCCGATGGGCGCAGGGACCCCCGGCCCGCCGGAGGCCTGTGGGCCGGACCTGGTGGCGTTGCAGGCGGCCGTGAAGGCGCTCGTGGCCGCGGTCGGGACCGCACCCTGATCGTCGAGATGTGAGCACCGTCACGGTCGCCGGCGGCCGGCTCCGGAGCACGCGAACCGGTGCCGGAACGTCGCCGGTGTCCGGATCACCCCGGTTCCGCACACGCCCGTGAGGTGCGTAAACGCCCGTTCCTCGCACTCCGGGCGGCTGCGCGGGGTGATCGCCCCGGGGCCAGAATGGCGGTAGCCGCGGGCCCGGGCAGATCGTCCGACGTGGCCCGCGCGGGTGGGGAGCGGTGCAGGCGGATGCGGTTGCCGATTGCGGGTGGACGACGGTGGCTCACGGTGATCCTGGGCGTGGCCGTGGTGGCCGTGCTGGCGCTCGGGGTGACCGTCGCGGTCGACCCGGGTGACGCGGCCGGGGCGGTCCCGGGCGGGTCGGACCGCGCGGCGTCCGCGCCGCTCGTCGATCTGACCCCGCAGCCCGTCGTCTCCATCACCCCGGACCCCGCCACCCCGCTGGACCCGACGCAGCCGATCACGGTGACGGTGCAGCACGGGAAGGCACGGTCGGTCTCGGCGACGGACGCGAAGTCCGGCAAGGAGGTCGACGGCACCCTCGCCCCGGACGGGACGTCCTGGAGGTCGACGGGAGCACTGGCCTACGGCGAGACCTACACCGTGGCCGTGGACACGCTCGACGGTGCGGGCGCGCCGGGGCACCAGGAGGGCACCGTCACGACGGTGTCCCCGAAGGCCCAGGCCTACCCGTCGTTCGTGCCGCCGCCGTCCGCCACGTCGGTCGGCGTGGGGCAGCCGATCGTCGTCCGGTTCGACCATGCCGTCACCGATCACGCGGCGGCGGAGAAGCAGCTCAGCGTCACCTCCAGCCCGCAGCAGGCAGGTGGCTGGTACTGGCTCTCGGACACCGAGGTGCACTACCGGCCGCAGCAGTACTGGCAGCCCGGCTCGACGCTGACGGTGAAGGCGAACCTGTTCGGCGTCGCGCTCGGGAACGGCACCTACGGCTCGACGGACCGCACCATGACCGTGCACGTGCACGACGCCTGGGTCGCGAAGGCGGACGGCGCCACCGAGCAGGTGCAGATCTTCGACAACGGGCAGCTGGTCAAGACCATGAAGACGAGCCTCGGCGCCCCCGGGTTCCCCTCCCACGTCGGACCGCACGTCATCTCGGACA
Organism: Pseudonocardia sp.; assembly: GCA_025869365.1. Taxonomy (GTDB): domain Bacteria; phylum Actinomycetota; class Actinomycetes; order Mycobacteriales; family Pseudonocardiaceae; genus Pseudonocardia. The sequence continues at coordinate 44,259 of JAOZVV010000089.1, forward strand.
AGCAGCCGAGCATCACGATGGACTCCTGCACGTACGGCGTGTGCGCGGGTCAGCCCGGCTACTACAAGGAGAAGGTCGACCTGGACCTGCGGATCTCCAACGACGGCGAGTTCGTGCACTCCGCGCCGTGGTCGGTGGGTCAGCAGGGCAACTCCAACGTCTCCCACGGCTGCGTCAACCTCGCCCCCGCGGACGCCCAGTGGTTCTACAACCACTTCGGCATCGGGGACGTCGTGGAGATCACCAACTCCGGCGGCCCGTCGCTGCCGCTCTACGACACCTACGGGGACTGGGAGCTGAGCTGGCCGCAGTGGCAGCAGGGCTCCGCTCTGTGAGGACGCCCGTGCGGACCGGTTCCGGCCGCTAGCCTGGCTGCGTGGAAGGTCTCCTGCTGCGCCTCTCGGCGCTCGACGCCGACGCGGAGGCCGCGGTCCGGGTGATCGCCTACTTCGATGCGCTGGTGGAGCGCCGGGCCACGCCGGAGGAACTGGTCCGGTCCACGGCGAACCTCGCGGAGTGCACGGCCGGGTGGTCGCGAGGTGCCGGACAGACCCTGCGGACCGGGCCCGGCGGGGCTCCGGCAACGGGTGACCCGCGGCCGAGCGGGAGCGTGTCGCTCGGGTCCGGGGACGCCCGGGTGTGGTTGGAGCGCGACGGCGGGCCCGGCCCGCTCGACGATCTGGTTCTGGAACGGCTCGCGATCGCGGCCCGGTTGCTCGCCACCCTGCGCCGGCGCACGGTGGCACCGGACCTGGCGGATCCCGCCCTGGTCGAGCTGGTGCTCGCCGAGGGGGAGGCGCAGGAGGACCGGGCGCGGGCACTGCACCTGCTCGGGCTCGACGCACGGTGGCCGGTGCGGGTGCTCGCGATGCGGTCGGCGTCGAACTCGACCCCGGAGGCCGTCGCGGTGGAGGTGGTGTCCGCGAGCGGGCAGCGCTCCGTCCGCGCCACGGTGATCGGGGATGCCGCGGCGGTGCTCCTGCAACCGCCGCCCGGTGCGCTCCCCCCGCTCCCCGGGCTCCGGGAGGCGCTCGCGGAGGGCCGCGGCGCGGGCGCGGTGTTCGCCCTCGGCGGGAGCGCGGCTCCGCTCGAGGCGCGCCGGTCCTGGTTGCAGGCCCGGCTCGCCCTGCGTTTCGCGGTCGCGGACGGGCCGGACGCCGTCGTGGACCACGACGCACTGGGCTCGCTCGCCCTGCTCGCCGAGATCCCGGCGGAGCGCCTCGCCGCGCAACCGGACGTCGTCGCGCTGGGTGAGCTGGCCGCCACCGCTGCGGGTGCCCTGGACGTCGAGGCGCTGGAGGCGTTCTGCCGCACCGGGTCGCTCCGCCAGGCGGCGGCCGTGCTGCATCTGCACCACAGCTCGGTCGCCGCCCGGCTCGGGCACGTCGAACGTGCCCTCGGGGTGGACCTCGACGGGCCGGACGGGCGGTTCCGTGCCCGGCTCGCCCTCGTCACCCGCCGGCTCGCTCAGGCTCCTGGTTCGACGCCCAGGCCGCGGCGCAGCACCGCATAGCGCTCCGCGAGCTCACGCTGCGAGATCGCCGCGCCCTCGATCAGCGCCGAGCCGTGGAACGTGCCGGGGAACAGGTGCAGCTCCACCGGGACCCCTGCCGCGAGCAGGGCCAGCCCGTAGGCGATGCCCTCGTCGCGGAGCGGGTCGAACGCCATCGTCGAGACGTAGGCGGGCGGCAGCCCGGTGAGGTCGGTCGCGCGGGCAGGGGCGGCGTACGGGGAGACGTCCGGGCTGCCGGGCACGCCGGCCCCCAGGTAGGAGTCCCAGCTGACGACGGCGTTCGGCCGGTTCCAGATGGGGGTGTCGGTGAAGGCGGTCATGCTCGGCGTCGTGAGCCGGTCGTCGACCTCGGGGACGGCGAGGTACTGGAACGCGATCGACGGGCCGCCCCGGTCCCTGGCCAGCAGCGCCAGGCCCGCGCACATCCCACCACCTGCGCTGATGCCGTGGATCGCGATGCGCTCCGGGTCCACGCCGTACTCCGCGGCGTGCTCGGAGAACCAGACGAAACCGGCGTAGGCGTCCTCCAGGGGGCCCGGGAACGGAGCCTCGGGCGCGAGCCGGTACTCCACGGTCACCACGACCGCCCCGGTGGATCGCGCGAGCGCGACGTTGCCCGCGTGCGAGGCGTCGATGTTGCCGAGCACGAAGCCGCCGCCGTGCACGTCGTAGATCCCGATCGGGTGGTCGAGCCGGTCCGGGCGGTAGATGCGCAGGGTGATCTCCGGCGCGCCGTCCGGGCCGGGTACGACGACGTCGGTGATCGTGAGGCCGGTGGTGTCCGGCTCGGGCAGGCCGGCCCGCAGCTCGGCCATCGTCCGCCGCGCCGCCGCGAGATCCGACACGTCCAGGACGGGCAGCATGGCCACGGCGGCCGCCAGTTCGGGGTCGAACGCGTAGCCGGTCTCGGTTCCTGCGGTCATGCGGTCCTCCACGTCGTCGGGGATGCTCCGGGTCCGATCATCGTCCGCCACGGGACCGTGGTCATCCGCCACGCGTCGGGATCCGGCCGCTCCCTGCCCGACGACCGTGCCCGGCCGGGACGCCCCGGTGCCGGGCGGGTTCGGTCCGGAAGTCCGCCAGATCGGCCTCGCGGGTCATCCGCCAGTAGTCGACGATCCGCCACGGCAGCGCCGAGACGACCCGGCCCGCGGCGTTGCGGTACCAGTTGTCCATGCCGGGGTGGGTCCAGATCATCCGTTCGTGCGCCTCGTCGTGGCGGCGCACGTACTCCGCCTCCACCTCGGGCCGGCACTCGACGGCCCCGATGCCCCGCTCCACCATCGTGACCAGCAGGTCCACGATGTAGCGCACCTGGCATTCGGCGGTGGTGATGTAGCTGCCGCCGTGCCCGAGGACGGTCCCGGGGCCGCACGTCAGGAACAGGTTGGGGAAATCCGTCGTCGTGATCCCGAGGTGGGCGCGCGCGTCCTCCGGGCCCCAGACCTCGTCGAGGCGCCGCCCGGACCGGCCGCGGACCTCCACCGGGTAGAGGATCTTGTGCGTCTCGAACCCGGTGGCCAGCACGACCACGTCGACGGCGCACTCCGTGCCGCCGGCGCCGCGCACGCCCGTCTCCGTGATCTCGGCGACGGCCTCGGTCACCAGGTCCACGTTCTCCCGTCTCAGCGCCGCGAACCAGCCGTTGTCCAGCAGCATCCGCTTGCCGAAGGGCGGATAGTCCGGCAGCGACTTCGCCGCCAGGTCCGGGCGCCCGCCGAGCTCGGCCTCCAGGTAGCGGGTGAACACGCGCCGGTGGGCGTCGTTCAGCGCGTTGACCGAGCGCTCGGGGTGCTCCCAGGCGTCGTCGCGCTGCAGGGCCGGATGGACCTTGTCGTTGGTGTTCCAGGCGATCCGGGAGCGGTACCAGAGGCGGTAGAAGGGGACGTGGTCCAGCAGGTACTGCGCGCCCTCGGTGATCCCGGCGAAGTACACGTCGTTGGGCGCGATCCACTGCGGCGAGCGCTGGAACACGGTCAGCCGCTCGACGTCCGCCGCCACCGCGGGCACGATCTGCATCGCGCTCGCCCCGGTGCCGACGACCGCCACCCGCTTCCCGGTGACGTCGAGGTCGGCCGGCCAGCAGGCGGTGTGGAAGAGCGGGCCGCGGAACCGTTCGAGGCCCGGGATCGGGGGTACCTTCGGTCGGTTGAGCTGGCCGGTCCCGCTGATCACGGCATCCGCGGTGAGGCTCGTGCCGTCGGCGGTGCGGACGGTCCATTCCTGCGCGCCGGGGTCGTAGGTCGCCGAGACGACCTCGGTGCCGAACCGGATCCGCTCGCGCAGCCCGTGGTGGTCCGCGACGTCGCGGAGGTAGGCCCACACCTCGTCCCGCTTGCCGAAGTGCGTGGACCAGGCCCGCGGCGCGAACGAGTAGGAGTACAGGTGGCTCGGGGTGTCGACCCCGGCCCCGGGGTAGGAGTTCTCCAGCCACGTGCCGCCGACGTCGTCGTTCTTCTCCAGGACGACGTGGGCGATCCCCGCCTCCGCGAGCTTGATCGCGGCGAGCATCCCGGAGACCCCGGCGCCGATGACGATCACCCGCAGGGTGTTCGGCGGCGCGACCCGGGTCGGTGCGGGGGCGAAGCCCATGTCCTGCGCGGCCATCGCGGCGTGCTCCGGGGGCACCGGCTCGCCGACGGCGACGGACAGGATCTCCCCGAGCGCCTCGCCCGTCGGGGCCGGCACCGCGACCGGAGCCCCGTCCGCCCAGGCCGTCACGGCCTCGACGGCCGCGGCCCGGAGCTCCGCGCGGACCTCGGGGGAGAACCCGCCGAGGTCGTTGTCGTCCATGCCGCGGCTGCGTGTCGGGCGGAACGGATCGGCGAGCCACCGCCGCTCGCCGGTGAGCTGGTACAGCACGGCGACCAGCGAGGGGAGGTTCGCGTGCTCCAGGGCGGCGGTCAGCCGCTCGCGGTCGATCGGACGGTCCGGTGCGGTCATCGTCGACCCTCCTTCTGCGTTCTGAGCCTAACCGCGGTTAGGGCGGATCCGAGGTGGCCCGGCAAGAACAGCGGTTGACGCGTGTCCCGCGCCACAGCATGCTTCCGCAGAGAACCTAACCACGGACAGGCGACGAGCGGGAGACGGCAATGGAGCTGACCGAGGCCATGCGAACCACCGGCACCTGCCGGTACTTCACCCCGGACCCGGTGCCGGACGAGGTCCTGCACCGCGCGTTCGAGGCCGCCCGCTTCGGCCCGCAGGGCGGCAACCGTCAGCCGGTGCGCTGGATCGTCGTCCGGGACGCGGGGCGCAAGCAGGCGCTGGCCGATCTGTACCTGCCGCCGTGGAAGGCCTACCTGGAGGGGATCGGCATCGGTGACGTCGCGGTCGGCGCCCTCCCGAAGGCGGTCGCGGACGCGGACCACTTCGCCGAGCACCTCGCCGAGGCCCCGGCGATCGTCGTGGTGTGCGCGGAGATCGACGGCCTGCACCCGACGGACCACGAGCTCGGCCGGCTGTCCGTCGTCGGCGGCGCCTCGATCTACCCGGTCATGCAGAACCTCTGCCTGGCGCTGCGGGACCAGGGCGTCGCGTCGGCCGTCACGACGCTGCTGTGCCACTCCGAACCCGAGGTGAAGAAGCTGCTGGACATCCCGGACGGGGTGATCACCGCGGCGCACCTGGCGATCGGCTACCCGGCGAAGGGGTTCCCGCGAAAGCTGAGCCGCGCGGCCGTCGAGGACACGGTGTCGCTGGACTCGTACACCACACCCCTGTTCGCATGAACCGGCTCGCCGAGCAGTACGCGGCCCCGCTCGGCCGGGCCACGCTCGGGGACCAGCTGCGGCGGCACGCGCGGACGAAGCCGGACGCCGTCGCCGTCGTCGGGTACTCGGCCGACGGGCAGGACGGGGCGGCCGGTGCGCGTACCGCCACGACCTACGCGCAGCTGGACGCCCGGGCGAACCGGTACGCGCACGTCCTGCGCGGGCTCGGGATCGGGCGCGGGGACGTCGTGGCCTCGATGGGCCGCAACTCGGTCGACGTGATCGCGGCCTACTACGGCGTGCTCAAGCTCGGCGCCGCGTTCACCGGGATCAGCCCGATGTACCGGGCACCGGAGGTCGGCCACCAGCTCGGCCACGCCACGCCCCGGGTGGTGCTCGTCGACCCGGACCTGCGCGAGCTCACGGCCACCGTGCTGCCGGACGGTGCCCGGCTGCTCACCTACCCCGAGATCGACGCGCTGCTCGCCGGTGCGCCGGACACCGAGCCCGAGGCGGACGTCGACGAGCACGACGTCGCGATGATCGTCTACACCTCGGGCACGGAGGCCGCGCCCAAGGGCGTGCTGATCCCGCACCGCAACTACCTGATCTCCACCGCCCCCGCCTGGAGCTGGGGCCTGCGGACCGGCCCGGACGACACCTGGCTGTTCGTCATGCCGTTCCACACGATCGCCGGGCTCGGCTCGATGACCACCCTGACCCTGATGGGCGCCACGCTCGTCCTCCCCGCGACGACGGACCCGGCACGATCGCTGGAGATCATCGCTGCCGAACGGGTCACCGTCATCGCGCAGACGCCGACGTTCTACCTGGCCCTCGCCGCGCAGCCCGCCTTCGGGCCGGACGCGGTCGGCACCGTGCGGCGGTGCATGACCTACGGCGGGCAGATGGCGCCGCACGCCGTGTCGTCCTGGGCCGCCGCGGCCCCCGAGGTGGTGTGGGGCACCTACTGGGGCCAGTCCGAGCTCTCCCAGCTCGGCACGGTCGGCTGGTTCCGCACCCTCGACGACGTCCCGGACAACGACCCGTCCTGGATCGGGAAGCCGGTGACGCACCTCGAGATCAAGGTCGTCGACGCCGAGGGGCTCGAGGCCGAGGTCGGCGAGCTGCTGTGCCGCTCGCCGTCGGTGATGCTCGGCTACCACCGCGACCCCGAGCGGACCGCCGAGGTGCTGGCCGGCGGCTGGGTGCGCACGGGGGACATGGTCCGGATCGACGCCGCCGGCAACCTCTTCTTCCAGGACCGGGCGAAGGACATGATCAAGACCGGCGGGATGAACGTGTCCTCGCAGGAGGTGGAACGGGTGCTGCACGCCCATCCGGCCGTCCTGCGCGCCGCGGTGGTCGGGATGGCGGACGAGTACTGGTCCGAGGCCGTGACCGCGTTCGTCATCCCGCGGGCGGGGCAGGCGCCGGACCCCGCGGAGATCATCGCGTTCTGCCGTGAGCAGCTGGCCGGGTACAAGACGCCGAAGGCCGTGCACGTCGTGGCGGAGCTGCCGGTGGACCCGCAGGGGAAGATTCTCAAGCGGGAGCTGCGGAAGAGCGCGGGATGAGCACACCGGAGGCCGCGGTGCCCCTCTCCAGACAGGCACGCACCCGGCTGCGCCGGGAGGAGATCGTGACGGCCTCGGCCCGGATCTTCGCGGACCGCGGCTACGCCAACGTGGGGATGCGGGAGATCGCGGACGCGGTGGGGATCCGCGGGGCGAGCCTCTACCACCATTTCCCGGCCAAGGAGGAGATCCTCTACGCGGTCTGCCTGACGGTGACCCGCGAACCCGCCGAGGAGAACCTCCCGGTGCTCGACGCCCCGGGCACACCCGCCGGGCGGCTGGCGATGCTCGTGCGCGCTCACCTGCGGCACCTGAACCGCCGGCAGGTCGAGCACCTGGTGGGGCGGCACGAGCTCGCGTCCCTGACCCCGGGGCACCGCGAGGAGATCGACGGCCACCGGCGCTACTACCAGCGGCGGGTGCGGGACGTCGTCGCGGCGGGGATGCGCTCGGGGGAGTTCACCGTGCCGGACGCCCAGCTCGCCGCGTTCGCGGTGTGCGACATGCTCAACGGCTTCAGCGGCTGGTTCGCCGAGGACCGGCGGCTGACCCTGGAGGACGTGGTCGAGGGCTACGTGGACCTGATCGTGAGACGGATGCTCGGCGCGCTCGACCTGACCTGATGGGGCACGGCCCGACCGGGCGAAACCCCACCGGCGTGCCGGGCCGTTAAACCTGACCGGACGTGCAGGACCGGGCGATACCGGGCTGGGCGAAACCGGGCCGGGCGTGCCGGGCCGGCTCAG
>JAOZVV010000090.1:0-24508 GCA_025869365.1 Pseudonocardia sp.
CTGGGTGAGGGGCGCCTGGCGGCCGGGGGCGCCGTCGGGGTCCCGGAGGGTGCCGCGCACCCCGGGGGGGCCGGCGAGGGGGACGTCGTGGCGGACCGCGCGGTCCGCCACGGCGACCATGGCGGCGTAGGGCTGGAACGTCCCCGAGGTGGCGACGACCAGGTACGTGCCGCCCGTCGTCACCGGGATGCGGTAGTTGCCCTCGCGGTCGGTGGTGGTCCGGCCCTCCTGCCGCCCGGCCGGGTCGGTCAGGGTGACGACGGCGTCGGCCAGGCCGGTGCCGTCGGCGCGGTGCACGATGCCGGAGACGGCCGGGCCGTCACCGGCGAACCCGTCCGCGTTCCCGGCCCCGGCCACGACGGGGATCGGACCGGTGGTGGCGGAGGGGTCCTCGAAGGGGCCGGCGCCGTCCCGGTCCGCCGACCGGGGTCGATCACCGTTCAGGTCCGCGGACATCGCGTGCCGTCCTCTCAGTCCGTTGCCGTTGCCGTTCTCGTGCCCGTTGTACGCGGACCCGGCCAGCGGCTGCCCGGCATAGGACGGGCCGGTGCCTGCCCCGCCGCCGACCGCCGCTGCGGCGAGTGCCGGCTGGTGCTGCTCGATCGCCTCGACGGCCGCACCGACCGTCGCGGGCGGTCCGGGCTGCTCGGCCTCCTCGGCCAGCCGGGCCTGGTTGCCGGACATGGTGCGCAGCGGGAGTTCCTTGACGAACAGGACCAGGACGAAGGCCAGCACGAGCACGATCGCGACGATCAGGAACGTCAGCGTCATCGACTCGGTGAACCCGACGAGGAACGGGTGCGCGAGGCGCGGGTCGATCGTCTGCAGGAACGAGGAGTCGTTGAGCACGCCCGTCGCGCTCGCGTTCCCGCCCTGGATGGCGCTCAGGATCTGCGCGTTCGCGGGGTTCGAGGTGACCGCGGGATCCGTGAGCGCCCCGTCGAAGCCTGTCGCGGCGGACGTCCGGAAGGCGTCGCTGATCTTGTCGCCGACCGTGCTGAACAGGATCGAGAGGAAGATCGCGGTGCCGAGCGTGCCACCCATCTGCCGGAAGAACGTGGACGACGCGGTCGCGACGCCCATGTCCCGGGCGGGGACGGCGTTCTGCACGGCGAGCACGAGCGTCTGCATGCTGAGGCCCAGGCCGAGGCCGAACAGGCCCATGTAGAGGTCGAGCTCCCAGAGCGCGATGTTCACGTCGACCAGGAAGTGCATCAGCAGCATCGCGGCGACCATGAACGCCGTGCCGACCACCGGGAAGATCTTGTACTTGCCGGTGCGGGAGGTGATCTGGCCCGAGCCCGCGGCGCCGACCATGATGCCGAGGACGAGCGGGAGCATGAGGAAGCCGGACTCGGTGGGGCTGGCCCCGTGCACGATCTGCAGGAACTGCGGGAGCAGCGCGATGCCGCCGAACATGCCCATGCCGACCACGACGCCGACGACGCTGGTCAGGCTGAACACGCCGTTGCGGAACAGCCGCAGCGGGAGCAGCGCGTCGTCCCCGTAGAGGCGCTCGCACAGGATGAACAGCGCCAGGCCGACGACCCCGATGATGTAGCAGGTGAACGCGCGGCCGGAGTCCCAGCCCCACTCGCGGCCCTGCTCGGCGACGATCAGCAGCGGCACGAGGCAGATGGCCAGCGCGACGGCGCCGGGCCAGTCGATGCGGGCCTTGCGGGGGGTGTGCGGGACGTTGAGGACCTTCGCGACGACCACCAGGGCGATCGCGCCGATCGGCACGTTGACCAGGAAGATCCAGCGCCAGCCGTCGATGCCGAGGATGGTCGCCTGGCCGGAGAGCACGCCGCCGATGACCGGGCCGAGCACGCTCGACGTGCCGAACACGGCGAGGATGTAGCCCTGGTAGCGGGCCCGCTCCCGCGGCGGCACGATGTCCCCGAGGATGGTGAGGGCCAGGGCGAACAGGCCACCGGCGCCGAGGCCCTGCACCGCGCGGAACCCGGCGAGCATGTACATCGACGTGGCGAAGGTGCAGAGGACCGAGCCGACCAGGAAGATCGAGATCGCGGTCAGGAAGAGCGGCTTGCGACCGAAGATGTCCGACAGCTTCCCGTACAGCGGCGTGGAGATCGTGCCGGTGATCAGGAACGCGGTCGTGGCCCAGGCCTGCTGGCTCAGCCCGCCCAGGTCGTCGGCGATGGTGCGGATGGCCGTGGACACGACCGTCTGGTCGAGGGCGGCCAGGAACATGCCGAGGGCGAGGCCCACCAGGATCGTGACGATCTGCTTATGGGTGAGCTCACCTCCTCGGTCCGTCTCCGGGGCCTGCCGCGGTGCGGCGGCGGTGGTCATCGGGTTTCCCCCTGCTCGTGGGCGTGCAGATCGGTGACGAAGCGGCCGAGGAGCTCGGCGAGCTGCGTGCGGTTCTCGGTGGACCAGTCGGACAGTGCGGTGGCGAGCTGCAGGGACCGCCGGCGGCGCTCGTGCTCGAGGACGCGGGAGCCGTCGCCGGTCGTGGCGAGCAGCGTCGCCCGGCCGTCGCCCGGGTCCGCCCGCCGCTCGACGAGCCCGGCCTTGACCAGGCCGGCGACGTGCCGGCTGATCGTCGACGGGTCCGCGCACATCGCCGCGGCGATCTCACCGGAGCGCTGCGGTCCGTCGACGGCGAGGTGGGCGAGGACGGAGAACGCCGCGAACTCGAGCTCGGCCTCGGGGTGGTGCGTACCGGCCCGCTTGACGAGCCGGATCAGCATGACCAGTTCGTGCACGATCCGGTCCGCGAGCGCGAGGTCCTCCTCGTCCAGGGAGGGCGCCGTCGGCGCCGGGCTCCGACCCGCCATGGCTGCTCCTTGTGGTTTCTTTACCTTTACTTTGCGTGTATCACGCAAACAGTTGCTGTGGGCAACGATGCTCCCGGCCCGTGGGTTCCGGCAACCTGAAAACGGCCGTCCGGGGGTGATCCCTGCCACCGGGGCGCGACCGTTCCCCGTCCAGTGTGCGGCTCGTCCGCGACGCCGACCGGCCCGAGATCGGGAACCGTCGTCCGGATCATCCGTCACGGGTGGCCGGGCGCCCGCGCGCGTGGGGTGGGGGTGTGGGCGGCGGGGAGGGGGACGCCCTAGTCTCGCCCGGACACGATCACGGGAGGCTCTGCGGTGACGAGGTTCGGCCGGACCGTTGTGCTCGCCCTGGGTGGCGCCGCCCTGCTGGCGGGATGCGCCCAGCCCGGGCAGCTCGGGGGCTCGCCGGCCACCGTGACGGTGACCGCGCCCGCCCCCGCGCCGGAGACGGCCCCGGCACCCCCGCAGCCCGAGACGGTCCGCGGCACGATCGACGTCCCGGTGCGCGTCCGGACGCCCGGACCCGCAGAGTTCTCCGTCCGGACGATCACGTTGGCGCCCGGGGAGACGAGCGGGTGGCAGCGCCATCCCGGGACCGAGACGGCGGTCGTCGAGTCCGGGGCGGTGACCGTCCTGGAGGAGGACGCGTGCGTCCCGCGGACGGTGACCCCGGGCTCCGGGCTGTTCGTCGCCGACGGGGTCCCCCACCTGATGCGCAACGAGGGGACGGAGCCCGCCCGGCTCGTCGTCACCTATCTGCTCGCGCCCGGCGCCGCGGAGTCCACGCCGACCCCTCCCGCCTGCGACGGGCCGCCCGCCCGCTGATCCCCGGGCGTGCCCGGCGAGATCACCGCGCCCGGCCCCTTCTGTGGGATGGTTGACGCTGCAGAGGCTCGGGTCAGCGGCGGGGAGACATGGGGACGAAGACGGTCATCGGCGCGGACCAGCGCGAGTGGCAGGTCAGGCGCAACATCGAGTGGTCCACCCCGGCCACCGGGGACGAGTTCGAGCACGACGTCGACGGCGGCCGCGGCGCGGTACTGATGATCCTGACCGCACTCTTCCTGATGTGGGTCGTCGTCTTCGCGTGGAAGCCCGCGGGCGTGAACGTGCCGTGGTTCTACGTCCTGATCTTCATCGCGATCCTGGGCTTCTTCCCGGTCCGCTGGTACCTGCGCCGGCCGTGGACGATCAACGCCAAGACCCAGGGCAGCTACGAGGACGGCCTGCCCGCGGAGAACTGGACCGGCATGGTCCGCGGCATCGGCAAGGCCCGCGAGGAGACGCGGGTGGTCGTGCGGTCCCTCAAGACGCGGGCCACCCCCGGGCACGCGGACAGCCCGCTGCAGCCGGTGAACTAGGCGGCCCGATGCCGGAGCTTCCCGAGATCGAGGCGCTCGCCCACCACCTGCGGGAGAACGCGGTCTACCGCCCGGTCGCCCGCGTGGACGTGGCCAGCATGAGCGCGGTCAAGACGTTCGACCCGCCGGTCGGCGCCCTGGCCGGCCGGGTGGTCACGGGCGCCGCCCGGTACGGCAAGTTCCTCGCCGTGGAGTTCGCGGACCGGCCGGGCGACGAGCTGCACCTCGTCACCCACCTGTCCCGGGCCGGCTGGCTGCGCTGGCACGACACCGCGTCGACGACGCCCCCGAAGCCGGGCCGCGGCCCGCTGGAGTTCCGGGTGCACCTCGACGTCGTCGGCGGCCCGGGTTTCGACCTCACCGAGGCCGGCACCCAGAAGCGTCTCGCGATCTACCTGGCCCGGGACCCGCAGGAGATCCCCGGTGTCGCCCGGCTGGGCCCGGACGCCCTGACGCTGGGCCGGGACGAGCTCGCCGCGCTCGTCGCCGGCGCGGGGTCGCGGCTCAAGACGCTGCTGGTGGACCAGAAGACGATCGCCGGGATCGGCAACGCCTACAGCGACGAGATCCTGCACACGGCGAAGATCTCGCCGTTCGCCGTCGCGGGCCGGCTCTCCGACGAGAAGATCGACGCGCTGGCCGCCGCGATGCACGCGGTCCTCACCGACGCCGTGGACCGCTCGGTCGGGCAGGGGGCCGCCACGCTCAAGGGTGAGAAGCGCTCCGGCCTGCGGGTGCATGCGCGCACCGGACTGCCCTGCCCCGTGTGCGGGGACACCGTGCGGGAGGTGTCCTTCGCCGATCGGTCGTTCCAGTACTGTCCGACCTGTCAGACCGGCGGCAAGCCCCTCGCCGACCGCCGGTTGTCCCGGCTGGTGAGGTAGGAACGTCCGTGGGAGAGCTGCTCGCCTCACCGGCCGTGCTGCTGATCGGGCTCGTGATCCTGGCCGTCGTGGTCGCCGTCGCGCTGATCCTGATCCGGCGCGCCCGCCGCAACAGCTTCGCCAGCCCGCTGGAACGTGCCACCTTCGCCACGCTGCACACGGTCGCGCTCGCCGCGCCCGCGCTGCGCGAGGGCCTCTCGCACAACTCCGCCTCCTTCGCGCTGCCCTACCTGCGGACGCTGCTGGAGACGTGCGCGCTGAGCATGACGGACGGCCGCGGCGAGGTCCTGGCCTGGGACGGGGACGCGGACCAGCACAAGCCGGACGTCACCTCGCTGGCGGACCAGGTGATCTCCACCGGACGCCAGCAGGTCATGTCGCACACGTCGATCGCGTGCCAGTACCCGTCCTGCGAGGTCCGCGGCATCGTCGTGGTGCCGCTGGAGAGCGAGGGCTCGATCATCGGCACGCTGGCCGCCCTCACGACGTCGACCGCGGGGCCGGTGCTCCTGCGGGCCACGGCCGAGGTCGCGCGCTACGTGTCGTCGCAGCTGGAGCTCGCCGAGCTCGACGAGTCCCGCGCCCGGCTCAACCGGGCCGAGGTCCGGGCGCTGCGGGCACAGATCTCCCCGCACTTCGTCTACAACGCGCTGACGACGATCGCCTCGTTCATCCGCACGGACCCGGTCCGCGCCCGCGAGCTGCTCATCGAGTTCGCGGACTTCACGCGGTACTCCTTCCGCACCGCCGGGGAGTACACGACGCTGTCCGACGAGCTCACGAACATCGAGCGCTACATCGCCCTGGAGAAGGCCCGGTTCGGGGACCGGCTCAACATCAAGCTGCAGATCGCGCCCGAGGTGCTCAACGTCGTCCTGCCGTTCCTGGCGCTGCAGCCGCTGGTGGAGAACGCGGTGCGGCACGGCCTGTCCGGCAAGCCCAACGGCGGCACGATCACGATCACCGCGGAGAACGCCGGCGCGGAGTGCGTGATCATCGTCGAGGACGACGGCGTGGGCATGGACCCGGCCCGGCTCACCGAGGACCTGGACGACGCGCACCTCTCCGGCGCGCACGTCGGCCTCGGCAACGTCGACGACCGGATGCGCTCCGCCTTCGGTGACGACTTCGGCCTGGTGGTGGACACCGCCGTCGGCGCGGGCATGAAGATCACCCTCAGGGTGCCGAAGTTCCGCGCAGGCATCCGCGTCTGACTCCACCCGCGTCACGGCTCCACAACGCGAAGAACAAGGCCCCTGGACCGCGTTATGGAGCCACAACGCGAGAGACAGGGCCCCTGGAGCGCGTTGTGGCTCCCTCACGCGCTGGTCGGGTCCGCGTACTTTGGGTGCATGGCGTCTTCTCTTCAGGATCGGTTGGCCGCGCGGCTCCCGGGCAGGCTCGGGGAACGGGCGGACAAGGCGGTCGTCTCGATGGTGCGGCTGCACGGGGTGATCAGCCCGCAGGCCGGGCCGGTGCCCCGTTCGGTGATCAACGCGCAGTCCACCGAGAAGGTCCTCGAGCGGGCGTTCGAGGTGGAGCGGCTCGCCGCCGTCGCCCTGCTGATCAACTCCCCGGGCGGCTCACCCACCCAGTCCGCCCTCGTCGCGGACCGGATCCGGGGTCTCGCGGACGAGCACGACGTGCCGGTCCTCGCGTTCTGCGAGGACGTCGCGGCCTCCGGCGGCTACTGGCTCGCCTGCGCGGCGGACGAGATCTACGCGCACCCGACCTCGATCGTCGGGTCGATCGGGGTGATCAGCCAGGGCTTCGGGCTCGAGGGGCTCATCCAGCGGTTCGGCATCGAGCGCCGGCTGCACACCGCGGGCGGCTCGAAGTCCCGGCTCGATCCCTTCCTCCCGGAGAAGCCCGAGGACGTCGAGTGGCTGCGCGGCCTGCAGGACCAGCTGCACGTCCTGTTCAAGGACTGGGTCACCGAGCGCCGCGGGGAGAAGCTCGCCGGCGGCGAGGACCTGTTCACCGGCGAGGTCTGGACGGGGGCCCGCGCGGTCGAGGTCGGCCTCGTCGACGGGCTGGGCACGCCTCGTGGCGTCCTCACCGAACGTTTCCCGGACGCGGAGCTCACGCCGGTCGAGGGACGCAAACCCCTCCTGGCCAGGCTGGGGCTGGGGGCACCGGCGGCCGCACGCAGCCTGCCGGTTCTCGATTCGGTGTTGGACATCGCCCAGGCGGTTGACATCAGAGCGACATGGGCACGCTACGGTCTGTAGCTTCGCTGCCGGATGGCGAAACTCGTGGGTCGACCACGGGGTGAGCCTTCCGGCAGGTAGCCGATCGGTCGCTGTTTGGTGCGGAGCTCTGGCATTGGGCCCGAATCACCGTCACCATGGTCGTCGGAGCCGGGGACGAGTTCGTCGCCGTGGCGGGAGCGGCCGAGGGGGCCGGGACCGTCCCGGGGCGATCGACAGGGGAGTCGTGCCCGGCCGGAGCACCGGGCACGCAGGATGAGGAGATCGTGGACAGCAACGACAGCTCCGGAGGTCTGGTCGTACTCGCGGTGGACGACGAGGAGCCCGCTCTCGAAGAGCTGGCCTTCCTGCTCGACGAGGACGCCCGGGTCGACGTGGTCCTGAAGGCCGGCAACGCGACGGAGGCGCTGCGGATCCTGCACGAGCGACCGAGCTCGGGGGAGGGTTCGGCGGTGGCGCACGCCGCCCGTAACGGGGCGACCAACCCCGTCACCGGGACGGGGATCGCCGAGCGCACGGACGTGGACGTCGTGTTCCTGGACATCCGCATGCCGGGCCTCGACGGGCTCGAGCTGGCCCGCGTGTTCAGCTCGATGGCCCAGCCGCCCGAGGTCGTGTTCGTCACCGCGCACGACGACCGCGCGGTCGACGCCTACGAGGTCGGCGCCAAGGACTACCTGCTCAAGCCGCTGCGGTCGGAGCGGCTCGGCGCCGCCCTGGACCGCATCCTGGCCAACCGGGCCACCGTCGCGGCCGCCGAGCCCGCCCCGGAGCAGGGCAACGAGGACGAGGTGATCCCCGTCGAGCTGGCGGGCACCACCAAGCTCGTGCCGCGCTCCGCGGTGCGCTACGTCGAGGCGCAGGGGGACTACGCCCGCCTGCACACCACGGACGGCAGCCACCTGGTCCGGATCCCGCTCTCGGTGCTGGAGGACCGCTGGCGAGACGCCGGGTTCGTGCGGATCCACCGATCGTTCCTGGTGGCGTTGCCGCTGGTCACGGAGCTGCGCCTGTCCGGGTCCGGGTATGTGGTGCGGGTCGGGTCCGGCCCGGACACCGCCGAGCTGCCGGTCAGCCGCCGGCACACCCGTGAGCTGAAGGACCGGCTGGTCCGCGCGACGAAGCAGGCGTGGAGCCAGAGGTGAGCACGTCCGTCGACGGGCGGGGCGGACGGGGCGGCCTCGCCCCCTCCGGACCGCCGCCGTCGGCGGACGACGACCGGTCGCCCCGGGGCCGTGCGCCCGGCGCCACCGCGGACGGTCCCTCGGGGAACGCCCGCGCGGATCCGGAGGACGGCGTGCCGGTCAACCCGGTCGAGGACTCCGGGCCGATGTGGCTGCAGGAGCAGATCCGCCGCCGGATGGACGCCAACGCGGCCACCGGTGGGAACAGCAGGCACGCCCGGGCCGAGGACTCGACCGTGCAGTTCGGGGTCGAGGAGCTGCTCGCGCGGGACCGGGCGGAGTATCCGGAGCGGACGCAGCAGGAGGAGGTCTACCCCCCGCCCGCCCCGCCGCACCCAGGGCGGGCCCGCCGCCCCGCCTCCGTCGAACCCCCCGCCGACCCCGCCGACTCCCCCGTCCCGTTCCCCCCTCCCGCGCAGCAGCAGCAACAGCAGTACGGGCCGCGGCAGGCCCGGCAGCAGGGCTCGTTCCGTCCCGGCCCGGATCGTCCCCGTCCTGATCCGGCCCGTCCTGATCCGGCCCGTCCTGATCCGGCCCGTCCTGATCCGGCCGGTCCCGAGATGTCCGGTCCGGGGGTGTCCCGGCCCCGCCCGGGCCCGGGCCCCGCGGACCAGCAGTGGTCTCCGCCCGCCGGTCCCACGTCGCTGTCCGCCACGCCGGACCTGCCCCCTCCGGACCGCCTCGGCGCCGTCCCCCGCCCCCTTCCCGGCGTGGACCCGGCGCCCGGTGACACCGCTGCCCGGGACGCCGCCCGGGACGCGGCCTACGACGCCGGCTACGACGACGAGGCGGACCGCGACGCCCGGGACCACGCGGACCTGGGGGACGGGGCGGACAGCGCCGTCGTCTGGTCCCGCTCGGACCCGGTCGAGCCCACCTTCGTGAACACCGACCTGCAACGGACGGACGTCAACTCGTTCCCGCCGATCGGCGCCGAGCAGGCCGGACCGCCCCCCGCGGACGGACCACTCCCCGCGGCGCGGACGTCGAGCGGATTCCCCGTGCCGAGCCCGGTCGCCCGGACCCCGGCCCCCGCGGCCGCGCTCACCCCGCCGGACTCGGGGCTCGTCACCGGCCCGGCCTCCGTCGTCGCGCAGGCGGAGCGGGCGCCGACCGCGGACCGGGCGCACGCCGAGGCCCCGACGCAGGCCGTCCCCGAGCAGCGCAACCCCGTCGGCGCCCGGTTCCCCGCCCCGGACGACCTCGCGAGCAGGCGGGTCCGCGTCGTCCTGTCCGAGCGCAAGGGCAACGCGCGGACCGTGCGCACCGTCGTCGAGGTGCAGGAGGGGACCGCCGTCGGTGACCTGCTCCGCAGCAACCTCATCGGCACCCAGCTGATGGTCGCGATGCGTTACGGCGCGGTCGCGGTGATCGTGCTCGGCCTGCTCCCGGCGCTGTTCGCGGTGTTCCCGGAGATCGGCCGGGCCGAGGTGCTCGGCATCCGGCTGCCCTGGCTCCTCCTCGGGGCGCTGGTCTACCCGTTCCTGCTCGGCCTCGGCTGGCTGCACACCCGCGCCGCCGAGAAGGTCGAGCAGAGCTTCGCCGACGACGTCCAGGACTGACCCTTCTCCTTGGACACGCCGTCGCTCATCGCCCTGGTCGCGATCGCCCTCGTGGGGGTGGTCTCGGCGGTCATCGGCTCCCTCGGTGTCCGGGTCGCGCGCAGCACGTCGGACTTCCTGGTCGCCTCCCGCACGGTCGGCACCGTCCCCAACGCGGCGGCGATCTCCGGCGAGTACCTCTCCGCCGCGACGTTCCTGGGGGTGGCCGGGCTCGTCCTGCGCGAAGGCACGGACGGGCTCTGGTACCCGATCGCGTTCACCGCCGGTTATCTCGCGCTGTTGCTGCTGGTCGCGGCCCCGCTGCGCCGCTCGGGCGCCTACACGGTCCCGGACTTCGCGGAGTCGAGGCTCGGGCCCGGCCCGCTGCGGGCGGTCTGCACGGTGTTCGTCCTGGTCATCGGCACGCTGTACCTGCTGCCGCAGCTGCAGGGCGCGGGCCTGTCGCTGACCACCCTCACCGGGCTGCCGCCCTGGTCCGGGGTGCTGGGCGCCGGTGTCCTGGTGGTGCTCACGGTCGTCGCGGGCGGGATGCGGTCGATCACGTTCGTGCAGGCGTTCCAGTTCTGGCTCAAGTTCACCGCCGTGCTGGTCCCGACGGTCCTCGCGCTCGCCTTCTTCTTCGCGGACGACCGCACGCTGGACCGGCCCACCGCCCCCGTCTTCCCGGCCGGGACCACCATCGACGTGCGGACCGCCGTCCAGCTGGAGGTCGCGGAGCCGGTGGACCCGATCGCGACCGGGCTGGTCGACGGGACCGAGGTCGACGGGAAGGTGGCCTGGGAGCCGGGCGTGCACGAGATCGGCGCCGGCGCGACGTTGCGGTTCGCGGCGGGCGACCCGGTGCCCGTCCCGGTCGGCGCGCCCAGCACGGACCGGGCCTGGCTGGATCCGCTGTCCGGGCCGGACGGCCCGAAGCTGCTGGAGATCTACTCGATCCTGGTCGCGGGGATCCTCGGCACGATGGGCCTGCCGCACGTGCTCGTGCGCTTCTACACGAACACGGACGGCCGGGCGGCCCGCCGCACCACGGTCGTCGTCCTCGCCATGATCGGCGGGACGTTCATGCTGTCCGTGCTGATGGGGCTGGTGTCCCGCGTGTTCACCCCGCAGCTGCTCGTCGACGGCCGCACCGACGGTGCGGTGCTGCTCGTGCCCACGGCGGTGCTCGGCGAGGGCTGGCCGGGCTGGCTGCTCGCCGGCCTGGTCGCCGCGGGCGCCTCGGCCGCCTTCCTCTCGACGTCGTCGGGCCTGGTCGTGAGCCTCGCGGGCGTCCTGTTCACCGACGTCCTGCGCGGTCGGTTCCGGGACTTCCGGCTCGCCACCCTGATCTCCGCGATCCTGCCGATCGGGCTGGCCCTGTCGGTGACCCGGCTGGACTTCGCGCAGACCGTCCCCCTGGTGTTCGCCGTCGCCGCCTCCACCTTCTGCCCGATGCTGGTGCTGGGGATCTGGTGGCGGGGCCTGACGTCCGCCGGAGCCATCGCCGGGATGTGCGTCGGCGGCGCGACGTCCCTCGGCGGCGTCGTCTGGACACTGTTCCTCGGTGATCCGGGCGGGATCGGTGGCGTCCTGCTCGCCCGCCCCGCCGCCGTCACCGCGCCGCTCGCGTTCCTCACGATGATCCTGGTCAGCAGGTGGACCCGGTCCCGGATCCCGCTCGACGTGAACCGCACGCTGCTGCGCCTGCACGCCCCGGAACGGCTGGGCCTGGACCACGACCGGATCGAGCAGCAACCGACGGGCGGCAGGAGATGAGCACCGCGGCGATCGCGGCGCTCACGGCGATCCTGCTCGTCGGCATCGCGTCGACGGTCATCGGCATCGTCGGGCACCGGGCGCGCCGCACCTCGGACTTCCTGGTGGCGTCCCGGAACGTCGGGGCGGGGGCCAACGCGGGCGCGATCTCGGGCGAGTACCTGTCCGCGGCGTCGTTCCTCGGGATCGCCGGGCTGGTCCTCAGCGACGGCGTCGACGCGCTCTGGTACCCCGTCGGGTTCACCGCGGGCTATCTGTCCCTGCTGCTCTTCGTCGCCGCCCCGCTGCGCCGCTCGGGCGCCTACACCGTGCCGGACTTCGCGGAGGTCCGGCTCCGCTCGCGCGGCCTGCGCCTGGTCTGCACGGCGTTCGTGCTGGTCATCGGCTGGCTCTACCTGCTCCCGCAGCTGCAGGGTGCGGGGCTGACGGTCGCCACGGTGACCGGGCTGCCGGCCTGGACGGGCGAGCTGGGCGCGGGCATCGTCATCGTGCTGAGCGTGATGTTCGGCGGGATGCGCTCGGCGACCTTCGTGCAGGCGTTCCAGTACTGGCTCAAGCTGACCGCGGTCACCCTGCCGGTGATCGTCGCGCTGGTCTACTTCCTCGGCAGCGGGCACACCTACGACCGTCCGGCGCCGCCGTCGTTCCCGGAGCGGACCACCGTCGACGTCCACACCGGGGTGACGTTGCAGGCCGGTCAGGACGTCACCTTCACCGCGGCCGGCCGGATCGACGGCCGCGACGTCGCCCCGACCGAGCCGCAGACGTGGACGGCGGGCTCCCGGCACGTCGTCGGGGAGGGGACGGACCTGACGTTCCCGGCGGGATCGGCCGTCCCGGTCGTCGCGGGCGGCCCGGTGGCCGACGACGAGTGGCTGCTCCCGCTGTCCGGGGCGGACCCGCACCAGCTGCTCGGGATCTACTCACTGATCATCGCGACGTTCCTCGGCACGATGGGCCTGCCGCACGTGCTCGTGCGCTTCTACACGAACCCGGACGGCCGGGCCGCCCGGCGCAGCGCGGTCTACGTGCTGGCCATGATCGGCGTGTTCTACCTGCTCGTGACGCTGCTGGGCGCCCTGTCCCGCTTCTACACCCCGCAGCTGCTGGTGGGCGGGCAGACGGACGCGGCGGTCCTGCTGCTGCCCACGGCGGTGCTCGGCAGCGGCACGGCGGGCGCGGTGCTGGGCGGGATCGTGGCCGCGGGCGCGTGGGCGGCGTTCCTGTCGACGTCCTCGGGCCTGGTGGTGAGCCTGGCCGGGGTGCTGAGCACGGACGTCCTGCGGGGGAAGCGGCTGTCGAACTTCCGGTTCGCGACGGTCCTGGCCGGTGCGGCCCCCGTCGCGCTGGCGCTCGGCGTGACCCAGCTGGACTTCACCGAGACGGTCGCGCTCGCGTTCGCCGTGGCGGCGTCGACGTTCTGCCCGTTGCTCGTGCTCGGGGTGTGGTGGCGCGGGCTGACCGCGAAGGGGGCGATCGCCGGCGTGCTGGCCGGCGGGATCCTGGCCGCAGGGGCGGTCGGGGTGAGCCTGGCCGGGATCGCCGGGACCGGGGTGCTGGGGGTCCTGCTGTACCGGCCGGCGATCGTCAGCGTCCCCGTCGCGTTCGCCACCATGATCGTCGTGAGCGTGCTCACCGCGCGCGAACGACCCACGGACGTCGACGCGGTGATGCTGCGGCTGCACGCCCCGGAACGCCTCGGACTGAGCCGGGACGCCGTGTCCGGGCGTGACCGGGCCGAGCTGGACGAGCCCGCACCGGACGAGCGCGCGGCCGGGCCCGCCTGATCCACCGTCGCCCTGGGTGACCACGGGACTCCGTACGTGTACCGTCCCGTGCCCCGCCGTGGCCGGTGTGACCGCCGGCTCGTTTCCTCCGGTAGGGCCCGCGTCCGGGTCCTCGCGGCATGAAGGTTCGTGCCACCGGCAGAAGCGGGGGATCGTCATGAGCACCATCGAGGAACGCAGAGCAGACACCGGTACCGTCTACGAGCGGGTGCAGGCCGGGCCGGAGTTCGCGGACCTGCGCCGGAGGTTGCGCCGGTTCGTCTTCCCGATGAGTGCGGCCTTCCTGGTCTGGTACCTCGCGTACGTGCTGCTCGCCTCCTACGCGCCGGAGTTCATGGCCACCAAGGTGGCGGGCAACATCAACGTCGGCATCGTCGTCGGTCTGCTGCAGTTCGTCTCGACGTTCGCCATCACCACCGTCTACGTCCGCTTCGCGAACCGGCACATCGACCCGGCCGCCGAGCGCATCCGCCAGCAGATCGAGGGGCCGGCCCGGTGAGCCCCGGGCCCGTCACGGCGCAGGAGCAACTCGGCAGCGTCGGGCTGAACATCGGCATCTTCGCCGCGTTCGTGCTGGTCACGTTGGTCTTCGTGTACCGGGCCAGCCGGAGCAACCGGACGGCGTCGGACTACTACGCCGCGGGCCGCTCGTTCACCGGCACGCAGAACGGCATCGCGATCTCCGGGGACTACCTCTCCGCCGCGTCGTTCCTCGGCATCGCCGGTGCCATCGCCGTCAACGGATACGACGGGTTCCTCTACTCGATCGGCTTCCTGGTGGCCTGGCTGGTCGCGCTGCTGCTGGTCGCCGAGCTGCTGCGCAACACCGGGAAGTTCACCATGGGCGACGTCCTGAGCTTCCGGATGCGCCGGCGTCCGGTCCGGGCGGCCGCGGCGACGTCGACGCTGGTCGTGTCGTTCTTCTACCTGCTCGCGCAGATGGCCGGCGCGGGTGGTCTGATCGCCCTGCTGCTGCAGATCCCGAACTCGAACCGGCTCGGACAGAGCATCGTGATCGGCGTCGTCGGCATCCTGATGATCGTCTACGTGCTGGTCGGCGGGATGAAGGGCACCACGTACGTCCAGATCATCAAGGCCGGGCTGCTGCTCGTCGGCGCCGCGGTGATGACCGCCTGGGTCCTCGGCAAGTACGGGCTGAACTTCTCCTCGCTGCTGGGCGCGGCCGTCGAGGCGTCGCCCGAGGGGGAGGCGTTGCTGGCGCCCGGCCTGCAGTACACGAACAAGCTGGACCTGATCTCCCTCGGCCTCGCGCTGGTGCTCGGCACCGCGGGCCTGCCGCACATCCTGATGCGCTTCTACACCGTGCCGACGGCCAAGGAGGCCCGCAGCTCCGTCGTCTGGGCGATCTGGCTGATCGGCATCTTCTACCTGTTCACCCTCGTCCTCGGTTACGGCGCCGCCGCGCTCGTCGGGCCGGAGGCGATCGCCGCCGCGCCCGGCGGGGTCAACTCGGCCGCCCCGCTGCTGGCGTTCCAGCTCGGGGGCGAGCTGCTGCTCGGGTTGATCTCGGCCATCGCGTTCGCGACGATCCTCGCCGTCGTCGCGGGCCTGACGATCACCGCGTCGGCCTCGTTCGCGCACGACGTCTACGCCAACATCATCAAGAAGGGTGATGCGAGGCCGCAGGACGAGGTGCGGGTCGCGCGGACGACGGCGCTGGTCGTCGGCGTCGTCGCGGTGATCGGCGGGATCCTGGTCAACGGGATCAACGTCGCGTTCCTGGTGGCGCTCGCCTTCGCCGTCGCCGCGTCCGCGAACCTGCCGACGCTGCTGTACTCGCTGTTCTGGAGGCGGTTCAACACCATGGGCGCCCTGTTCAGCATCTACGGCGGCCTCGCGAGCTGTGTGCTGCTGATCGTGTTCTCGCCGGTGGTGTCCGGCCCGAAGAGTGTGATCCTGCCGAACGGCGGCGTCGACTTCTTCCCGCTGGAGAACCCGGGCATCGTCTCGATCCCGCTGTCGTTCCTGCTCGGCATCGTCGGGACGTTCGTGGGCCGCCGGGAGCGGTTCGACACGGAGAGGATCGCGGAGATGGAGGTCCGCTCCCTCACCGGCGCGGGCAGTGAGAAGGCGGCGTCGCACTGACCCGTTCCGGGGTGGGGCGCGCGCTCACGGCGGGTTGACGGGGGTCCGTGGCAGGATCTCCGGTATGAGTGCTGTCCCCTCCGTGAGCGTGGCCGAACTGCCCGTGGACGCCGCGATGCTCGACGTCCGCGAGGCGGACGAATGGGCCGCCGGTCGTGCGCCGACGTCGGTCCACGTGCCGATGTCCGAGCTCACCGCGCGGATCTCCGAGATCCCCGCGGCCGAGCCGCTCTACGTGGTGTGCCGTTCGGGCGGCCGCTCCGCGCGCGTCGTGGCGTACCTCGCCCAGCAGGGCTACCCCGCGGTGAACGTCGACGGCGGGATGCAGGCGTGGGCCGGTCACGGCCGGGCCGTCGTGGCGGACGAGGGCCGCAGCCCCGAGATCGTCTGAGCCTGCCGTGACCCGCCCCCCGGTCTGCTCGCGCTGCGGACGCACGCCGCCGCCGGGCTCCGGGCCGTTCTGCCCCTACTGCGGGCGGTACCTCGCGGCGCTGGTCTGGGTGGCGGAGCCGCCGCCGTCGGCGCAGCGGCCGCCGCGGGTCTTCCCCCGCCCGCCGTACGCGGGCCCGCCGCGGTATCCGTTCGTGCCGCGCTGGGGCTTCCCGGCGGCGCCGTGGCGGACGGACGCCCCGGACCCGCCGCCCAGCGCGCTGCCGGGCGCCCGGATGGCGCTGAGCCAGCTCGTCCCCCTGCTGTGGATCACCGCGGTCGTGGCGGCGGTCGCCGCCGGTGCGGAGATCTGGCGCTACGTGCTGCTGCTGGCGAGCCGGTCGGACGCCCTGTCGATGACGGCGGTCCGCTGGTCCGACGGCCTCGTCCGGACCGCGGGCTGGGCCTCGGTCGCCGCGACGGTGCTGTCCGGCGTCGTCCTGATCCTGTGGTCGCTGCGGGCGGCACAGGCTGCCGGGGAGCGCACGTCCACCCGGCCCTCCCGCACCCCGCTGCTGATCGTGCTGGGCTGGCTGGTGCCGGGCTACAACCTCAGCGCCCCGGGGTCCCTGCTCGCCGAGATCGAGCACGCGGGCCTGGACCGTGCGCCGGACACGCGCCCACGCCCGTCCCGGCTCGTGCTGCTCTGGTGGGGGGTGTGGGCCCTGGGGGCGGTGCTGGGCGTCGTCACGGTGCTCTGGTCGTTCAGGACAGGGGCCCAGGCCCGCGCGGACGGCGTGGTGCTGCACGCCCTGCTGGATGTCACCGCGGTCGCGACGGCGATGCTCACGCTGACGGTCACCCGCCGGCTGACGGCGCTGCTCGGCCCGCCGACGGGGGAGCACCGGGAGATCCTGGTGGCCGTCCGGCCCCCCGCGGAGCCCGCCGCGACGTGACCACCGTGACCGGCAGGCTCCGCAGGCCCCGCATGACGAAGTCCGGGCGCCTCGGGGGTTCACCCGCGAGCGTCAGCCCGGGTAGCCGGTCCCGGAGGGCCTGCAGCGCGGCGCCCACCTCCAGCCTGGCCAGCGGCGCGCCGAGGCAGTAGTGCACGCCCGCGCCGAACCCGAGGTGCGGGTTCGGGTGCCGGCGCAGGTCCAGGCGTCCGGGTTCGGTGAACACCGCCGGATCGTGGGCGGCCGCCCCGAGCAGCGCGGCGATCCTCGTCCCGGCCGGCACCGCGAACCCGGCCACCTCGACGTCGACGAGTGCGGTGCGTTCGAACAGCTGCAGCGGCGCGTCGAACCGGATGAGCTCCTCGACGGCGGTCGGCACGAGCGCCGGTTCGAGCCGTGCCCACTCGCCGGGGTTCCGCAGGAGCGCGAGCACCCCGTTGCCGATCACGTTCACCGTCGCCTCGTGCCCGGCCATCAGCAGCAGTGCCGCGGTGCCGACGAGCTCGTCCTCCGAGATCCGCGACCCGTCCGCCGCCGCCTCCGCGAGCAGGCCGCTGACCAGGTCGTCCGACGGGTGGCGGCGGCGGAAGGCGGCCAGCTCGCGCAGCGCCCCGACGAACTCGGCGGCGGCCTTCTCGGCGGCCGCGCGCCGCTCCTCACCGGGCTCGGGCTCGTACATCGTGACGATCGTGTTCGACCAGCCGCGCAGCAGCGCGCGCTCCGGCCCCTCGACGCCGAGCAGCTCGGCGATGACCTCCACCGGCAGCGGCGCGGCGACGTGGCCGAGCAGGTCCGCCGCGCCGTCGTCGGCGATCCGGGAGGCGAGGTCGTCGACGAGCCGGCCGGCCAGCGCGTGCACCCAGTCCCGCAGGCGGGCGGTGTGCCCGCGGCCGAACGCCGACGCGACGAGCCCGCGCAGCCGGTGGTGGCCCGGTCCCTCGCGTTCCAGCAGGGAGTTGCGGTGCAGCAGGTTGAACGCGGTGAAGGAGTCCGCGGGCTCGGCATCCGCCCAGATCCGGCCGAGGTCTCGCCCGCGCAGCACGGCGGAGCAGGCCGCGTGCGAGACGGCGACGGGCATGCCGAGACCGGGATGGGGATGGATCTCGGCCGCGGCCCGCAGCGCGGCGAAGCGCGGGTACGGATCGGCGAGGAAGGCGGGGTCGGCGGTGTCGAAGGGTGCGGACGGGCGCGACGGCGTCACTCCGCTACCTTGGCAGCCTCATGTCCAAGAAGAATCGCCACCGCGCCGCCGCTGCTGCGACCGACGGTGAGAACCCCCGCCGCCCCTGTCCGTGTGGTTCCGGCAAGCGCTACAAGGCCTGCCACGGCGCCGGTGACGACGTGATCGTCACCCGCCCGTTCCAGGGCCTGGCCGCGGAGCCGGACCTCGTCGCGATGCGGGAGTTCCTGCCGTCCGCGGTCGCGCCGCTGCCGCTGAAGGAGAAGGGCGAGCGGCCCGTGCGGATCGCCTCCGTGCTGCCGGGTGCCTCCGCGGCGCTGGTCCGGCCGGACGGCGAGATCCTGCTCGGCATGCAGGTGCAGACGCGCTCCGGGGACCTCTCCGCGGACGTCGCGAAGGCCCTGCGCTGGGCCGAGCAGGCGGAGCCGGGCGAGGCGCTGTCGGTCGTCGGGCCCGGCGTCGGCGGCAGCGATGTGGTGCGGCTGCAGGACATCCTGGTCGCGGACGCGCCGTTGGAGCCGGAGCTGTACCCGGACTTCTCCTGGTGGATCGCCGAGGGTGTCGACGAGTCGTCCCCCGAGATCGCCGCCACCCTGGAGCGGGCCAACTCGGTGATCATGCCGACCGAGGCCGTCCTCGCCCCCGGGGTCAAGGCCGCCTACTGGGTGGACACCGGCTCGAAGGCGCACCTGCGCTGGGTCCGCCCGGAGCCGGAGGACGCGCTGATGGCGGCCCTGGCCCGGCTGCACGCCGCGGGTGAGCTGGAGCTGTCCGGGGACACCCGCTACGCCGGTGCCTTCCGGGCGCACGGCCTGCTCGTCCCCGTCTGGGACCTGGACCGGGAGCTGCACGCGAAGGAGTGGGCCGAGCCCGCGGCGTCGTTCGCGACGCGCCTGGACGAGGCCCTGGCGGCCACCACCCCGCTGACCACGGCGGAGCGAGGTGCCCGTGACGCGATCGCGGGCAAGCAGGTCACCCTGCGCTGAGCCGGCTCCCGAGGTTCAGGAAAGCCACTTTCATGTAAGAAGATTGCAGGAAAGTGGCTTTCCTGCAGTCGCGGGGAGTCAGATGCGTCCGCCCGCGACCGGTGGGGCGGAGGGGTCCGCGGCGGCGGTCTTGCCGAGCTCCCGGTTCACGAAGTCCTCGATGTGGAACAGGTTGTCCCCGGCCCGCTGGACGACGGTGAGCAGCGTCGACATGGACGCCACCTCCTCGACCTGCTCCTTGAGGAACCACTGCATGAACTGCTCGCCGAGGTAGTCGCCCTCGTCCCGGGCGGTCCGGGCGAGCGTGGTGATCTGCTCGGTGACCTGCTTCTCCTGGTCGAGCGCGAGCTTGACGACGTCCTCGACGGTCTCGAAGTCGTTCCGGACGTCATCGATCCCCGGGATCACGACGCGGATGTCCGAGTCCAGCAGGTACCGGACCATGCTCATGGCGTGGTTGCGCTCCTCGAGCGCCTGCGCGTAGAAGTGCGTGGCCAGCTGCGGCAGGTCCTCGTCGTCGAGCCAGACGGCGACGGCGGTGTACTGCTGGCTCGCCGTGAACTCGTTGCGGATCTGGTCTCGGAGCAGGGCGAGGAACTTGGAGTCGGACACCGGCCGATGATATCGAACGCAGTCTGTAACGGTTCCAGACAGCGGTGGGGGGCGCGGGTCCCGGTGGTCAGCTCAGCCAGCCGGTGGGCAGCAGGGCGTAGCCGACGAAGGCCACGACGTCGATCAATGCGTGTGCCCCGACGAGCGGCCAGAGCCGGTTCGTCCGCTGCCACACCCGGCCGAACACCAGCCCCATGACGACGTTGCCGACGAACCCGCCGAGGCCCTGGTAGAGGTGGTAGGCGCCGCGCAGGATCGCGGAGACCACGACCGAGCGGTTCTCGGACCAGCCGAGCTGGCGGAAGCGGGTCAGCAGGTAGCCGATCATCACCAGTTCCTCGGCCCAGGCGTTCGCCGCGGCGGAGAGGATCAGGACCGGGGTGCGCCACCAGACGTCGCCCAGGGTGCTGGGGGCGACCTCCAGGCTCACGCCGAGCGCCCGCGCCACCAGGTAGAGACCCAGTCCGGGGATGCCGATGAGCGCGGCGAGCCCGACGGCGCCGAGGGCGTCGCGGCCGGGCCGGCGCGCGTCGAGCCCGACCCGGGCCAGCGCGATCCCGCCGCGGAGCAGCAGATAGGCGCCCAGTGCGCCCCAGCCGACCAGCTGCAGCGCCCGGACCAGCTGGATCGCGAGGTCGACGAGCCCCGCCTGCGCGGCCGGCGCGTTCAGGGCGACGGTCTGCTCGGACAGGGGAGCGGCCGCCAGGAGCGAGTCCAGCAGGGAGAGCGCGCTGCGCAACGCGGACAGCCCGAGCGTGACCGTGAGGACGACGAGGATCTCGAGGACGAGCAGCCGACGGGCCGCGCGGTCCGAGACGGCGGGCACCGCGTCGGGCGGAGCGGGGGTCAGCCAGTCGCGGAGGGCCACGCCGCGCGACGCTACCGGTCGGGCGTTCTTCTACAGCGCGTAGGATGGCGCTCGTGCTTCGGCTGGTGTTCACCCCCCGCTGGATCGGCTGGCACCTGCTCACGCTCGGTGCGATGGCCGCCTGCGTCTGGCTGTCCAAGTGGCAGTGGGACCGGGCCGGGTCGAACCTCGGTACGGCGGCGAACGTCGGCTACGGCCTGCAGTGGCCCTTCTTCGCCCTCTTCTTCGGCTACATGTGGTGGCGGTTCCTGCGGCTCGAGGCCCGCCGGCGCAGCGGCGAGGAGCCCGAGGAGCACCAGCCGCCGCCGGTCCCCACCGCCGAGCCGGTGACCCGGACGCCGGAGCCCGCCACCCCGGACCAGGACGCGACGCCGGTCGCGGACGCGGAGCCGGCGCCCGCCCCGGACGACCGGCCCCCCGCCCCGTGGGAACGCGGTTCGTCGCCCTTCACCCCCACGCCCGCCGCGAAGCCCGTCACGGACGACGAGGACCCGCGGTTGGCCGCCTACAACCGGATGCTGGCGCAGCTCGCGGCCCGGGACCAGGAGAGCTGATGTCGATTTCCCTCGCCCTCAAGGCCTACCGGATCTCTGCGTGGGTGACCGGTGTCGGCCTGCTGGTGCTGGTCTTCTACGCGATGCCGATGAAGTACTTCTTCGACACCCCGGGTCCCGTCGCGATCGTCGGGATGTTCCACGGCTTCCTGTACATGATCTACATCGTGCTCGCGCTGCTGCTCGCGGAGCGCGCCCGGTTCACCCCGGTCTTCGCGCTGCTCGTGCTGATCGCGGGCACCATCCCGATCTGCTCGTTCATCGCCGAGCGCAAGGTGACCCGGCGGGTGGAGGAGAAGCTCGCGGCCCGGGACGCCGCCGCGAGCTGACGCTCAGTCCTGCTCGTCGGCGACGTGGCCGACCTCGCCCGCGGCGGCCGTCGCCCGGAAGGGGCAGCCGACCATCAGGCCGAGCTCCCGGCGCAGCTCCTCGACGGTGCCGACGTCGTGCTGCCACGCGAGCCGCACGTCGTGGTCGCCCTGCGGGGTCTCCACGCGCAGCCGCAGGCCGCAGCGGTCCACCCCGAGCGGGCGGATCCGCGCCCCCTCGGTGGCGCGCAGCGTGGGTGGGAGATGGCGGGCCAGCGCGTCGAAGACGTCCGGGTGGGACTCCTCGAGGTGGCTGAGCCACTGGTCCTCGAGCCGGCAGAACGGGTCCGGCCGGGCCGCGGCGAGCTCCACGGGGGCGAGCGCGGCGCTGCCCTCGGCGTCCGCGAGCACGGCGGAGCTCGGGCTGAGCCGGACGAGCGTGGCGCCGTGGCCCAGGTCGAGCAGGCCGTGGTGCGGCGCGACGTCGGCGATCTGCAGGGCGGCCCGGCGTGCCGCCTCCGCGTCGGGCTCGCGCAGCCAGCCGGTGATCCACAGCAGCGCCCGCACCGGTTCCCGCAGGTCGACGGGCGCGGAGTCGGTGATCTCGAGCATCACCGGGAGCTCCGCGTTCTCGGCCTCCCGGATCCGGGCCAGTACCGGGGAGTCGTCGGCCAGCAGCAGCACCGCCGACCCGTCGGCGTGGAGGTGGTGCACGAGCGGGACGACGGGTTCGGGCGAGCCCGTGCCGACGAGGGCGGCAGTGCCGCCTCGGGTCGCCACGCTGCGGGCGCGTTCGGCGTCCGTCGGGGCCGGCGGACGCCGGAGTCGGGTGCCTCCCACGGTGATCACCTCCTGGTTAGGTGAGGCTAAGCTATAGCTCGGACGGGGCGGCTGTCCAGGACCCGGGCGGTACCCGCCCACGGGGCGCACCCCGAGACGGGTTAGCGTCTGTGGCCGTGACGACCGTGCCCTCGGGTTCTCCCGCCGACCCGTGGCCGATCTCCCCGTTGCTCTCCGGGCTGGTGGACGACACCAGCCTGCTGCAGCCCAGGATGGTGGCCCCGGGTATCGACGCGGTGGTGGCCCGTTACCTCTCGGCCCGCGACGGCAGCTACGGCGGCCTCGTGGGACATCTGGTGTGCCCGGCCTCCCGGCTCCCCGCCCTGGTCACCGAGCTCGCGCGCTCCGCGCCCGCGCGCCCGGTGGATCTCGCGCTCGTCGTCGACACCGGGCTCGGGGCCGTGCCCAAGGCGCTGTCCACCGTGTTCTCCCGCTCGACGCTGCTCACCCCGCGGACGGTCGAGACGGCCGCCCCGCCGGACGTCGACGCGGTGTGGCTGGAACGGGTCTCGGAGTTCGTGCCCGAGGACGTCACCGCCGTCGTGGAGCCGCGTCGCCCGCTGGAGGGCACCGCGGAGGAGACGGACGCCTGGCTGGACGCGGTGCGCCGGGTCGCGGAGCACGGCTGCGTCCCCAAGCTGCGGGTCGGCGGCCCGCGGATCTCGGACGTCCCCACGATCTCGGACGTGGAGCGGTTCGTGGACGTCGCCGTCTCGGCCGGTCGCGGGTTCACCGCGATGGGGCTGCGGGACGTCGTGCGGCCGAGCGTCGAGACCGAGACGGACCGCGGCCGGCACGGCGTGCTGAACCTGCTGGTGGCGGTGGCCCGGGCGATCGGCTCGGGTGAGCCGGAGCGGAGCGTCTCCGAGGCCCTGCACGAGACGGACGGCCCGGCGCTGGCCGCGGAGCTGCAGCGGCTCCCCGAGCGTGGGGTCGAGGGTGTGCGCGGCCTGTTCGCCCGGTGCGGGGTGGACCCGGAGCCGGTGCCGATCAGCGCCCTCGTCGCCCTGGGCCTGCTGGACTGATCGCCACGGGTGGGGAGCGCACCCGGTACCGGCAAGCCCCCTTCCCCTGCCGGAACGAGGTGCGCCCCCGGTCGGACCTTCGCAGGGCGCAGGACGCAGGGTTCGGAAGTTCGCACCTTCGGCGGAGCAGGTTCGCCGGAACGGGCCACGACGACGCGGGGAACCGGTGGCGGGCCTCGCGACGGCCGTCGCTACAGTCGACCGCCGTGCCCCGAATCGGTTTTCTCGGCCCGCACGCGACCTTCACCGAACAGGCACTCCGGTCCCTGCCGGAGGCGCGCGACGCCGAGCTCGTCCCCCTCCCCGGCAACCCGGCGGTCCTCGCCGCGATCCGGGACGGCTCGGTCGACGCCGGCTGCGTGCCCATCGAGAACAGCGTCGAGGGCGCCGTGCCCCCCGTGCTCGACGGGCTCGTCGCGGACCCGCCGCTGGTCATCGTGAAGGAGGCGCTGCTCGCCGTCCGCTTCACCCTGCTCGTGCGCCCGGGGACGACCCGGGAGGACATCCGTGCCGTCGCCTCGCATCCGCACGGCATCGCGCAGACGCGCGACTGGATCGCCGCGAACCTTCCGGCCGCCGAGGTGCGCACGTGCTCGTCGACGTCGGAGGGGGCGGCGCAGGTCGCCCGCGGGGAGGTCGACGCCGCGGTCACCAGCCCGCTCGCCGCCACCCAGCACGGCCTGGACGTGCTGGCGGACGACATCGCGGACAACCCCGGCGCGGTCACCCGGTTCGTGCTGCTCACCCGGCCGTCGAAGCCGTCCCGGCCGACCGGGCAGGACCGGACCACGCTGGCCGCGCGCATGGAGAACCGGCCGGGCTCGCTGCTGGAGCTGCTCGCCGAGCTCGGGATGCGGGGGATCGACCTGACCCGCATCGAGTCCCGGCCGATCAAGGACCGGCACGCCGAGTACTGGTTCCACCTGGACTGCAGCGGACACGTCGCGGAGCCGGCCATGGGCGAGGCGCTCGCCGCCCTGCACCGGCGGTGCGACGTCGTGCGGTTCCTGGGGTCCTACCCGCGGGCCGGCGCGTCCGCCGGGCCCGTCGGATCCGCGCCCGCCGCGTCGGGACCCGGGGCCGCGGAGTACGCCGCCGCCGAAGCCTGGCTGGCCGATCTGAGGGACGGGGTACGCACATGACCCGCCGACGTACTT
>JAOZVV010000090.1:24518-48987 GCA_025869365.1 Pseudonocardia sp.
CTTCCCGCGGAGGCGGCACGATGACCGCCGACGTACTTCTTCCCGCGGAGGCGGCACGATGACCGCCGACGTACTTCTTCCCGCGGAGGCGGCGACATGACCGGTACGGCGTTCTCGCCGCACGAGCCGGAGCGGGACGAGCTGCGGCTGGTCCTGGTGCGCCACGGCCAGACCGACGCGAACGTGGAGCGCGCGCTGGACTCCGCCCTGCCCGGCTCCCCGCTCAACGAGACCGGCCGGCAGCAGGCCGAGGCCGTCGCCGAGCTGATCGCGGACTGGCCGGTCCGCGCGGTGTACGCCTCGCTCGCGCTGCGGGCCCGGCAGACCGGCGAGCCGATCGCGCGCGCTCTGGGCCTGGAGGTCGTCCCGATCGAGGGGATCCACGAGGTCTTCTGCGGGGATCTCGAGGGCCGTTCGGACGTCCTCGCCCGCCGCGACTTCGAGGACGTCTACGAGGCGTGGTGGGGCGGCGAGCTGGACCGGGCCCTGCCCGGCGGGGAGTCCGCGAAGGACCTGCGGGCGCGGTTCCTGCCCGCAGTCGAGAGGATCGTCGAGCACGCGGAGGCCAGCTACCCGCCGGGCTCGATGATCGTGCTCGTCAGCCACGGTGCGGCCATGCGGCTGGCGGCCGGTGCGCTCCTCGGGGACAACGCCGAGACGACCTACGTCCCCAACACCGGGCGCGTCGTGCTCCGCCAGGATCCCGGGACGGACACGGGCTGGGCGCTGGAGTGGTGGGACTCCGGTCCCACGCTCACCGGCGACGTGACGGCGGGGGCTCCGCCCGAGGTCCGCTGAGCCCGGCCCGCACCCGGGCGGCCCGCAGCGGACGCCCGTCGCCGGAGGTCGGCGCGGAGCTCGGCGCCGACCCTCAGCCCCAGCCGAGCTCGTGCAGGGTGTCCTCGTCGATCCCGAAGTGGTGGGCGATCTCGTGCACGACCGTGATCGCGACCTCGCGGACGACCTCCGCCTCGGAGTCGCAGACGTCCAGGATCGCGTCCCGGTAGATCTCGATCCGGTCCGGCAGGACGCCGCCGTAGTCGCTCGTGCGCTCGGTCAGCGCGACGCCGGTGTAGAGCCCGAGCAGTGACGGGTCCTCGTCGTGCCGGTCCTCGACCAGCACGACCACGTTGTCCATCGCCGCCGTGAGCCGCGCGGGCACCGTGTCGAGCGCGTCGGACACCAGCTCCTCGAACCGGCGCCGACCCATCACGACGGCCATGGGAGTGAGCCTACGTGCCGACGGAGATGCTCGGCGGGGTCACCGGATCCGCTGCCGGCGGGGTCGAGGGGTTCGCCGGAGGTGAGGCCGGGGCCGGGGTGACGCCGCTGGGCGGCGGCGCGTCCGACGTCGGGGCCTCGCTGCTCGGCGCGGTGGACGGATCCACCGGGACGGACGGCTCCGGCGCCGGCGTCGAGGTGGGGCCCGCCGGGACGCCCGGGGTGGCGCTGGCCGGAGGGGCGACCTGGTCGCTCACCGAGACCGAACCCTTGACCGGTCCGGTGACCGGGGCGAACCCGCTGCGGTCCGGCAGCAGGGCCGCCAGGTTGCAGTTGACCTTGCGGGTGCCCGCGTTCCAGGACTCGTCGGTGAGGTTGTCCCAGTAGACGGTGAGCTTCTTGTCCGTGACGACCTGCTGGCCGCCCGCGTAGTCGGCGGCGATCCGCGAGCACTCGGGCTGCAGGAAGTTGTCCTGGTCCCCGACGGCCGGGAACGCGTCCGGGAACTTGGTGCCGAGGTCCACGATCCCGACCGTCTCGACGGCGTGCGGCAAGTCGCAGGAGATCGGGTCCCCGACGGTGCGGCCGTCGATCGCGAGGCAGGTACCCGGCTCGTAGACGCCGGACTGGTCCTGCTCCGCGGCCCGTCCGGTCATCGGGTACAGGGCACCGGAGTGCGAGGCGCTCTGCAGCCCGCAGCGGAGGTCCCGGTTGCCGTCGTCCCACTTCTTCTGGGACGGCTTGAGCGCGCCGACGCGGTAGCGGCCGTCCGGGTCGAACTTGCCGTTCAGGTACCCCAGGACGACCGGCGTGCAGCGCTCGTTGACGAGCTGCTGCCAGGTGCGGTCGTCCGGCAGGGCGGGCTGGTCCGTCAGCGCGACGGTGCCGGCCTGCTCGAACAGGTGCGGCTGGGCGCACTCGACGACGGCGGTGTCCGCGGCGTCCTTGCGGGACCAGTTCAGGCAGGTGCCGGGCGTCGTCGGGGGCGGCGGGGCCTCCTCGGCCTCGTCCGCGGCGGTGCCGGTGGGGGACGGCAGGGCCGCGAAGGACCCCAGGACGGGCACGGTGGCGCCGGCGACGGTGTCCAGGGTGGCGACCCCGAGCATCGTGAGCGCGCCGACGAGGACCCCGATCACGACCCGCCTGGCCTGGCGGACGGACGGCAGGCCGCCGGGCCTGCGCGGGCCGGGAGCCGACGGGCCGGGTGCCCGCCGCGTCGCGGCGCGCGTCGGCCGCGGCGCGGGCGTCCCGTCCCCGTTGCCGGGGGTGTCGCGGCGGGGAGCGCGAACCGGTGGGTCCTCCAGGGCGACGGCCCGGGTGGGCTGCTCGCCCGACGGCGTGAAGAGAGGGTCCATGGCGAGCGTCATCATGCCGTCCCCGGTCGGGGGACCCCGAATCGGTGCGAGGGTCACGCGGTCATCGGTCGGGGTGGTGCTGCGAGCCGCACGACCGGACCGCCGGGCGAACCGTGTGGGTGACGTTCGTCGCCGGGAGGCGGAGATCGTCCGACGAGCGGGCGATCCGGGGCGGCCGGGTGGTCCCTGCCCTGATCAGACGGGTACGGTGCGCGCGGGGGTGGCCTTGATGAGCGAGAACGACGGCCGGGGCGGGCCGGATCAGCCGACCGGCGGCGCGGGCGGCACGGACGGCCCGGACGAGCCGAGGACCAAGGCGTTCCCGGTGGTCGAGCCCGATGCCCAGCCCGGCTCGCAGCCGGGCGGATCCGCTGGTGAGCCGCCCCGTCGCGGCCGCATGGAGCGCCAGGACGCCAGCACCACCCCCCGCGAGCCCACGCTCGCCGAGAAGCGTGCCCGGCAGGCCGCGGAACGCCGCCGCCGGGACGAGGAGCGCGAGGCCGCGCTGAAGCAGGAGGCCTCGCACAAGAAGCGCAAGCGGATCCTCATCGGCGCCGGTGTCACCGTCGGTGTCGTCGCGCTGATCGCCGTCGGCTACGCGGCGTCGAGCGACGACGAGACCACCGAGGCCCGCTGCGTCGACGAGAACAACGTCGTGGTGGACGACAGCAACTGCGTCACCCCGGCGGCGGCCAACGGCGGCTACAGCTCCGGCGGCGGCTTCTACCCGATCTTCATCGGCGGCGGCGGCGGGCAGTACCACTACAACTACGGCGGTTCGGGCAACGTCGGCCAGGTCGCCAGTGGTGGCACCACGGCGGCGCCCCGCGGCGGGTCCGTCGCCACGCCGTCCGGCAAGTCGATCTCCCGCGGTGGGCTGGGCGTCAGCGGCGGGGGCTCCTCCTCGGGCGGGTCGTCCTCCGGCGGCAGCAGCAGCGGGAGCTGACGCGTGCATCGTGAACGAGGGACCCCGCGGCCGGACTGGCAGCGCAAGGTTCGTGAGCAGGGGCTGGTCTACGACGCCCCGGGCCGCGGCGCGGGCGGCACGGCCCGCCCGTACTGGGACGAGTCCGTGCACTACGTCTTCGAGATGGACGAGATCCTCTCCCTCGAGGCGGACGTCGAGCTCCTGCACTCGATGTGCCTCGAGGCGGTGGACCACGTCGTCACCACCGAGCGGTACCGGGACTTCGCGCTGCCCGAGTGGTGCTGGGAGAAGGTCGCCGAGAGCTGGAAGCGCCGGGACCCGCACGTCTACGGCCGTTTCGACCTGCGCTACGACGGCTCCGGGCCGGCCAAGATGCTCGAGTACAACGCGGACACCCCCACCACGCTGCTCGAGGCCTCGATCCTGCAGTGGTACTGGCTCAAGGACACCCATCCCGACGACGACCAGTGGAACTCCCTGCACGAGCAGCTCGTCGCGCGCTGGGGCGAGATCAAGGACCTGCTGCCCAGCTCCGAGGTGCACTTCACCTGGTCCGGCGGGGACACCTCCGGCGAGGACCACGTGACCGTCGGGTACCTGCAGGAGACCGCCGCCGAGGCGGGCCTGGACACCGTCGGGCTGGCGATCGAGGACATCGGCTGGGACGTGGACCTGGACCGGTTCGTGGACCTCGCCGAGGCCCCGATGGCCGGGATCTTCAAGCTCTACCCGTGGGAGTGGATCCTCTCCGAGGACTTCGGCAAGCACGTCGGCCGCAGCCTCCCCGGGACGCTGTGGATCGAGCCGATGTGGAAGACGCTGCTGTCCAACAAGGCACTGCTCGCGGTGCTCTGGGAGATGTACCCGGGGCACCCGAACCTGCTGCCCGCGTACCTGCGGGATCCGGGCCTGCTCACCGAGTACGTGCGTAAGCCGCTGCTCGGCCGGGAGGGCGCGAACGTCGACATCGTCGCGCCCGGCACGGCCGAGGTGTCCACGGGCGGGGTGTACGGCGAGGAGGGCTTCGTCTACCAGCTCTTCGACCCGCTCCCGCAGTTCGACGGGTTCCGCCCCGCCCTGGGCGCGTGGATCGTCGGGGACACCTCCGCCGGGCTCGGCATCCGCGAGACCGTCGGCCTGGTGACCGACGACGGCGCGGCGTTCGTCCCGCACCGGATCCCGTCCTAGCACCGGCACCGGGTTCCCCCACCACCGGACACCCCCGCACGACCTGCTCCCCCGCACGCCTTACGGAGGCACTGAAGTGACCGAGACCGTCCTTGCCCTCACGCCGGGCTTCTTCTCCAACGTCGGCCGCGGGATCGGCGCGATCCTGCTCTACGCGGTCATCGGCCTGCTGCTGATGCTGCTCGGCTTCTGGGCGATCGACCTGACGACGCCCGGCAAGCTCAACCGCCTCGTGCGCGACGGCCTGCCCAACGCCGTGATCGTCACCTCGGCCGGCATCGTCAGCATGGCGTTCATCGTGGTCACGGCCATCTACAGCGCGTCCGGCGCGCTGGCCGAGGGCCTGCTGGCCTCGCTGATCTTCGGTCTGGTGGGGATCATCGCGCAGGTCGCGGCGGTCCGGGTCCTCGAGTGGATCACCGGCATCCGGATCGGCGCGGTCCTGGCGGACACCGAGCTCCGCGCAGAGGCGTGGGTCGTGGCGGCGGCACACGTCGCCCTGGGTCTCGTCGTCGCCGTCGCCATCATCTGAGGTTCAGGAAAGCCACATTCCTGTCAGGAGGCTTCATGAATGTGGCTTTCCTGAAGCAGGCGGGTCGGTTCCGGCGCGGACCCGGCCACGAGGGCTCCGCTGTGCCGCACCGCCAGCACCACGATGCCCGCCGAGATCCCGATCGCGGTGGTGAGCACCCGGTCCGCCAGCAGGGCGGCGGTGTCGAAGGTCGTCAGGCCCGCGGTTCCGAGCAGCATCGCCAGCGGCGTGATGAACAGCAGCGCGACCCCGTAGTTGCGCATCACGAACAGCTCGGCCCCCACCTGGGCGACCACGATCGCGAGGACCAGCGCCCAGGCCGGCAGGCCCAGCGCCAGGACGGCCGCGGCGACGGCGATCCCGGCCACGGTGCCGCCGGCGCGGAGCAGGCCGCGGGCGAGCCGCTTCGTCGGGTCCGGGACGACGGCGAACGGCACGACGGCGGCGATCACGGTCCAGTACACGTGGTGGACGCCGGCCCCGGCGCCGATCACCCCGGCGATCGTGGCCGCGGTCGTCGCGTCGACGACCGTGGCGCGGGCGGCGCCGCCGGGCGCCAGCACCGCGCGGATCCGCCCGGGGACCCGCTCCCGGCGGACCACCGGATCTCGCCGGCGCAGGAGCGCCCCGGCGCTGCCGACGACCACGCCGAACGCCGCCACCCCCGCGGTGACCGCGACGGCCGTGAGCATCCCCTGCGTGCCGAGGGGGGCCATCGCGGAGGACGCACCCGCCGCGAAGAGGAAGAACAGCGGGCCGGCAGGTTTCCAGGCCAGGAGCTCGCCGATCAGCCCGGTCACGGCGGTGAGCGCCACCAGGACCGCCAGGACGCTCCAGGGTGCCCCGGGCAGGTGCGCGGCGAGCAGCCCGACGGCGACGCTCGCGGTGAGCAGCACCGCGACCACGGCGTGCAGGCGGGCCCGGCGCGGGAACCCCAGGTCGCGGCCGTAGATCGCGGTGAAGGCGCCGAAGGCGGCGAACCCCGCCAGCTCGAACCGGCCGAGGACGACCAGGACGGCGAGGGGTACGCCGACCGTCACCCCACAGCGGATCGCGGGGCGGTGGGCGCCGGCGTGCGCCTCCCAGCGCGTCAGCTCTCCCAGCAGGCCGTGCCGCATGCCTCGATTCCTTTCACCGGTGTAGTACTGTGAGAGTAGTTTACTGGTGAAGGAAAGGCACAGCCATGGCGGCCGAACGTGACGCGGTAGACGGGATCCGGGCGGACTGGGCGGCACTGCGACCCGAGCTCGACACCGCCCCCATCGACGTCGTCGGCCGGATCCTGCGTGCCGCCCGGTTCCTCCAGCAGGCCAGCGAGGCCTGGCTGGCACCGGCGGGCCTGACGCGCGGCGAGTTCGACGTCCTCACCCAGCTCCGTCGCGCCGGTCACCCGCTGCGCCCGGGGGACCTGACGGCCGGCGTCGTCGGGTCCCCGGCGGCCACCACCAAACGCCTGCACAAGCTCACCTCGGCGGGGCTCGTCGTGCGCGCGGCGGATCCGGCGGACGGGCGGGCGGCGCTGGTCGAGCTGACGGGCGCGGGCGCCGAGCTGGTCGACGAGGTACTCCCGCGGCAGGTCGACGCGGAACGCGAGCTCGTGTCCGTGCTGGATGCGGACCAGCGCGCCCAGCTCGCGGTGCTGCTCCGCACCGCCCTGCTGGCCTGGGAACCCCCGGAGGCCTGAGCCCGGGTGCGACCCGCTCAGTCCAGCGCGGCGACGTCCGCCACCCGTTCCTCCGGATGCGGCATGGCGGCCATCTCCGAGCGGACCTCCCGGGCCACCGCGGCGAGCTCCCCGTCGCGGGCGAGCGTGGTGAGGGCCTGCACCGTGACCTTCCCGGTGAGCCCCGCCCCGCGGCGCGCGATCAGCTCGGCGTTGAACCGGCGGTCACCCGGCCCGGGCAACGCGAGCTGGGGGATGCCGGCGGCGAGGGCACCCAGCGCGGTCCCGGCACCGCCGTGGTGCACCACGGCCGCGCAGACGGGCAGCACCTCGTCCAGTGGCACCCAGCCGACCGTCCGGACCCGCCCGTCGGCCTTCCGCTCCAGGCGGGCCTCGGGCCGGACGAGCACGATCTCTGCGTCCACCCGGTCCGCGGCCGCGAGCGCGGCGGGCATCGGGTCCCCGCCGGGGCCCGGCACGGTGCTGCGGCTGACCAGGATCCGCGGCCGGTCCGACGGGCTCCGCAGCCAGGCGGGGACGATCCCGGCGCCGGCACCGCCGGAGCGCGGGATCATCCGCATCGGCAGGCCGTCGCGTGGCCCGACGACGCTCGGTGGCGCGATGGTGAGCACGAACCGCGGTTCCGGCAGCCCTTCGTCGAGCCCGTGCCGGCGCAGCGCGCGTTGCAGGAGCGGGGCGTCCGTGGTCGCCCTGAGCAGTGAGGCCCCGTCGAACAGCGAGTTCTCCAGGAGGACCGCGGGGACGTCGTGGCGTGCGGCGGCCACGGCGGCGGCGACCGCGAGCGGCTCGTGGATCACGGCGTCCGGCCGCCACTGCTCGACGACCGTGACCATCCCGTCCGCGAGCTCCTCGTTGAGCGCCCCGAACATCCGCGCCACCATCCGCGTGCCGGCACGCCCGGCGAGCTCGGCGCGGGCGTCGAGGGGATGGGTCAGCATCGTGCGCGCCGCGATCCGGCGGAACGAGACCTCCCGCGCGACGTCGATCACGGGCAGTTCACCGGTGTCGACGCTCAGCGCGTCCCCGCCCGTGGCGACGAGCACGTCGTGCCCGGCCTTCCAGAGCGCCTCCGCCAGCGGCAGCATCGGGATCAGATGTCCGGCCAGCGGCGCGGACACCACGAGCACGCGCATGCGGGCGAGCCTAGTGCGCCCGTAGTCTGGTCGGTGTGATCACGGACGAGCGGGGGCGATAGTGCAGGCACCGCGGCTCGTGGCGACCGACGTCGACGGCACGCTCCTCGACGACGCGGGCGGCGTCACCCCCCGCACCGGGCGGGTGATCGAGCGGCTCGTCGAGGCGGGTGCCGGGTTCGTGCTGGTCACGGGCCGTCCGCCGCGGTGGACCCCGCCGATCGCCGCGCTGGTCGGCGCGGTCAGGTACGCGGTGTGCGCGAACGGCGCGGTCCTCTACGACATCCTCGAGGACAGGATCATCTGGTCCCGCACGCTCCCGGCCGAGGCGCTGGCCGAGCTCGCGACGGCGGCCACCGAGCTGCTGCCGGGCGCCACGCTGGCCGTCGAGCGGGTGGGGGAGGGCGCGTTCGACGCGGGCATCGCCCACTTCGCCGCGGAGCCGGACTACGAACACGCCTGGCCGGAGGCGGACAACTCCAGCGAGGCGCGGCAGGAGCTGCTGGCCCACCCGGCGGTCAAGCTGTTGATCAGACACCCCGGGATGACCAGCGACGCGATGATCGCCGCGCTCGCGCCGTCGGTCGCCGGCGTCGTCGACCTGACCTTCTCGCACTCCGGCGGGCTCGTCGAGGCGTCCCCCGCGGGGGTCACGAAGGCCACCGGGCTCGCGGTGGTGGCGTCCCGGACCGGGCTCGACGCGGCGGACCTCATCGCGTTCGGTGACATGCCCAACGATCTGGAGATGCTGCGGTGGGCCGGGCACGGGGTGGCCATGGGGAACGCGCACCCGGTGCTGAAGGCGGTCGCGGACGAGGTCACCGGGTCGAACGAGGAGGACGGGCTCGCCCTGGTGCTCGAGCGCTGGTTCTGACCCCGGGCCGACATGCCCTCCGGAGTGGTTCCGGGCCCGCCGCGTAGCATCACGGCCCGTATCCGTCCCGCAGACCTGCGCCCGCTGGTGACAGCCGTGCGCACTGGAGGCCCGCTCGTGGCCGAGCTGTCGAACACCGCTCCCGTCCTGGACCCGAGCGTGGACCTGCCGACCCCGGACCCGGTGGGTGAGATCGCGGTGCTGGCCGCCGTGCAGGGCGCCGTCGCCGCGCCGCCGGTCGTGCGGCTCGCCAGGGCCATGTCCTTCTTCGGCGAGCACGCGGCGGGCTGGCTCGCGATCGGGCTCGTCGGCGCCGCGGTGCACCGCCGGGACCCCGATCTCCGACGCGAGTGGCTCGGCTCCGCGGCCGCCGTCGCGTTCGCCCACGGCGCGTCGATCGGGGTGAAGCGCGTCGTCCGCCGCCCGCGGCCGGACGACCCGTCCGTCCGCGTGCTCGTCGGCACCCCCAGCCGGCTGAGCTTCCCCTCGTCGCACGCCACGTCGACCACCGCCGCCGCCGTGCTCTACGGCGGCCTGCTGCGCAGGCCGCTGGGCCTGGTGGTCGTGCCGCTGATGGCGCTCTCGCGCCTGGTTCTCGGCGTGCACTACCCCAGTGACGTCGCCGCCGGCTCCGCGCTCGGCGCGGGCGTCGCCCTCGTCTCCCGGCGCGTGCTGCGCCGTCGTACCGCCCGGAGGAACCCCCGCCCATGACCAGTACCGACGCGCCCTCGAAGGTCGACGAGTCCCCGGCCGGGAAGCCGATGGGCCTGGTCGCCGGGGTCCTCAGGACGATGCGCCCGCGGCAGTGGGTGAAGAACGTCCTGGTACTGGCGGCGCCGTTCACCTCGGGAGACCTGTTCCAGGGCCCGGTCGCGCTCAAGCTGCTGATCGCGTTCGTCGCGTTCTCGCTGGCGGCGTCGGGGGTCTACCTGGTCAACGACGCGAAGGACGTCGCGGCGGACCAGGCGCACCCGACCAAGCGGAACCGGCCCATCGCGGCCGGGATCGTCCCCGTCCCGGTGGCGTACGTGGTCGCGGTCGTGCTGTTCCTCGTGGCGATCGGGCTGAGCCTGCTGGCGTCCGTGCAGCTGCTCATCGTCCTCGGCGTCTACGTCGCGGTGCAGCTGGCCTACTGCTTCTGGCTCAAGCACCAGCCGGTGCTGGACATCTGCATCGTCGCGTCCGGGTTCCTGATGCGGGCGATCGCCGGTGGCGTCGCCGCGGCGATCCCGCTCTCCCAGTGGTTCCTGCTGGCCGCCGGGTTCGGCTCGCTGTTCATGGTGGCCGGCAAGCGGTACGCCGAGATGATGCTGGCCGAGAAGACCGGCGCGAAGATCCGCAAGTCCCTGGAGAACTACTCGCCGTCCTACCTGCGGTTCGTGTGGGCGCTCTCGGCCACGACCGTGATCATGACCTACTGCCTGTGGGCCTTCGAGATCCGGGCCGCGCACCACAACTCGGTCTGGTCGGTGATCTCGATCATCCCGTTCGTCGTCGCGGTGCTGCGGTACTCGGTCGACGTGGACAACGGCAACGGCGGTGAGCCCGAGGAGATCGCGCTGGGGGACCGGGTGCTGCAGGTCCTGGCGCTGGCCTGGGTGGCGACGCTGACCCTGGCGGTCTACACCGGCTGAGCACCGCCGGCCTCGGGTCGGGGGACGAGCCTCGCCAGGATCGCCCCGGCCTCCTCGGTGGTGCCGGCTCGGTAGGCCTCGTCCAGTTCCTTCGCGTCGACCTCGGCGATGCCCTGACGGGTCATCCCGATCACGTTGGCGCCCTGCAGGCGGGCGGGGACGCCGTAGGCCTTCGCGAACGCCGGGACGTCCTGGACCACGGCGGCGGACATCCCGACGATC
This sequence comes from Pseudonocardia sp., assembly GCA_025869365.1. Taxonomy (GTDB): domain Bacteria; phylum Actinomycetota; class Actinomycetes; order Mycobacteriales; family Pseudonocardiaceae; genus Pseudonocardia. Next base: position 35,290 of record JAOZVV010000090.1, read on the forward strand.
GCCCCACGACCGACGGAGCGCCGCTGGTGCACGGTGGTGGCCATACCCAGCGTGACGTCGGGGCCGATGCGGACGAACCCGGCGAGCGAGACTCCGGCGGACATCGTCGCCCGGTCCCCGACGACGCAGTCGTGCGCCACGTAGGTCCGGCTCAGCAGCCAGCAGTTCGCGCCGATGACGGTCGGACTCGTGCTGCCCTGCTGGATGCTCGTCAGCTCCCGGACGACCGTCCCGGCGCCGATCTCGACGCCGTGGTGGGCGAACTCTCCGTTCCACGCCGCGTTCTGCTCCGCGGAGACGATCTCGGGCGGCGAACCGATCACGCAGCCGGCGCCGATCCGGACGCCGTCCCCGATCAGGCAGGGGCCGAGGAGCACCGCGTTCGGGCCGATCACCACGCCCGTTCCGAGCTGCACGTGCTCCGTGATCACCGCACTGGGATGGATCGCCACGCCGACACGGTAGAGGTGGGCCTCTCCGGTGTCAGGTCACCCCCCCGTTACGATCCGTTTATGCCGGTTGCAAATGCTGGGCGCCGAACGATCCCCATCTCGACGGTCCAACTCGGTGACGAGGTCGAGGCGTCGGTCCTGGAGGTTCTCCGCTCCGGACAGATCGCGCAGGGCAGGAAGGTGGCGGAGTTCGAGGCCGGGTTCGCCGCGCTCTGCGGCGTCGAGCACGCGGTTGCCGTCAACAACGGCAGCACCGCCCTCACCGCGGCACTCCTGGGGCAGGGGGTCGGCCCCGGCGACGAGGTCCTCACGTCGCCGTTCACGTTCATCGCCACCGTGAACGCGGTGCTGGCCACCGGTGCCCGCGTCCGGTTCGCGGACATCACGGCCGAGGACTTCGCGCTGGACCCGGCCGCGGTCGCGAAGGCGGTCACGGACAGCACGACCGTCCTCATGCCCGTTCACCTCTTCGGGCAGACGGCGGACATGGACCCCCTGATGTCGATCGTCGCGGACCACGACCTGAAGCTGGTCGAGGACGCGGCTCAGGCCCACGGCGCCCGGTACCGGAACCGTTCCGCGGGAGCGTTCGGTGTCGGCTGCTTCTCCTTCTACGCGACGAAGAACCTCACCACCGGCGAGGGCGGCATGATCACCACCGGGGACGCGGAGATCGCGGACCGGCTGAGGGTCCTGCGCAACCAGGGCATGCGGGCCAGATACCAGTACGAGATGGTCGGCCACAACTACCGCATGACGGACCTCGCGGCGGCCGTCGGCCTTCCCCAGCTGGCCGGCTACGCAGCACAGGTCGACCGCCGCCGGCGCAATGCCGCGCGGCTCACCGAGCGCCTGGAAGGCGTGCCCGGCCTCACCCTGCCCCGGGTCGGCGAGGGGCGCGAGCACGTCTGGCACCAGTACACGGTCCTGGTGGGAGACGACGCGGCGGTGAACCGGGACGAGCTCAGCCTGCAGCTCACCGAGCGCGGGGTCGGCAACGGCATCTACTACCCGTACCTGGTCGGCGACTACGACTGCTATCGCCGCCATCCCGGCGTCGAGAACGCTGAGACCCCGGTCGCACGCCGGGTGTCCTCCCAGTGCCTCTCACTGCCGGTACACGCGGCGTTGAGCGAGGACGACGTGGAGGCGGTCGCCGACGCGGTCGTGGACGTGCTGTCGTGACGTCGGGGTGAAGGACGCCACGATGCGGCAGCGCATCGGGTCGGCGATCAGCCTCCGCCGGATCGCCATCTACATCGGTGTCGGTCTGGTCGGGTTCTGCCTGGACTTCGGCCTGCTGCTGCTCTTCCGCGAGGTCGTCGGGACGCCGGTGTGGGTCGCCGCGACGATCGCGTTCTGGGGCAGCCTCGCGGTCGTCTTCCTGTCGAACAAGTACCTGACCTTCGGCGCCCGCGGAATGGGCCACCGTCAGCTCGTTCGCTACTTCGTGCTCCTCGGCTTCAACTATGTCGCCACGCTCGGCATCATCGCGCTGACCCAGCGCCTGGGGATCGGTTACCAGGTGGGCAAGGTCGCCGCGGTCGCGCTCACGACGGCGTGGAACTACCTGGCCTATCAGCTGTGGGTCTTCCGCCAGCCGTCCCCCGCGCCGGAGGACGTCCGGTAGCCGGGCCGAGCGACACCGCCCGAAACATCGATTCTGATCCCGAGGACAGCATGACCGCACTGAAACTTGCCATCGTCGGCGCCGGCGTCATGGGCACCAACCACGCGCGCGTGGCGCGTTCGATACCCGGTGTCGAGGTCGCGTACGTCGTGGACCCCGACCGCACCCGTGCCGAGCGCGCCGCGGCGAACTGCGGGGCGGCGCCCGCGACCGATCTCGCCGACGTCCTCGGGAAGGTCGATGCCGCCGTCGTCGCCTCGCCGAGTTCACTGCACGAGGAGCACGGACTCGCGCTGCTCGGCGCCGGGGTGCACGTGCTCATGGAGAAGCCGATCGCGACGACGGTGGACGAGGCCAAGCGGCTCGTCGACGCCGCCGCGGCCGCGGACGTGGTCTTCCAGGTGGGTCACGTCGAGCGCTTCAACCCCGCGGTCCTCGAGCTCGACCGGCTCCAGGGCGACGTCGTGCACATCGACGCGGCCCGGATCGGGCCGTACAGCAATCGCGTCGAGGTCGGCGTGGTGCTCGACCTCATGATCCACGATCTGGACATCGTCCTGTCCGTCGCGGGCGGCGAGCCCGTGGACGTCTTCGCGACGGCCCGCCGGACGCGCTCCGAGACCGAGGACCTGGTCAGCGCGCTCATCGAGTTCGACAACGGGACCAGCGCGTCGCTGACCGCGAGCCGCATCGGACAGACGAAGATCCGCACCCTCGCCCTCACCCGGGAGAAGGATTTCGTCAGCGTCGACCTGCTGCGCCAGGATGTGACCATCCATCGGGTGGACCACTCCGAGTACCTCTCCGACGAGGGCACTCGTTATCGCCAGACGGGTGTCGTCGAGCTTCCGTTCCTGGAGAACCGCGGAGAGCCGCTCTACCTCGAGCTGTCGCACTTCGTGGATTGTGTCCGTTCGGGTTCGACGCCGCGTGTGTCCGGTCGGGACGGAGTGCGGGCGTTGGAGCTGGCCATGCGGGTCCGTGCCGCGGCCGGACTGTAGAGAGCCCTGGAGGGGACCGTGTACGAGAACCACCGCATAGCCGCTGTCGTCCCCGCGTTCAACGAAGAGAAACTGATCGCCCAGACGGTGACGACGATGCCGGACTTCGTCGACTTCATCGTGGTCGTGGACGACCGCAGCACCGACGGCACCGCCGAGGCGGCGCGCGCCACGGGGGACCCTCGGCTACGGGTGATCACCCACGAGGTGAACACGGGTGTCGGCGGTGCCATCGTGACCGGCCACCGCGCGGCCCTCGACCTCGGTGCGGACATCAACGTGATCATGGCCGGCGATGCGCAGATGGACCCGAACTATCTGCCCGCCCTGCTGGACCCGATCGTGCACGAGGGCTACGGGTTCGCGAAGGCGAACCGGTTCTTCTCGACGGGGTCCTACCACGGCATGCCCCGGTACCGGATCCTCGGCAACATCGTGCTGTCGTTCCTGACGAAGTTCGCCTCGGGCTACTGGCACGTCTTCGACCCGCAGAACGGTTACACCGCCACGCGGCGCGACGTGCTGCAGCGCCTCCCTCTCGAGCAGTTGGCGCCGCGGTACTCCTACGAGAACGACGTCCTGATCAACCTCAACATCCTGCGTGTCCCCGCCACGGACGTGCCGATCCCCGCCGTCTACGGCAACGAGGTCTCCTCGATCAAGCTCAGGCGGGTGGGCCCGGAGATCAGCAACCTGCTGGTCAAGGGGCTGTTCCGGCGGTTCCTGTGGAAGTACGTCGTCCACTCCTTCTCGCCGGTGGCCCTGTTCGTCCTCGGCGGCCTGTTCCTGACCTTGTTCGGCACGGCCGTCGGCATCTGGACGATCATCGAGACGCTCGGGCCACCCGTGGCCACGGCGGGCTCGGTCATCCTGGCCGTGGCACCCTGGCTGCTGGGCATGCAGATGCTGATGTACGCGCTGATGCTGGACATCCAGGAGAGTCCGGACCGGCCGACCGCTCCGCCCTCGAGACGGCTTCAGGACGACCAGCGTCCGAGCCCGTCCTTCCACCCGGCGCGGTCCGAGCCTCCGGCCGAGACCGCGCAGCTCCAGCAGACCGTCGAACCGGACCCGGAGCCCCGCAGGTAGCGTCCGGGCCGACCGCCGGGCCTCAGCCGGTGGCGGCGGAGGCCCGGCTCGGTGGGAGCACCTCGTAGATGACGGCCTGCGGGTTCCTGAACACCGTCCGCAGGAACGGTGCTCCGTCGAGGTTCTCCAGGCCGGCGGCCCGCCGGTTGTCCCCGCGCAGGAATCCCTCGCCCACCATCACGTAGTGGATGTTCAGGCGCTCCACCGCCGCAACGACCCGGGGGTCGTCGTCGTAGCGGTTGAAGGAACTCTCGAGCAGCCCGATGTCGGTGTTGCCGAGGTTCGTCGCGTCGTAGTGCCCGGCCACCGGGAGCACCCCGTCGAGGGCGTACATCCAGACGGACCCGTCGTAGCGGTCGTTCATCACGCGCTCACCGGGCGGCACGATCTTGCCGAGCTCCTGCATCGCCGCCACCTCGCCCGGGGACACCGCCGGACCCTGGGTGTTGGTCGACATCCGGAGGGCGTTGCGGTCCTGGTAGAGGACATGGCTGCCGAGCACGACGACCGCCAGTAGCACCACCGCCGCGACCGCTCCGGTGGCCCGCGGCACCGTGCGGTCGCCGGACCACCGCGCGACCCGCCGGGCGGCCCACACCCCGGCCTCGTGCAGCTGGCCGATCCCGTGTCCGATCAGCACGGCTGCTGCCAGCGCGAACAGGCCGACGAGCCGGTACCGGTCGTTCCACCACGGCCTGGTCACCGCCTGGACCCACGGCGCGTCCGAGCTTGCGGTCAGGACGAACAGCGCACCGAAGACCAGGAGGGGTGCGCCGATCCAGCGGAGATCGCCGAGCCGGTGGTAGGTGAGCAGCCCGACCGCCCCGAGCACGAACAGCCAGGTCTGGAGCATGTCCGACGAATGGCTGAAGGTGAGGAGCTCCCAGGTGGCCTGGGGGCCGGACACCACGGCGGGCCAGTCGACCTCGGGGAAACTGGCGGCGCTGTAGATCGACCCCCTGATCTGCAGGAACGAGAGTGCGAGGGCGACGGCGCCGACGACGGCGATCATCAGCGGCTCGGCCCGGAGCCGGGAGGGCCGCCGGCCCCAGCGCCACAGCAGGTACGGGGCCCCGAAGACCACTGCGCCGAAGAGCATGGCCGGGTGGATGCAGAGCAGCCCGGCGGCGCCCAGGGCGAGGACCACGCCGGAGGCGATCCGGTCCCGCCGACCCTCGGTGTCGAGGAACTGGGCCAGCAGCAGGACGAACGCCGGTGTCAGGACCGCGCCCGTGGCGTAGGGCAGCAGCGGCCCCCGCCAGAGCATGTCGTACACCGCGCTCGCTCCGATCGCCGCGAGTGCGGTGCCCGCCGCGGCGACCGGCGATCCACCGAGCCTGCGCACCACGACGGCCAGGACGAGCCCGCCGATCCCGGGGATCAGCGCCGTGTGGGCGTCGAGGACGGAGACGATCCCGGCGCCCGTGATCTGTTCCAGCACGGCCGCGACCACGTGGTAGGCGTTCGGGTAGAAGATCGACCCGCCCTCGTACCAGTTGATCTGGCTCATCCCGAAGAGCCCGGCGTCGCCCGTCTCCGCGATCCAGCGGATCCCGCTCGCGTGGAAGACGGCGTCCCAGTCCTGAGGGATGGTGGTCAGCCGCCCGTACCCTCGGAGCACGGCGGATGCGCCGAGCACGACGGCGAGGGCGACGACCACGACGACGCCGGTGGTCGCACCCCGGGACCAGGGCCGTTCCGACGTACCGGCGATCCGCGACGCCGGCCGCACGGTGCCGCGAACGGCCGCGAGAACGACGGCACCGATCACCGTCGAGGCGGCGAACACCCACGGGGACCAGCGCAGCCCCAGCCCCGTCGACCACGGGCCGGCGAGACCGCCGACCGCGTAGGTGAGCAGGGGTGCGGTTGCTGCCAGCACCCATCCCCGCAGGCCGGCCACGAGGCCGAGAAGCATGCCGGGCGCCCAGAGGACGACGACGTACAAGGCGATCAGCGCGACGTCCGTCGGGCTCAGATCCGGTGGTGGCATCCATGCCTCCTGGCGTCGCCCACACTGCACGTGAATTCTAACGACGCCACCGGGAAGGTCCGCACACCACTCCGGCCGGCCCGGGCGACTCGCTCGATCGGGTCGGGTGAGGCTGTCCCGGGTGTACGGGCCGCCACGAACCCCCGCCGGCCGCATCGCTACCCTCGGCACCCGTGGACTACGCAGAGTTCGATCTGGTCGTCGTCGGTTCCGGCTTCTTCGGGCTGACCGTCGCCGAACGGGCGGCGGCTGCGCCCGAGGACGGTGGGCTCGGCAAGAAGGTCCTGATCCTGGAGCGGCGCGCCCACATCGGCGGCAACGCCTACTCCGAGGCCGAGCCCGAGACCGGGATCGAGATCCACCGCTACGGCGCGCACCTCTTCCACACCTCGAACAAGCGGGTGTGGGAGTACGTGAACCGGTTCACCGAGTTCACCGGCTACCAGCACCGGGTGTTCGCCCGGGTCGGGGAGCAGGTCTACGCGTTCCCGATGAACCTGGCGCTGATCAACCAGTTCTTCGGGAGGTCCCACACCCCGGACGAGGCCCGCGCGCTGATCGCCGAGCAGGCGAGCGAGTTCGACACGGACCGGGCGGAGAACCTCGAGGAGAAGGGGATCTCGCTGATCGGGCGCCCGCTGTACGAGGCGTTCGTGAAGGGCTACACCGCCAAGCAGTGGCAGACGGACCCGACGAAGCTGGGCGCGTCGATCATCAGCCGGCTGCCGGTGCGCTACACCTTCGACAACCGCTACTTCAACGACACCTACGAGGGTCTGCCGGTCGACGGCTACACCGCGTGGCTGGAGAAGATGGCGGATCACCCGAACATCACCGTGCAGCTCGACGTCGACTACTTCGACGTCCGCGCGCAGCTCCCGGCCGGCGTCCCGACGATCTACACGGGCCCGCTGGACCGCTACTTCGACTACAGCGAGGGCGAGCTCTCCTGGCGCACGCTGGACTTCGAGACCGAGGTCCTGACGGACACCGGGGACTTCCAGGGCACCCCGGTCATGAACTACAACGACCAGGACGTCCCGTACACCCGGATCCACGAGTTCCGCCACTTCCACCCGGAGCGGGACTACCCGAAGGACAAGACGGTGATCGTCCGCGAGTACTCGCGTTTCGCCGAGTCCGGGGACGAGCCGTACTACCCGGTCGGCACCCCGGAGGACCGGGCGAAGCTGGAGCGCTACCGCGAGCTGGCGCGCAAGGAGACCGCGAACCGCAACATCCTGTTCGGCGGCCGCCTGGGCACCTACAAGTACCTGGACATGCACATGGCGATCGGTTCGGCGCTCACGATGTTCGAGAACCGGATCACGCCGTTCTTCACCGACGGCAAGGCCCTCTCGGGCACCGACACCGAGGACTGATCAGGCGGCCCAGGTCCCGGGTTCCCAGGTCCCGGAGCGGCGCAGGGCGTTGCCGCAGTGCCAGAACACCTCCTGCGCCGTGACCTCCACGGAGATCTCCGGGACCCACCCCTTGATCTCCAGGCCGGGCAGGTAGTCCGCGCCCCGGACGAGCTCGGCGGTCCCGTTGACGCGCAGCATGTCCGTCACGCCGGGCCGGAGGAACAGCATCCCGACCTGCGGCCGGGCCAGCAGGTTGAGCATGCTGTCCACCCGCCGGTTGCCGAGCCGGTCCGGGAAGGCGAGCGTGCGGTCGTCGAGCGTCAGGACGCAGCCGGGGGCGTCGCCGCGGGGGGAGACGTCCAGGCGGCCCTCCGCGGACGTGGTGGCGAAGAAGAAGAGCGGGCAGGCCCGGACGAACGCCTGCTGCGCGTCGTCGAGGTGGTCCCGGCTCTTGTCCGCGATCTGCTGCACCGGCGGTTCGACGATCGCGCGCAGCTCGGCCTCGGTGGTGATCCTCGTCCGCGTCACCCGTCCACCATAGGTGGGTCACCACCGGCCGACGCGATCCACGCGGGCGAGGAGCCGGCGCAGCCGGTGCGCTTCCCCTCGGCCGGCCCCGGAGTGGGCCACACCGGTACCGGCAGCCACCCCACGGCGTGGGCGCTTCCTCGGTGTCACCCGATCGTGGCACGCTCCCCGGGCCAGTGGAACCGACCGGCGAGAGGGGGCGCGCATGACCTTCGATCCGGCGCAACGGTTCGTTCGACTCGTCGCCGCGGGCCGGGGGATCATCTACGCGGTCCAGTCCGATGGCGTGCTGCGCTGGTACCGGCACGCCGGATGGAGCACCGGGGGTGTGAGCTGGGCCAACGGCGCCGGGCGCGAGATCGGCACCGACTGGCACGTCTTCCGGGCGGTACTCGCCGGCGTCGACGGCCAGCTCTACACGGTGTCGGGCGACGGAACCGTCCGCTGGTGGCGCTACGACCTGACGAACCCCGACGCGGGCGACGGCGAGGGCACCTGGCATCCGGGCTCCGGATCGACGGTCCACACCGGGTTCGACGGCTACCCGCGCGTCTTCGGCGGCTACGACGACGTCCTCTACGGCGTCGCGCCCGACGGCACGCTGTGGTGGCACCGCTACCTGGCCGGCGACGGCAGCAGCGGCCCCGGGGCGTGGGCCGCCGACGGTGTCGGACAGCAGATCGGACGGGGCTTCGCCCGGTTCCCCCAGCTCGCCGCCGCCCCGTCGGGGGTGGTGTTCGGCGCCGAGATCGCCGGCGCGTTCTCCTGGTGGCGCTACCTGGCCGGCGACGGCTCGAACGGGCCGAACGCATGGGCCCGCGGCGGCATCCGGGCCGACATCGGGTCGGGCTGGGCGCCCGAGTCGATGCGGGAGTGGACGGTCGGCGCAGACGGCGAGATCTACACGATCGCCCTCGACACCGGCGTCGTGCCGGACATGGACCACGTTCTGCGCTGGTACCGGCTGCTCAACCACCTCACCGTCGACCAGGGTGGCGTCACCGCCAACTGGGCGCACCCCACCGGCGGTGTGTCGATCGGCCAGGGGTTCACGGTCGAGGAGACGGCGGCGTTGCAGGGCTACGCCGAGGAGCAGTCGGTCGGGCCCGGTGACACGGCACGGGTGGCGGTGTCGACGACGTTCGACTCCTACGACGTCCGGGTCCGGCGGCTCGTGCCTTCCCCCGCCGTCGTGCGTCGGGTCTCGACGATCTCGCCCGGCCCCGGCCCGGGCATCCTGCCGCCGGGCTACCGGTCCATCGGCTGCGGCTGGCCGGTCGCCCTGAGCGTCCCGGTCGCCGGCGCCTGGACATCGGGGGTCTACGACTTCGAGCTGAACGGCCCGGAAGGGCTGCGTCGGCACGCGGTCTTCGTGGTGCGACCGAGCGCCCCGGCCTCGGACCTGCTCGTCGTCGTCCCGACCTACACCTACAACGCCTACAACCACTGGGGCGGCCACGACCAGTACACCGACGGCCAACCGGGCGTGCGTCGCGTGCTCAGCTTCCGCCGCCCGTCGACGTCGGCGGAGGTCGACGCGACCGGAGCGGTGTCGCATCTGCTGGCTTCGGACCTGATGCTGCTGCGCTGGCTGGCCGGCGAGGGCGTCGGTTTCGACTGTGTCGCCGACCCCGACGTCCACCAGGGCGGCACCGCCCTGCTCGGCGGGTACCGGGCGGTGCTGCTGTGCACCCACCCCGAGTACATCTCCGACCCGATGCGCACCGCGTTCGCGGAGTACGTCGGCAGTGGGGGCCGGCTCGTCTACACCGGCGGCAACGGCTTCTACGAGCGCGTGGTGCCGGCACCCGACGGCAGCTCCCTGACCTTCCGGCGGCGCGACGGGTCCCGCGACATCTACGCCGAGGACGGCCTGCCCGAGTCGGACCTGCTCGGCGTCGACTTCGCCCCGGACGGGTTCCTGAGCTTCTCCGGCTACCGGGTGACCGCCCCGGACCATCCGTTCCTCGCCGGCACGGGAATGGCGGCGGGAGACGTGTTCGGCACGACGTCGGCGAACGTCGCGGCGTCCGGCTGGGAGACCGACCGCGTCCCACCCGGCGGCGCGGCCGACGTCTTCGCGGAGGGCGAGCAGCCCTTCGGCGCTCAGATGTGCCGGCTCGCCCACCCCGGTGGTGGCTGGACGTTCGCTGCGGCGTCGCTGTGCTTCGACGGGGCGCTCGAGGAGGATCCGGTGGTGGCGAGGATCCTGCGCAACGTCGTCGCGGCGGCGACCAGCCCGTGATGCGCGGCTCGCGGCGTCGCGGCGGTACGGCAGCATCGTCGAGACGATGAGGATCACCGACGTCACCCTGGACCGGCTGTGCCTCGACCTGGACCCCCCGCTGCACGCGGCCTGGGATCCCGAGCCGCGCCGGAGCTTCGCCGCGACGGTGGTGCGCGTGCACACCGACGAGGGCATCACCGGCATCGGCTCCGGGGACACCATGGACGGCTTCGAGGCCTTCCGGCACCTCTTCGTCGGCCAGGACCCGTGCCACATCGTCCGGCACGTCCGCACGCTCGAGACCTGTGCCTTCCACGGCGGCAGCTACTGGCCGCTGGAGGCCGCGCTCTGGGACGTGATCGGCAAGGTCGCGGACCTGCCCGTCGCGACGCTGTTCGGCAACGCGAGTTCGAGCCTGCCCGCCTACGCCTCCTGCGCCGTCCTGCGCCCGCCGGCCGAACGCGTCGAGTCCGCGCTGGCGGCCCGCGAGGCGGGCTTCCGGGCCATGAAGATCCGGATCGACCGGGACCGCGTGCCGGAGGGGATCGCGACGGTGGCGGCCGTCCGCGAGGCGCTCGGCCCGGACTTCACGATCATGGTGGACCTCAACCAGTCCTGGCGGATGGCCGGTGACACCGCCCCGGCGACGGACCTGGCAGCCACCCGGAGGATCGTCCGCCGGCTCGCCGAGCTGGATGTGTTCTGGGTGGAGGAGCCGCTGCCCTACGCCGACGTGGAGGGCTTCCGCGCCCTGCGCGCCGAGAACCCGGGCGTGCGCATCGCGGCCGGGGAGATGCAGCACTCGGTGCCGGAGCTGCTGCGCTACCTGGAGGAGGACGTCCTGGACGTCTACCAGATGGACGTGGTGCTCGCGGTCGGGATGCACCGCGCGCGCACCCTCGCGGAGCTGGCCCGGCTCCGGCACCGGGCGTTCACCCCGCACAGCTGGACCAACGGGATCGGCGTCCTGGCGAACCTGCACGTCGCGGCGGGGGTGGGCGGCGGCCCGTTCTTCGAGTACCCGTTCGACCCGCCGGACTGGACCCCGCGGCGCCGGGACTTCCTGCTGGCCGAACCACTGACCGTCGACGCCCGGGGCGAGCTGGCCGTGCCCGCCCGGCCGGGCCTCGGGGTCGAGCTGGACGAGGAGGCGGTCGAACGGTGGCGGGTGCGGTGAACGCCGTTCAGGATCGGGCCGACGCGCCGGATCGGGTTCGCCCCGGGCCGCGGGATCCTGCTCGCGCTGCGCGGTACGTCCCCCGTGTGACGGGCTCGCACCGCCCGGCTCCCGGTCCGGTCGGTCCTCGCCGATACCCTGCGTGCGCCGAAGAGTTGTCACCCGGGCGTGCAGCGCCGCGCCCCGCACCGTTCCAGGACCGAGGCCCAGCTGACGATGACCACCGCCCCCACAGCCGAGAAGCGCCGCACGTCCGACGACGCCCCGCAGGATGACGCGCTGCTGCAGCGCGTGATCCTGCCCCGCCCCGCGGACCCGACCACGGTCCGGGCGCTCTACGTCGACGAGCGTTCCGGGGCGAAGCTGGAGCCCACCCCACGGCTGCCCGGGGAGAAGGTCGATCCCCTGACGCTGATCGTGTCCGCCTCGTCCGGCCGGCGCCTGCGGGTCACCTCCCGCACCTCCGCCGTGGTGCCGGAGCAGACCGAGGTCAGCTTCGGGGCGTACTTCAACGGCCTCGCGGCCGGGTACTGGCGTGCCTGGTCCACGCTCACGGAGGTCCGGCTCCGCCTGCGGCTCGAGGGAGCCGGCCGGGTGGACGTCTACCGGTCCAAGGCGGACGGCTCGCACATCTACGTGCAGGGCGAGGTCGTCGACCGGGCCGGCGTGCAGACCGTCGAGTTCGACCTGGACCTGCGGCCCTTCGAGGACGGCGGCTGGTACTGGTTCGACCTCACCACGGACGCGGGCGAGCTCACGCTGCACGAGGGCGGCTGGTACGCGCCGGTCGCCGCGCCGGGACGCGCCGCCGTCACCGTCGGGATGCCCACGTTCAACCGCCCCGCGGACTGCGTCGCCACGCTCACCGCGATCGGCGAGGACCCGGCCGTGCTCGCCGCCGTCACCGCGGTGATCCTGCCGGACCAGGGCACGAAGAAGGTCCGGGACGAGCCGGGCTACGAGCAGGCCGCGGCCGTGCTCGGGGACAAGCTGCGGATCATCGACCAGCCCAACCTCGGCGGCTCGGGCGGCTACGCCCGCGTCATGTACGAGGCGCTCGGGTCCACGGACTGCGAGCAGATCCTCTACATGGACGACGACATCCTGCTCGAGCCGGACTCGATCCTGCGCGCCGTCGCCTTCTCCCGCTTCTCCCGCGAGCCCATGATCGTCGGTGGGCAGATGCTGTCCCTGCAGGCCCGCTCGCAGCTCTCCACCATGGGCGAGGTGGTGGACCGGAACGTGTTCATGTGGCGCTCGGCGCCGGACACGGTCTCCCACCACGACCTGGCCGAGCAGACGCTGCGCCGTTCGCCGTGGCTGCACCGCCGCGTGGACGTGGACTACAACGCCTGGTGGATGTGCCTGATCCCGCGCGCCGTCGCGGAGGACCTCGGGCTGCCGCTCCCGCTGTTCATCAAGTGGGACGACGCGGAGTACGGCCTGCGTGCCCGCGCCCGCGGCTACCGCACGGCCACCGTGCCGGGCATCGCGATCTGGCACATGTCCTTCATCGAGAAGGACGACTCGAGCGACTGGCAGGCCTACTTCCACTACCGCAACCGGTTCGTCGCGGCCGCCCTGCACGGCCCGGAGAGCCCGAAGGCGATGCTGCAGGAGACGTTCAAGCGCACCCTGCGGCACCTGATGCTCATGGAGTACTCGGCCGTCGCGCTGCAGATCAAGGCGCTCAAGGACTTCCTCGCCGGACCGGAGGCGCTGTTCCCGAAGCTGCCCGTCGTGCTCGGGGAGATCCGGGCCGAGCGCGCGGAGTACGACGACGGCCGCCCGCTCGACTCGGCCACCGAGGTCCCGCTCGCGACCCTCGACGCCCTCGGCGCCCAGCTGTTCCCGCAGCCGCCGGTCGGCAAGGTGAAGGTCGGCCTCGGCCTCGCCAGGGGGGTGCTGCGGAACCTGAAGACCGCGGACCCGTCCGCGAAGCAGCGCCCGCAGCGCAACGTGCCGTGGAAGAACGCGCAGTGGTTCGTGCTCGCCGCCCTGGACTCGGCCACGGTCTCCACGCCGGACGGCCGGGGCGTCACGTTCCGCCGCCGGGACCCGGAGATGTTCCGCAGGATGGTCAGGGAGTCCCTGGCCCTGCACCGGGAGATCGGCCGGGAATGGCCGTCGCTGCGGGAGCGCTACCGGGCGGCGGCACCCACGCTGACCAGCCGCGAGCGCTGGCAGCACCTGATCGGGTGCCCCGTGCGCGGGTCCCGCCGCCCGGGCGAGGGGCG
>JAOZVV010000091.1 GCA_025869365.1 Pseudonocardia sp.
CGACGGCGCCGGGGCCGGCCGGAGCCGCCGGGGCGGGCGGGGTCAGGGTCAGGACCGACGGCCGGGCGGTGCCGGGGCCCGCGCCCGCGAGCGGCCCGGACGCGAACCGGACCGGGGTCCCGGCCGGGGCCGCGGCGTTCGGGTCCGCGGTGACCAGCACCGACGGGAACGCGACGGCCATCCAGGACGTGGGCGCCCGCTCCCCGGGATCGAGCGTGGCGGCCGCGAGGGACGACCGCTCGCCGTCCGGGAGCCCCTGCCCGGGGAAGCTGCCGTCGAGGGCCGTACCGGCGTCCGAGGTGCCGGTGGGGGAGTCCGTCACGATCGCGGCGCCGAGCATCGCGCCGGCGACGAGCATGGCGCCCCCGGCGACGGCACTGCGCCGGATCCCGCCGATCGGCGGGCTCCCCGGGGCCGCCGTGCCGCCCCCGGGGACCTGCCGGCCCTCGAGCCGGGCGGCCTCGACCTCGGCCCGGTGCGCGGCCCGGGGCCGGATCGGCCGGTCCACGGCGTGCCGGGCCCGGCCCTCGCGGCGGAGCAGCGCGCCGACGGAGACCATCTCGGTGTCCACCGTGGACGGGCCGCCCGGTGCGGCGTCCGGGGAGCTGTGCCGGCCCGGACGGGGGTCGTCCCGGCCGCGCTGGGAGGGGATGCCGCGGGCGAACCCGGGGGCGGCGGCGTTCGCGCCGGCTGCTCGGGTACGGCGATCGACAGGTTCCACGATGGAACGCCTCCGGGTGTACGAAGTGGAGCCCCCACCCTCCACCTGTCACCGGTCGTTCACCAAGAGTCATTCATCCGCTCGTCGATCGTCACCCCAACGGGCCAATGACCGTTCGACGGACGGCGGCGACCACTGGGCGAGAACGCTCAGGCGCGGAGCGTGTCACTCGATCGGGTCGCCCGCTCCGGAGCCGCGGCGGGCGCGGGCCCGGCGCTTCCCCTCGTGCATCGCCTGCACCCGCGGGACCGGGATCGTGTGCCCCTCCGCCACCAGGTCCGCGGGCAGCGGCTGCGGCGCGGGCAGCGCGTCGCGCCACGGGTCGGAGTCCCCCAACAGACCCACCGCGGTCCGCAGGGTGAAGTCCGCGGGGGTGATCCGGTCCAGGTCGTCCCAGGACACGGGGAAGGAGACCGGGACCCCGGGCCGGATCCGGGGGCTGTAGGCCGCGGCCATCGTGGCGCCGCCCACCCGCGTCGGGTCCAGGAAGACCTTCCCGCCCCGGTCCTCCTTGATGAACGCGGTCGTGGCGAGGTCCGGGTCGAGGCGTTCGGCGCGGGCGGCGAGTGCGCGGGTCGCCGCCGCGGCGTCGGGGATCTCGCTGTCCACCGTGAGCGGGACGACCACGTGCAGGCCCTTCGCCCCGCTGGTCTTCACCGCACCGGCGAGCCCGGAGTCCGTCAGCGCCCGGCGGACGAGGGCGGCGGTGCGCACCACCTGCGTGAACGCCTCGCCCTCGGGCGGGTCGAGGTCGAGGATCAGCTGGGTCGCGCGCGGCTCGCCCCCTCGGTCAGCGCCCAGCGGGACCAGGGCCGGGTGGTACTCGACGGCGCGCTGGTTGGCGAACCAGAGCAGCGTGCGGAGGTCGTCGCACAGCGCGTAGCGCACCTCGCGCTTCGAGGACTCGGCCCAGACCGTCGTCGTGCGGATCCAGTCCGGTGCGGACGCCGGCAGGTTCTTCTGCATGAACGGCTGCTGCCCCGGCCGCACCCGGATCACGGACAGCGGCCGGTCCGCCAGGCCGGGCAGGATGCGGTCGGCGACCGCGTCCAGGTAGTCGACGAGATCGCGCTTGGTCGCCTCGGCGCCGTCGAAGAGCGGGGAGTCCAGGCTGCTCAGGGACACCCCGGAACGGGACTCCGACGAGGGGCTCATGGCGCCGTCCTATCACCGATGTGGCCCCTGGGCCAGGCGGTGCCGGCCCGTCCGGCCCACCGATCCGTGACCGATCGCGCCGCTGTGACCACGTAGCGTGTGATCACGGACCGCTCCCCGCGTATCAGGAGGGGACCGGCCGGGCTCGTCCCCCTGTGTGGATCACCTCGAGCCGGTGGAGGTGTGGGGGGCCCGTGGAGGAGAAGGACAGGATGAGCTGCAGGGACGTCGTGGGGTACTGCGAGGACGACGGGATCGACACGATCGCCGACGTCGTCGCCCGGCTGGAACTGATCCGGGACACCGCGGTGGCGGAGTCGCCGCTGGGGGAGCGCGACGGGATCGCGTGCTTCACCCGGCTCTACCACGTGATCACCGCGAACGTGATGACCACGGTGGACCGCTCGGGGTTCGCCGACGGAGACTTCCTCACCCGCCTCGACGTCGAGTTCGCCAAGCGGTACTTCGCCGCGGTCCGCGCCTACGACCGGGACCCGCGGTCCGCGCCACGGGCGTGGCAGGTCCTGTTCGACAACCGTCACGACGCCGGGGTGGGCCCGGTCCACTTCGCTGCGGCGGGGGTGAACGCGCACGTCAACTACGACCTCGCGTTCGCCCTGCTGGAGACGTGGAAGGACTTCCCGCCGAACGACGCGCGGCTCGCGGACTACCGCATGATCAACGACATCTTCGCCACCGAGATGGACCTCCTCCGCGAGTACTTCGGCTCGCTGCTGTCCCGCGGCGCGGACGACGCCTGGTACGACCGGGCCGCGAACTGGGCGGGCGAGACGGCCGTGACGATCACCCGGGACTGGGCGTGGGACGCCGCGCGCGAGGTGTACCGCAGCCCGGACGGCGAGCGCGCCCGGGAGCGGAAGCGGTGCGACGAGCGGCTCGACGCCACGGCCCGCTGGGTCGGCACCCTGCTCGTCAGGGCGCCCTTCCTCCCGGTGTGAGGTCGGCGGCCGGTGGCGCGGGGGTCCCGTGCTCCTCGCGCACCCTGCGCCGCAACAGCTTTCCGGTGGGCAGCCGCGGCAGCGCGTCGACCAGGACCATCTCGCGGGGCACCTTGAACCCGGCGAGGCGCTCGCGGCAGTGCGCGACGAGCCGGTCGACCAGGTCCGGGGAGTCCCGCTCGTCCGGGACGGGCTGGACGACCGCCTTCACGGACTGGCCCATCTCGTCATCCGGGACGCCGATCACCGCGACGTCCGCGACCGCCGGATGCAGCACCAGCGCGTCCTCGATCTCGGCGGGATAGATGTTCACCCCGCCCGAGATGATCAGGTCCGTGCGCCGGTCCGCGAGGTAGAGATAGCCCTCGGCGTCGAGATGGCCCAGGTCGCCGAGGGTCGACCAGCCACGCTCGTCGTAGACGCCGGCCGTTTTCGCGGGATCGTTGTGGTAGGTGAACCGGTTCCCGCCGGAGAAGTAGATCGCGCCGACCTCGCCCGGCCCGAGCTCCTCGCCGTCCGGCCCCACGACGTGGACGTCCCCGGTGGACGAACGGCCGACCGAGCCGGGATGGGCGAGCCAGTCCGCGGACGTGATCGTGGTCATCCCGGCGCCCTCGCTGCCGGCGTAGTACTCGAACAGCGTGGGGCCGAACCAGTCGATCATCTCCCGCTTGACGTCCGGCGGGCACGGCGCCGCCGCGTGCACGACCAGCCTCAGGCTGGACACGTCGAACGCCTCCCGCTGCTCCTTCGGCAGCTTGAGCAGCCGCACGAAATGGGTCGGGACGAACTGGCCGTGGGTGATCCGGTGGGTCTCGATGGCGCGCAGGCACTCCAGCGGGTCGAACCGCTCCATGAGCACCACCGTGCCCTCGTTGCGCAGCGTGCCGAACGACCAGGCCAGCGGCGCGGAGTGGTAGAACGGCGCCGGGCACAGGTAGGTCGTGTCCGGGCCGAAGCCGAACCTCTCGCCCATCCCCTTGTCCAGGTTGTTGCCCGCGCCGAACGGCGGGAACGCGTGGTCCGGCCGGATGCCCTTCGGCAGCCCGGTGGTGCCGGAGGAGTAGAAGAAGTACGCGCCCTCCCGCTCGTCGGGAGCGGGTTCGGCCGGCCGGGAGCCGACGGCCTCCTCGTATTCGAGCAGCCCCGGGTGGCCGCCGACGACGATCGTGGCCTCCAGCCCGGGGGTCCGCGCCGCGATCCGGGCGGCGAGCTCGCCGACCCTGGCCGACGCGAACAGGATCCGCGCCCCGCAGTCCGCGACGACGTGGGCCGCCTCGTCCTCGGTGAGGTGCCAGTTCACCGGCGTCCAGTAGACCCCGCTGCGCTGCGCGCCCCAGCCGACCTCGAAGTACTCGAGCCGGTTGTCCATCAGCACGGCGATGTGGTCGCCGCGGCCGAGGCCGTACTCGCGCAACAGGTCCGCGACCTGCAGGCTGCGCCGGTCCAGCTCGGCGTAGGTGAGCCCGCGGCTGCCGTCGCTCATCACGACCGCGGTCTTGTCCGGTGTCCTGCTCGCGATGTCGCCGAGGTGCATCGTTGCTCTCCCTGGGGACGGGTGTGCCGGGGCCGTCAGAGATGATTCGACTGCTTCAACCAGGATTACCAGACGGACCGTGTCCGCCACCACAACCTCGGCGGGCCGGTGCCGTAACGTCCGCGCCCGGACCCCGAGGACCGGCTTCCGAGAAGGAGAAATGCCAGTGCCCACCACACCCGCCTGGTTCGCCACCGCCCTGGAGTCCGAGGCGGACGTCGCCGAGGTCGAGGTGTCCGGCGTCCCGGTGCGTTTCCGCGCCTGGGGCCCGACGGGTGGGGACGGCGTCGTGCTGATCCACGGCGGCGCGGCCCACGCGCGCTGGTGGGACCACATCGCGCCGCTGCTCGCGGAACCGGGCGGGCGGCGCGTCGCCGCGCTGGACCTGAGCGGGCACGGGGACTCCGGCCGCCGCCCGGCCTACACGCTGGAGACCTGGGCGGACGAGGCCCTGGCCGTCGCGGACGCCGCCGGCGCGGGGACCCGCCCGGTGATCGTCGGACATAGCATGGGCGGGATGGTCGCGCTGACGGCCGCCCGCCGCTTCGGGGAGCGCCTCGCCGGGGCGGT
This sequence comes from Pseudonocardia sp., assembly GCA_025869365.1. Taxonomy (GTDB): domain Bacteria; phylum Actinomycetota; class Actinomycetes; order Mycobacteriales; family Pseudonocardiaceae; genus Pseudonocardia. Next base: position 4,943 of record JAOZVV010000091.1, read on the forward strand.
GGCGATCGACACCCCGGTGCGGGAACGGCCACCCGAGCACATGGCGGCCCGGGAACGCCGCGCGTTCGGGCCGCTCAAGCGGTACGCCACGCGGGAGGAGGCGATCGCCCGCTTCCGCACGGTGCCGCCGCAGGAGGACGAGCTGCCCTATGTCATGGCGCACATCGCCGAGCACTCCGTGCGGCGCCACGAGGACAGCTGGGTGTGGAAGTTCGATCCGATGATCTTCAACCGGTGGCCGCTGGCCCCCGGGGACCTGGACGTCCCCGGCTGCCGGGTGGGGATCTTCCGGGCACAGCACGGGCTGGTGCCCGCGGACATGGGGGAGATGATCGTGGACAAGCTCGGACGCGGGGTACCGGTGGTGGAGATCCCGACGGCCGCCCATCATGTGATGATCGACAACCCGATCGCGCTGGTCACCGGCCTGCGGACGCTGCTGGGTGACTGGCGGCACTCCCACGCGGCCCGCCCGGATGCGACGGTGTCCCGGTGACGACGCACCTCCCGCCCGTCGAGGCGGTCGCCGATCCGACCCTGCTGGACCTCCTCACCCTCGAGCCGCTCGAGCGCGACCTGTTCCGGGCCACCACCGTGTTCGAGGAGCAGTGGGCGCTCTACGGTGGGCAGGTCGCGGCCCAGGCGCTGCTCGCCGCCGGCCGCACCGTCCCCGAGGACCGGCCGCCGCACTCGCTGCACGGCTACTACCTGCGGGGCGGCGACGCCTCGCGGCCCACGGTCTTCCGCGTCTACCGGGACCGGGACGGCCGGTCCTTCTCCGCCCGCCGGGTCGTCGCGATCCAGAACGGCGAGGTCATCTTCAACATGTCCGCGTCGTTCCACGTCGTCGAGGAGGGGATCGACCAGCAGGTCGACCCGCCCATCGACGCCGGGGACCCGCGCGAGCAGCAGCGGTTCAGCCCGCCCCGGCTGTTCTCGATGGAGGGCCGGCTGCCCAAACAGCCCTACCCCGGGGTCCAGTGGCCGACGCGGTTCTGGGCGCGGTGCACCCAGGAGCTCCCGGCGGACGCGCTGACCCAGGCGTGCGTGCTGACCTACCTGTCGGACATCCTCAGCGGGCTCTCGCCCCTGCACGACGGGACCTGGCGCTCCGGGACGAGCCTGGACCACGCCGTCTGGTTCCACCGGCCGATCCGGCTCGACGACTGGGCGCTGCTGGACCTGGTGCCGCACACCGTCTCCGCCGGCCGGGGCTGGTACACCGGCACCGTGCGGGACCGCGGCGGGCGGATCGGTGCGAGCCTCACCCAGGAGACCCTGTACCGCCGGGAACGCTGAGCGGCGGCAGCCGGACGCACGAACGGCGGTGGCCCCGGATCGGGCCACCGCCGTTCGTCGTCGTGCCGGTTCGCGCACCCTTCCCCAGGAGCGCGGCCGTCGTTCCTTGCGTGTGCTGCTCGGCCCCGCGTGTGCTGCTCGGCCCCGCGGGCGCTACTCGGCGCGGTGGGCCGGGCGGGCCTCCGGCGGCAGGACGCCCCAGTCGATGAGCTGGTCCGTCAGCTCCCCGGGGGTCATGTCGTAGATGATCGCGAGCGACCGCAGGTCCTCGGCCCTGATGGACAGGACCTTGCCGTTGTAGTCGCCGCGCTGGCTCTGGATGGCGGCCGCGTAGCGGGCCAGCGGGCCCACCTTGTCGGCGGGGAGCTGTTGCAGCCGCTCCAGGTTGATCACGATCTTCGTGGCCGGCTCCGAGCCGGAGGGCACGCGGCCCTCGGGCAGCAGCTCGGCCACGGGCACGCCGTAGAAGTCGGCCAGCTCGGCCAGCTTCTGCACGGTGACTGCCCGGTCGCCGCGCTCGTAGGAGCCGACGACGACCGCCTTCCAGCGGCCGCCCGACTTCTGCTCGACGCCGTGCAGCGACAGCCCCTGCTGCTGCCGGATGGCTCGGAGCTTACTCCCGAGCGCCTTGGCGTAGTCGCCCATCTGGCGATCTCCTCATTCCCTGTCGTCCGGTCGCGGGCCGACCGGACAGTGTCGTGCGAAGGCGGAAAACCGGTCGCGACTGCGCCGACCGGAGGAGTTCGAGCGGTGTCGACGAAGGTGGTGCCCCCCGCGTCCGCGGCCACCCTCGTCACCGCTCCTCAATACGGAGAGTAATCCTCCGCCGCGGCAGCGCCGCAGGTCAAGCCGGGCCACCCCGTACGGGGGTCGACGCGCCGTACTCCACTCAGAAGGATGAGTGCTTGTCCCTCGACGGCGGTACGGATCCCGCGCTACGGCGAGAACCGCGACTATCTGCGGCGATGGTGTGGCGAACGAGGTTCGAGTGGGTGTGACGAAGTCCGGAGCCGTCCCCCTGCCGTCGCAGCGTAGGCGTGAGCAGCGCCTCCGACGGGCCCGCGGACGGCGGCACACCGACGCACGGGCGTTGCCCGATCGTGACGGGCCCGTGATCACGCACCGGCGCCGGGGCGGCGCGGTCGGCTTGCTAGTCTCGGCGCACAACACGGCATACACACCCTGCCGGCACATGCCTGCCGGCACATTCCTTTAAGGCCCGTCCCGTGAGGCGGGGAAGGAGCAGCACCTCGTGGCGACTCAACGCCGCGGGGACGCCGAGGGCGCGCAGCCTCCCGTCCGGGAACTGCTCAGCGCCGCGGACGTCACCCGCACCATCGCGCGGATCGCGCACCAGATCATCGAGAAGACCGCGTTCGGCCCGTCGAACCCCGGGGACCTCGTCCTGCTCGGCATCCCGACGCGGGGCGCGACGCTCGCCCGCAGGCTCGCCGCGGCGATCACCGAGTTCACCGGCGCGGCCCCCGCGGTCGGCTCGGTCGACGCCACCCTCTACCGGGACGACCTGCGCCGCCGGCCCGCCCGCGCGCTCGAGGACACCGCCGTGCCCGAGGGCGGGGTCGACGACAAGCTCGTCGTGCTGGTGGACGACGTCCTGATGTCCGGCCGCACCACCCGCGCCGCCCTCGACGCGCTGCGTGACGAGGGCCGCCCGCGCGCGGTCCAGCTGGCGGTCCTGGTGGACCGCGGACACCGCGAGCTGCCGATCCGGGCGGACTACGTCGGCAAGAACGTCCCCACCTCCCGCACCGAGGCGATCCACGTCCTGCTCGCCGAGCACGACGGCCGCGACGGTGTGGAGATCGCCCGCGGGACCGGGGACCCCGCTCCGGAGAACGACCCGAGCACGGAAGGAGCCGACCCGGCGTGAGGCATCTGCTCTCCGTCGCCGACCTCGACGCGGCCGCGGCCACCGGTCTGCTGGACACCGCGGACCGGCTCAAGCAGGCGCTGCTGGGCCGCGAGGTCCGCAAGCTGCCCACGCTGCGCGGGCGTACGGTCGTCACGCTGTTCTACGAGGACTCCACCCGCACCCGCGTCTCCTTCGAGATCGCCGGCAAGTGGATGAGCGCGGACACGATCAACGTCAGTGCCAAGGGCTCGTCGGTCTCCAAGGGCGAGTCGTTGCGGGACACCTCCCTCACGCTCTCCTCGATGGGCGCGGACTGCGTCATCGTCCGCCACCCGGCGTCCGGTGCGGCGCACCGGATCGCGGGCTGGGCGGACCGCGACGCCGGCGTCACCGGCACCCAGACCTCGGTCGTCAACGCCGGGGACGGCACCCACGAGCACCCCACCCAGGCGCTGCTGGACGCCGCCACCCTGCGCGAGCGGCTCGGCTCGATCGCAGGCCGCCGCATCGGGATCGTCGGCGACGTCCTGCACAGCCGGGTCGCGCGCTCCAACGTGCTGCTCCTGGCCACCCTCGGGGCCGAGGTGGTGCTCATCGCGCCGCCCACCCTGCTGCCCACCGGGGTGCGCGAGTGGCCGTGCCGGGTCTCGCACACCCTCGACGCCGAGCTGCCCGCCCTGGACGCGGTGATGATGCTGCGCGTGCAGGCCGAGCGCATGCACGGCGGCTTCTTCCCGTCGGCCCGCGAGTACGCCATCGGCTACGGCCTGTCCGAGACCCGCCAGGCGATGCTGCCCGAGAACGCGCCGGTGCTGCACCCCGGCCCGATGGTGCGGGGCATGGAGATCGCCCCCGCCGTCGCGGACTCGACCTCCTCCGCGGTCCTGGCCCAGGTGCGCAACGGCGTGCACGTGCGGATGGCCGTCCTCTACCACCTGCTTGCCGGAGCCCCCGAATGACCCAGACCGCGAACACCCCGACCCCCGGGGCACTGCTGATCAAGAACGCCCGGCCCTACGGCGAGGACCCCGTCGACCTGCTGGTCACCGACGGGGTCGTCACCGAGATCGGCACGGGCCTGTCGGCGGACGACGCCGAGGTCCTCGACGCGGGCGGGCACGTCCTGCTGCCGGGCTTCGTCGACCTGCACGTCCACCTGCGTGAGCCGGGCGGCGAGGAGTCCGAGACCATCGAGACCGGGTCGCACGCCGCGGCGCTCGGCGGCTTCACCGCCGTCTTCGCGATGCCGAACACGGACCCGGTGGCGGACACCGAGGTCGTCGTCGAGCACGTGTGGCGGCGCGGCGCGGAGATCGGTCTGGTCGACGTGCACCCGGTCGGCGCCGTCACGGTCGGGCTGAAGGGCGAGAAGCTCGCCGAGCTCGGCACGATGGCCCGCTCCCGCGCGCAGGTCCGGCTGTTCTCCGACGACGGCCGCTGCGTGAACGACCCGCTGATCATGCGGCGGGCGCTGGAGTACGCG
>JAOZVV010000092.1 GCA_025869365.1 Pseudonocardia sp.
GCTGCTGCGCTGAGCCGGCGCCGGGCGACGGGGTTCTCCGGTCCGTCGCCCGGCACCGGTCCCCGACGGCGCCGCGATCCGGGCCCCCCGAAGGCTCCGGCTCGGCGAACCGCTCGGGATCGACGCGTCCACCGCCCCGGGGCCCGGCGGTGGACGCGCCCGGATCCCGGGGGCCCGCCGCCGTAGATTCGGACCCGTGAGCACCTCCCCCTCAGGCCTGCGCGCCGCCGCCCGCGCCGCAGTCGCGCCGTTCCACGTGATGGACGTCTGGAGCGCAGCCGTGACGCGCCAGCAGACCCACGGCGACCTGGTCAACCTCTCGGCCGGGCAGCCCTCCACCCCCGCGCCGGCGCCCGTCCGCCGCGCGGCCGCCGCGGCGCTGGAGAACGAGGTCCTCGGCTACACCGTCTCCCTCGGCATCCGGGAGCTGCGGGCGGGCATCGCCGGGCACTACGGGCACGCCTACGGCCTGGCCGTCGACCCGGACGACGTCGTGGTCACCACCGGGTCCTCCGGCGGGTTCCTGCTGGCCTTCCTCGGCGCCTTCGACGCGGGGGACCGCGTCGCCCTGGCCCGGCCGGGCTATCCCTGCTACCGCAACATCCTCGGTGCGCTGGGCTGCGAGGTCGTCGAGCTCCCGTGCGGACCGGAGACCTACGGAGACGGAGCCGAGCAGCAGAACTGGCAGCCGACGGTCGCGATGCTGGAGGCGCTGGACGAACCGGTGAAGGGCCTGGTCGTGGCCAGCCCGGCCAACCCGACGGGCACGGTCCTCGATCCCGCCGAGCTCGCGGCGCTCGCGACGTACTGCGAGGCCCACGACATCCAGCTGGTCAGCGACGAGATCTACCACGGCATCTCCTACCCGGGATCGCCGGAGACCCGCTGCGCGTGGGAGACCTCGCGCGAGGCGATCGTCGTCAACTCGTTCTCGAAGTACTTCTCCATGACGGGCTGGCGGCTCGGCTGGCTGCTGGTCCCGCCGCGGCTGCGGCGGGCCGCGGACAACCTGGCCTCGAACTTCACCGTCTGCCCGCCGGCACTGCCGCAGCACGCCGCCGTCGCCGCGTTCACGCCGGAGTCCTACGCGGAGGCGGACTCGCACGTCGTGCGGTACGCGGCGAACCGGAAGCTGCTGCTGGAGGGGCTGCCGAAGCTCGGGATCGACCGGCTGGCCCCGGCGGACGGCGCGTTCTACGTCTACGCGGACGTCGGGCACCTGCTCGACGGGAAGGTTCCCGGGGCGGACTCGATGGCGCTGACCTACCGGATCCTGGACGAGACGGGCATCGCGCTGGCGCCGGGGATCGACTTCGACCCCGTCGACGGCGGGCGGTACGTGCGGCTGTCCTGCGCCGGGGCGACCGAGGACGTCGAGGAGGCGCTGCGCCGTCTCGAGGCCTGGTTGTGACCGGGCGTTCGTAGAGTCCCCCCATGGACGAGCCCCGGATCGCCACCTGGGACCGCAGGGTCGACTGGCCGCTCACCGCGCTCGCGGTGGTGTTCCTCGCCGGCTACGCGTGGCAGGTGCTGGACACGACGCTCGCCCCGTGGGTGGACACCCTGCTCGAGATCGTGCTCACCGCGACGTGGGTGATCTTCGGGATCGACTACCTGATCCGGATCGGGCTCGCCCGGCGACGCTGGCGCTTCATCGGCACCCACCTGCTGGACCTGGCCATCCTGCTCCTGCCGATGTTCCGTCAGCTCCGGGTGCTGCGGCTGGTGACGGTGATCGGCGTGCTCAACCGGCAGCTGCGCGACGACTTCCGCGGCCGGGTCGCGGTGTACGTCGGCGGGACCGTCGGGCTCGTCGCCTTCGTGTCCTCGCTGGCCGTCCTGGACGCGGAGCGCTACGCCCCGGACTCGCAGATCACGGACTTCGGTGAGGCGCTGTGGTGGACGCTGACCACGATCTCCACCGTCGGCTACGGGGACCGCTACCCGACGACGCTGGAGGGCCGGGTCGTCGCGGCGACGCTGATGGTCACCGGGATCGCCCTGCTCGGTGTGGTGACGGCGTCGATCGCGAGCTGGTTCGTGGAGAACCTGCGCCGCTCGGCCGAGGAGTCCACCGACGAGCTGGAGATGACCTCGGAGCGCCTGGTGGCGCAGATGGGCGAGGTGCTGACCGAGCTGCGGACGATCAGCGCCCGCCTCGACGCCCTGGAACGCGACCGCAGCACATCCTGACGGGACCACACGGATCCCCGTCAGATCTGGCCAGGTCCGGTCGGGTCAGGTCGGTTCAGCGGCCCGCGGGCCGCGTCCCCGCCCTCGTGCTCCGGGTGACCGGGCGGGCGGTCCCGTTGCGTCCCGGCGGGGCCGTCTCCAGCGGTCCGATCCGGGCCAGCGCGGCGGCGATGTCCGCGTCCGTCAGGTCCGCGTGGGTCATGAGCCGGACCTTCCCGGACATCGCGCTCGCCCGGACCCCGGCCTCCTCGAAGCGCCGGAGCGTGCCCGGCAGGTCCGCCACGTCGATCAGCACGATGTTGGTCTCGGGGTCCGCCAGCCGCCACCCGCGTTCGCGCAGGCCCGCGGCCAGCGTGGCCGCGCGGGCGTGGTCCTCGGCGAGCCGGTCCACGCGGTCCAGGGCGACCAGGCCGGCCGCGGCGAGCACCCCGCCCTGACGGACCCCGCCGCCGAGCATCTTGCGCAGCCGCCGGGCCTCCTCGACGAAGGCCGCCGAGCCCGCGACGACGGACCCGACGGGCGCGCCGAGCCCCTTGCTCAGGCACACCTGCAGGGTGTCCGCGCCGACCGTCAGCGCCGCGGGCGGGACGCCGAGCGTCACCGCGGCGTGCCAGAGCCGCGCACCGTCGAGATGGACGGCGAGCCCGGCCGCCTTGGCCGCGGCGGCGACCGTCGCGTGCTCCTCGGGCCGGGTGACCGTGCCGCCGGCGGCGTTGTGCGTGTTCTCCAGGCACAGCAGCGTGGTGCGCAGCGTGAAGTACGGGCCCGCGGTGCCGGCCGCGCGCCGCACGGCGTCCGGGGAGACCTTGCCCGGCCCGGCGTCGTGCTCCATCGGCCGCGGCATCCCGCCGGCCAGCCACGCGGCGGTGCCCAGCTCGGCGTCCAGGACGTGCGCCCCGAGCGGGGCCAGGAACGCGTCCCCCCGTCTCAGGTGGGACATCAGCGCGATGAGGTTGCCCATCGACCCGCTGGGGGTCCAGAGCGCGTCCGCGGCGCCGAGGTGGCCGGCGACCCGCTCCTCCAGCTCCCGCATCGTGGGGTCGCGGTCCAGCACGTCGTCCCCGACCTCGGCCTCGGCCATCGCCGCCCGCATCTGTTTCGTGGGCTTCGTGACCGTGTCGGACCGGAGATCGATCGGCGCGTCACCGGATCGCGGGCGGCGGTTTCGGCTCAGAGCTGACACGTCCTGATCCAATCAGGGAGCGATCGGTTGGTCTCGGCGGGGTCACGAAACGGTCACGGGAGCCCCTCGAACGGAGCAACCCGGGGACGGGATGCAACCGTGTGCGCGTCGAGATCCGTCCTGGGCGGGGAAGGGGGACGCAGTGGAGGCCGACGCCGAGCGCGAGTTCGCGGAGTACTTCCGCGCGCGCCGCGACGCCGTGCGCCGCACCGCCGTCCTGCTGTGCGGGGACTGGCACCGGGCGGACGACCACGCGCAGTCCGCGTTCGTCGCGCTGCACCGGAACTGGCGGAAGATCCGGGACCGGGACGCGCTCGACGCCTGGGTCCGGCGCACGCTGGTCCGGGCGGTCGTCGACGAGTCCCGGCGGCCGTGGCGGCGCGAGCGGGCGACCGAGGCGGTGGCCGAGGCGGGCGCCCCGGACGCCTCGGACCGCGTCGCGACGCGACAGGCGCTGGTCGGAGCCCTGCGGACGGTTCCGGCGCGCCAGCGGGCCGTGCTCGTCCTGCGCTTCCTGGAGGGCCTCGACGTCGCCGGGACGGCGACCGCGCTGGGGTGCTCGGAGGGCACCGTGAAGAGCCAGACCTCCCACGGGCTGGCCGCGTTGCGGGCCGTCCTGGGCGACGCGCTCGACGACCTGCGACCGGCCGGCTGAGAGGAGGACGACGTGGATCAGCAGAACCCCGACGAACGGCTCACCGCGGCCTTCCGGGCCGCCGCGGACACCCCACCCGAGGCCGGCTTCGGCCTGGACGACGTGCTCGCGGGCTCCCACCGCGTCACCCGGCGCAGGCGGCAGGTCGTCGCCGGGGTCGTCGCCGCGGCCGTGCTGGTCGGCGGGGGCGGCGTCGTGGCCTCCGTCCTGCCGGCGTCGGACCGGGAGACGACGTCCGCCGCCGCGCCCGCTCGCGAGAACACGGACTCCGCCGCGGGCGCCGCCGAGGCCCCGCGGGCCGCGTTCCCGGTGCCGCTCGGCGCGACCACGGGCCAGGACTGCGTGCCCGCCCAGGACCCCGCGCTGCGGGCCCTGGTCGACGCCGCCGTCCCCGGGCTGAGGGACGCCGCCGAGGCCCCGACGACGATGATCTGCCGGCCCGGCCGCGGCCGGGAGGTGCACCTCGAGGTCACGGACGGTGCCGCGTCCGGGCTGCTCAGCGTGGTCTACACGGCACCCGGGGAGCCGCGGACGGACGCGGGCCTGGCCGTCGGCTGGGTGCAGGGTGGCGCGGGGACCGCGTCCGGGGGGTACGTCTCGGTGACCTCCCGCGCGGCGACGGACAGCGGTGCGGTGCCGTTCCGGGAGCAGGTCCAGGGGCTCGCGGACGCCCTCGCGCCGCAGCTGTAGAAGACTGCTCCCGTGGCCACCGAGAAGGGCGAGCGCCGCCGTCAGGCCCTCACCGAGGCGGCGGCGGAGCTGTTGCGCGAAGGCGGGTTCGACGCGATCCGGCACCGGGCCGTCGCCGAACGCGCCGGTCTGCCGCTCGCGTCGACCACCTACTACTTCGGCTCCCTCGACGAGCTGGTCACCGCCGCCGTGGAACGCACGAGCCGGGACGAGATCGCCGAGGGCCGCGCCCACCTGGACGCGGGCGGCCCGGCCGATCCGCTGGACCTCGTCCTGGACCAGCTGCTCGGCGCGGAGTCCCGGGACGGCGGGCTCGAGGCGGTGCTCCTGCGGTACGAGCGGCTCGTCGGCGCCGGGCGCAGGCCGTACCTCGCGCCGTTGATGCGGGAGCTGCGGACCGAGCTCGACGGCGTCCTGGCGCAGGCGCTGGCCCGGGCCGGGCACGTCCTCGACGCCGACGCGCTGCGGCACGTCGTCGAGGTCGTGGACGGGGCGGTGCTCTCGGCGCTGATCGAGGCGGACCCCGATCCGCGCAAGGCCGCCCACGCCGCCCTTCTCCGGGTGCTCTGAGGGCGAGCGCATAGACTTCCTGCACGTGATTCCCAATGTGCTGGCCGCGCGGTACGCAAGCCCGGAGCTCGTCACGATCTGGTCCCCCGAATACAAGATCGTCCTGGAGCGCCGGCTGTGGATCGCGGTCCTCCGCGCCCAGCGGGACCTCGGCGTCGACGTGCCGGAGCAGGCGGTCGCGGACTACGAGCGGGTCGTCGAGCAGGTGGACCTGGCGTCGATCGCCGAACGCGAGCGGATCACCCGGCACGACGTGAAGGCCCGGATCGAGGAGTTCAACGCCCTCGCCGGCCACGAACAGGTGCACAAGGGCCTGACCAGCCGGGACCTCACCGAGAACGTCGAGCAGCTGCAGATCCGGCTGTCCCTGGAGCTGATGCGGGACCGCACCGTCGCGGTCCTCGCCCGGCTCGCCCGGCGCGCGGGGGAGTACGCGGAGCTGGTCATGGCCGGGCGCAGCCACAACGTCGCCGCGCAGGCCACGACGCTGGGCAAGCGCTTCGCCTCCGCGGCGGACGAGCTGCTCGTCGCGTACGCCCGGCTCGAGGACCTGCGCGGCCGCTACCCGCTGCGCGGGATCAAGGGGCCGGTCGGCACCGCCCAGGACATGCTGGACCTCCTCGACGGGGACGCGGCCAAGCTCGCGCAGCTCGAGGAGCGGGTCGCGGAGCACCTCGGCTTCGCCGGCGTCTTCACCAGCGTCGGGCAGGTCTATCCGCGCTCGCTGGACCACGACGTGCTCTCCGCGCTGGTCCAGCTCGGTGCGGGTCCGTCGTCGCTGGCCACGACGATCCGGCTGATGGCCGGGGTCGAGCTCGCCACCGAGGGCTTCAAGCCCGGCCAGGTCGGCTCCAGCGCGATGCCGCACAAGATGAACACCCGCTCCGCGGAGCGGATCAACGGCCTGATGGTGATCCTGCGCGGCAACGCCTCGATGGCCGCCGAGCTCGCCGGCGCCCAGTGGAACGAGGGGGACGTGTTCTGCTCCGTCGTCCGCCGGGTCGCGCTGCCGGACGCCTTCTTCGCCCTCGACGGCCTCTTCGAGACCACGCTGACGGTGCTCGACGAGTTCGGCGCCTACCCCGCGGTGATCGCGAAGGAGCTGGACCGCTACCTGCCGTTCCTCGCCACGACGAAGGTGCTGATGGCCGCCGTCCGCGCCGGGGTGGGCCGGGAGACCGCGCACGAGGTGATCAAGGAGCACGCCGTCGGCGTCGCGCTGGCGATGCGGGAGCAGGGGCAGAGCGGGAACGACCTGCTCGCCCGCCTGCAGGACGACTCGCGGCTCGGGCTCCCGGCGGGCCTGCTCGACGGCCTGCTCAAGGACCCGTTGTCCTTCACCGGCGCGGCGACGTCGCAGGTCGCGAGCGTCGTCGCCGAGGTCGGGGCGATCACCGAGGCGCACCCCGAGGCCGCCGCGTACACCCCCGGGGCGATCCTGTGAAGCTGCTGCACTCCGGCAAGGTCCGCGACATCTACGCCGACCGCGGGGACATCATCCTGGTCGCGTCGGACCGGCTGTCGGTCTACGACGTCGTCCTCCCGACGCCCGTCCCGGACAAGGGCGCGGTCCTGACGTCGCTGTCGCTGTGGTGGTTCGACCGGATCGAGGACCTGGTGCCGCACCACGTGATCTCCGCGACCGACGTGCCCGAGGAGTTCGCCGGGCGGGCGATCCGGTGCCGGCGGCTGGAGATGCTGCCGGTCGAGTGCGTCGCGCGCGGGTACCTGACCGGCGGCGGGCTGACCGAGTACCGGCGCACCGGCACCGTCTCCGGGGTCGCGCTGCCGCCGGGACTCGAGGACGGCTCGCGGCTGCCGGAGCCGATCTTCACCCCCAGCTCCAAGGCGCCGGCCGGCCAGCACGACGAGGCGATCACCTTCGACGACGTCGTGGCGCTCGTCGGGGCCGGGACGGCGACCCGGCTGCGGGACCTGACCCTGGACGTCTACCGGATGGGCGCCGGGACCGCGGAGAGGAACGGGATCCTCGTCGCGGACACCAAGCTGGAGTTCGGCACGGACGCGTCCGGCGAGATCGTCCTCGGCGACGAGGTCCTGACCCCGGACTCCTCCCGCTTCTGGCCCGCGGACCAGTGGGAACCCGGCCGCCCGCAGTACTCGTTCGACAAGCAGTACGCGCGGGAGTGGTCGGTCTCCACCGGCTGGGACAAGACGGCGCCCGGGCCGGAGGTGCCGCCGGACGTGATCGCCGCGGTCCGCGCCCGGTACATCGAGGTCTACGAGCGGATCACCGGCCTCACCTGGGCGTGACCGGTTCCCGAGCCGCCGCCGAGAGACCATCCCGCGCTCACGGCGTCGCCGGGCGGTGTTCATCTCGCAGGTGCTGGATGGGCGCATGACCGCCGACCTGGTCGTGTCCCTGTCCGGCCTGACCGACGCCCCGGCCGGCACGGTGGACCGCGCCCGTGTACTCGTCGCCGAGCTGGCCTGGCGCGGCGTGCCCGTCACCCACCTCGTGCAGCCGCGCGGCGAAGGCGGCCCGCTGACGGCCGGGGACCCGCTGGTCCGGTGGATCCGTGGCCGGGGCGACGCGCTGGCGCTGCACGGCTACGACCACGACCCCGACCCCACCAGGCAGGGCTCGCGGATCGGGCGGCGGGCCGAGTTCGCGGCGCTCCCGCGGCACGAGGCCGGGCTGCGCCTGACCGCGGCACGCCGGGCGCTGACCGCGGCGGGCCTGGGTACGGACGTCTTCGTCCCGCCGCGGTGGCTGGCCTCGCCGGGCACCATCGAGGCGGCCCGGGAGCAGGGCTTCACCGTGTGCGCGGAGGAGGGCGGCGTGCACGTGTTCGGGGAGCCGCAGATCCGCTCGCGGGCACTGGGCTTCCGGCTGACCGGGGAGCGCCGCCCCACCGCCGACGACCGGCGCCGCGCCGAGACCTGGCGGCGCCGGCTGCTGCGGGCCGAGGCCCGGCGCACCGCCCAGCGCGGCGGGCTCGTCCGGATCGGCATGCGGGCCAAGGACCTGCGCAGGCCGGGCCGGGTGCGGGCCCTGCTGGCCACCGTCGACGACGTGCTGGCCGCGGGAGCGACACCCACGACGTATGCGGGCCTCGCCCGCACCGCGCGGCGGGCCGCCTGAGGAACGCGTCCCGCCGCGCCGACCCGCGGGGGACGCTCAGACGGCGGTGGGGGTCTCGCGGTCCAGGACGGTCACCGCGGTGCCCGCGGGCGCGAGGGTCGTGAACAAGCCGTAGTGCAGGCCCGGGTTCGCCAGCACGGCCTCGTGGATCGGGACCGCGGTGCGCGGGGTCATCGCCCGCAGGTAGTCGACGGCGTCGCCCGCCTTGAGCCACGGCGCCCCGGTGGGGAGCAGCAGCGTCCCGACGGGATCGTGCCCGTCGGGCAGGGGCACGTAGGCGTCGCCGGGGTGCAGCAGGGTGCTCCCGCCGCCGGAGACGTCGCCGATCAGGTAGCCGTTGTTCGCGATGACCGGGATGTCCGCGTGGATGACCGCGTGGTCCCCGTTCCCGACGACGTCGACCCGCGCGCCGGCGATCTCCAGCGAGTCCCCGGGCGAGACGACCTCGTGGTCCACCGCCTCGAGCTGCGTGGCGGTGCCCGGGTCCACGATCACCCGGGCGTCCGGGTTGGCGCGGAGCAGGTCCGGGAGCCGGTCCGGCTCGAGGTGGTCGAAGTGCTGGTGGGTGACCAGGACCGCGTCCAGACCGGTCAGGGACTCGAAACCGGCGGAGAACGCGCCCGGGTCGATCAGCAGGCGCGCGGTCCCGGTGTCGATCAGGACGCAGGCGTGGCCGAAGTGGGTGATCTGCACGGGAGCCACTCAAGCACGCGCGAGGACCGGCCGCTGCTCCTCCACACCGGAGCCCCGCGCCACCGCATGTCACCAGGCTCACCCGGGCGCCCGCCGGGGGTGGAGGACGGTCACCGTAGGCTTGACGACCGTGGCGAGAGTCGTGGTCGATGTGATGCCGAAGCCGGAGATCCTGGACGTGCAGGGCCAGGCGGTCTCCCGGGCGCTGACGCGCATCGGGGTCGCCGGGGTGGCCGAGGTGCGGCAGGGCAAGCACTTCGAGCTGGAGGTCGACGACTCGGTCGACGACGAGACCCTGCACCGGATCGCCGGCGACCTGCTGGCCAACCCGGTGATCGAGGACTGGACGGTGACGCGGGTATGAGCGCACGCATCGGGGTCATCACCTTCCCCGGCACGCTGGACGACGT
>JAOZVV010000093.1 GCA_025869365.1 Pseudonocardia sp.
TGCGGCTCCGGCGCCGGCGGGCGACGGGTCGAGACCTCCGCGCGCTCCCCGGGGACGTCCGCGCCGGGCTCCGGTGCGCGACGGCGCCCCGTGTAGGCGGCGGCGGTCGGCACTCCTGCACCGTTGGGGACGGAACCCTTGGGGGCGGCGCCGTTCGGGGCGGCACCGTTCGGGGCGGCGCCGTGGGGGCCCGGGGCTACCCGGCCGTTGCGGTCCACGCCGGTGGCGCCGCCGGCGGTCCATCGGGCCGCGGCCTGCGTCGGTCCGCTCGCCCCGCCCTGGGCGGAGCCGTTCGCACCGGGACCGGGGGCGCCGTTGCGGTCCGGACCGTCGCCGTCCTCGGGGCGCTCGGGTGCGGCCCACCGCCCCGTCGGCCGGGGGGCCTCGCTCGGACCCGGCCGCGCGGCCGGGGCGCCTGCCCGGTCCGGCCCGCCGGGGGCGGACCGGGGCGCGCCGGAAGCGCCGGCGTCCACGCCGTCCGGGGTCTCGACGGGGTCGTCGGTCTCTCGGCGGCGTCGCCGGCGACCGGTGCCGCCGCCGCCGTTCTCGGCGAGCAGCTCGGCGACCGTGCGCTGACGGGGCTGGTCGGTCTCTGAACTCATCCGCTACACCGTGCCTCGTCCGAGGTCAAGCGTCCAAGTACTGCAGGCGCGTCCTGCGCCGAGCGGTCGCTCCGGGACGACCCATCGAGCGTGTCGAGCCTCCGGAGGATCACTCCTTCTCGCAACGCCCACGGACAGATGTCGAGCGCCGACACCCTCAACGCGCGCATCGCCGCCTCCGCGACGAGCGCGCCGGCGACGATCTGGTGGGCCCGGCTCGCGCTCACCCCCTCCAGCTCGGCGACGTCTTCCGAGGACATCCGGCTGATGAAGGGCACGAGCTGGCGCAGCCCCGTGTCGGTGAGGGTGCGCCGGGCCCGCAGCCCGGCGCTCGACGGCACCGCACCGGTGAGCCGGGCGAGCGAGCGGAACGTCTTGGACGTCCCGACGGCCAGGTCCGGTACGCCCTCGCGGCGCAGGTCCCGGCCGATCGGGGCCAGCTCCGCGTCCAGCTTGTCCCGCAGCGCGGAGACCTCGGCCCGGCTCGGCGGGTCCGACGTGAAGTGGTCCCGCGTCAGCCGGCCCGCCCCGAGCGCCAGCGACGCGGCCGCGGCAGGGTGCTCGTCCCGGCCCGTGGCCAGCTCGAGGGAGCCGCCGCCGATGTCCAGGACCAGGAGCCGCCCGGCGGACCAGCCGTACCAGCGGCGGACCGCGAGGAAGGTGTAGCGCGCCTCGTCCTCCCCGGGCAGGACCTCCAGCGCGACACCCGTCTCGGCGCGGACCCGGGCGAGCACGGCGGCGGAGTTCGTGGCGTCCCGCAGGGCCGAGGTGGCGAAGGCCAGCAGGTCGTCACAGCCCAGCGCGACCGAGGAGTCCCGGGCCTTGTGCACCGCCGCGACGAGGGAGTCCGCGCCGGAGGCGTCCAGCGCCCCGGACGGGTCCAGGTGCTCGGCGAGCCTGAGCTCCTCCTTCTCGGAGGTCATCGGCGTGGGGTGCCCACCACGATGGGCGTCCACCACGAGCAGATGGACAGTGTTGGAACCGACGTCGAGCACACCCAGGCGCACGAGATCAGGTTACCGATCCGTATCGCGGCCGTTCTCCGACCGTGACCGAACCCTCCGGACGAGCTCCTCCACGCTGCTCCGATCCTGCCATCGGGCGCTGCTCAGGTCTCGAACTTGTAGCCCAGGCCCCGCACGGTGACCAGGTGCTTCGGCACGCTCGGGTCCGTCTCGACCTTCGCCCGCAGCCGCTTGACGTGGACGTCGAGCGTCCTGGTGTCCCCCACGTAGTCCGCGCCCCACACCCGGTCGATCAGCTGGCCGCGGGTGAGCACCCGGCCCGCGTTGCGGAGCAGGTACTCGAGCAGGTCGAACTCCTTGAGCGGGAGCGGGACCTCGGACCCGCCGACGCTCACGACGTGCCGGTCGACGTCCATCCGCACCGGGCCCGCCTCGAGCACGGCGCCGCCGCTCTCGGGCTCGCCCCCGCCGTCACCCCCGCGACGCAGGACCGCCCGCACGCGTGCGATCAGCTCGCGGGCCGAGTAGGGCTTGGTGACGTAGTCGTCGGCCCCGAGCTCCAGGCCGACGACCTTGTCGATCTCGCTGTCCCGCGCCGTCACCATGATCACGGGGACGGCCGAGCGGGTGCGCAGGGCCTTGCAGACGTCCGTGCCGCTCATCCCGGGGAGCATGAGGTCGAGCAGCACGATGTCCGCGCCGTTGCGGTCGAACTCCTCCAGGGCCTGCTGCCCGGTGAGCGCGACCGCGGTGGTGAAGCCCTCCCGGCGCAGCAGGAAGGCGAGCGGGTCCGCGAAGGACTCCTCGTCCTCGACGATCAGCACCCTGGTCATGTAGGTCCTCCAGCTCTGCCGAGGTCGTCGGCCGGATCGGGGAGTTCCGGAGAGTCCGTCTCCGGGTCGTCGGCGCCGCGGACGGGCAGCCGCATGGTGAAGGTGGACCCGGTGCCGAGCCTGCTCCACAGCCGCACTTCGCCGCCGTGGTTGGCGAGCACGTGCTTGACGATGGCCAGGCCCAGCCCGGTTCCGCCGGTCGCCCGCGAGCGCGCGGGATCGACGCGGAAGAAGCGTTCGAAGACGCGTTCCTGGTGCTCCGGCATGATCCCGATGCCGCGGTCGGTCACCGCGACCTCGATCCAGGAGCCGGCGAGCCGCCGGGTGACCGAGACCGAGGCCTCGGCCGGGGAGTACGCGATGGCGTTCTCGACCAGGTTGACCAGCGCCGTGACCAGCAACATCCGGTCCCCGTCGACCTTGAGGCCGGTCGGCTCGTCGACGGTGATCTCGATCTTCGCGGCCTCCGCGGAGAGCCGGGCCCGGGCGAGGGACTCCTCGACGACGTCGTCGACGTCCACGGCGGCCAGCTCGGGCAGCTTCTCCGCGCCGGTCAGCCGGCTCAGCGCGATCAGCTCCGTGACGAGCGAGCCGAGCCGGGTGGACTCGCGCAGGATCTTCGTGGCGAAGCGGTGGACCTCCGCCGGGTCGTCCGCGGCGTCGAGGACCGCCTCGGCGAGCAGCCCGACGGCGCCGACCGGGGTCTTGAGCTCGTGGGACACGTTCGCCACGAAGTCCCGCCGGGTGGCCTCCAGCCGCACGACGTCCGAGGTGTCCGCCGCCTCGACGACGGTGAACCCGTCCCCCAGCGGCCGCACGGTCGCGACGACGGCCGTGGGCCGGCGTCCCCGGTACTCCAGCGGCGAGAGGTCCACCTCGCAGGCCAGGCCGTCCGCGAGGACCTGCTGGCACGCGGCCCAGGCCCGGGCGTCGGGCCTGCCGTCACGGACCACGCCGAGCTCGGCGGCGCGCGCGTTGTGCATCACGACGTCCCCGCTCGGGCCGAGCACGGCCGTGCCGCCGCCGGCCGAGCGGAACACCCGCTGCAGCAGCTCGGCGAGGGTGGGAACGGCGTGGCGGTCCCGGGGACGCCGCGCCCGGCCCGCCTCCCGGGAGCGGGAACGGCCGATCAGGAGGCCGGCCGCGCCCCCGACGAGGAGGGCGGCGACGGCCGACAGCACGGACGCCAGCAGGGTCACATGCGGCATCGTAGGCAGCCCGACGTGGGAGAACACAGCTCCACGCGGCCCATGGTGACCCTGCTGACGCCCGCTCGCGGCAGAGTTCCGTCCTCGTTCACCCGGCGTTCACCCGGCCGGGCCGGGAGCGGCTCGGCCCTGCGGGTTCGCGGAGCTCAGCGGCCCTGGTTCGCGACGCCCTTGATCGCCTCGTCCGCCGCGGCCGGGTCGAGGTAGACACCGCCCGGCGTGGTGGGACGCAGGTCGTCGTCGAGGTCGTAGCGCAGCGGGATGCCGGTGGGGATGTTCAGGCCCGCGATGTCGGTGTCCGAGATCCCGTCGAGCTCCTTGACCAGGGCCCGCAACGAGTTGCCGTGGGCGGTGACCAGCACGACCTTGCCGGCCCGCAGGTCGGGCGCGATGGCCTCGTCCCAGTAGGGCCGCATGCGGTCGACGACGTCGGCGAGGCATTCGGTGAGCGGCGCGTCGATCCCGACGTAGCGGGGGTCCCCGTCCTGGGAGTACTCCGAGCCCTTCTCGATCGGCGGCGGCGGGACGTCGTAGGAGCGACGCCACGTCATGAACTGCTCCTCGCCGAACTCGTCGCGGGTCTGCTTCTTGTCCTTGCCCTGCAGCGCGCCGTAGTGCCGCTCGTTGAGCCGCCAGTCCCGGTGGACGGGGATCCAGTGCCGGTCCGCGGCGTCGAGGGCGAGGTTGGCGGTGGAGATCGCGCGGCGCAGCAGGGAGGTGTGCAGGACGTCGGGCAGCAGCCCGGCCTCCTTCATCAGCTCACCGCCGCGGACGGCCTCGCGGACACCGGTCTCGGACAGCGGGACGTCGACCCAGCCCGTGAAGAGGCCCTTCACGTTCCAGTCGCTCTCACCGTGGCGCAGCAGTACGAGTGTCGGCATGGCGGACAGCTTGCCAAACCCGGCGCCCGACTGCGCGTGACGTGACGCGGATCAGTCCCGCTCGCATCCGGCCGGGCCGGGTCGCCCCGGCAGGGCCCCGGGGACGGGACGGGCCGCGGGGTCCGCGGTGAGCGGGCCGAGCATCGCGTGGCAGATCGCGGCGAGCTGGCCGACCTGTTCCGCGCTCAGCGCGTCGAACATGTTCTGCCGGACGGTGCGCACGTGCCCCGGGGCGGCCTCGGCCAACGCGGTCATCCCGGCCGGGGTGAGCTCGGCGAAGGTGCTGCGCCGGTCGTCCTGGCAGGGCCGCCGGCGTACCCAGCCCTGCCGTTCCAGCCGGGCGACCGCATGGCTGATCCGGCTCTGCGAACTCTGCGTGATGTCCGCGAGCTCGCTCATCCGCAGCGTGCGGCCCGGGACCTCGGAGAGCATCGCGAGGATCTGGTAGTAGGCCAGGGGCATGCCGGCCTCGCGCTGCAGCTGCCTGTCCAGTGCTCCGTCGAGCAGTGTGGTGGCGGCCCGGAACGCCAGCCAGGCGGCCTGCTCGTCGTCGGTCAGCCAGCGCGGGCCCTCGTCCATGGGAGGAGGGTACGACAACACGCTTGAACATTCATGTTTCTCCGGGTACCGTCACTGTTGAAGTTTCAACAGAATAGGAGCTCCCGTGCCCGTCCAGCGACTCAACCACGCCGTCCTCTACGTCCGCGACGTCGAGCGGAGCGTGGCCTTCTACACCGAGGCCCTGGGTTTCCGCGTGGTGACGTCCGTCCCCGGCCGCGCCGCGTTCCTGCAGGCGGAGGGCTCGAGCAACGACCACGACCTCGGCCTGTTCGCCGTCGGTGCGGAGGCCGGGCCCACGACGGCCGGCCGTGGCGCCGTAGGGCTCTACCACCTCGCGTGGGAGGTGGACACGCTCGCGGAGCTGGCCCGGATCGCGGAGGTGCTCCGGGAGCGGGACGCCCTCGTCGGCGCCTCGGACCACGGCACCACCAAGGCCCTCTACGCCCACGATCCGGACGGGCTCGAGTTCGAGGTGAGCTGGCTGGTGCCGGCGGCCCTGCTGCCGCCCGAGGTCTCGATCACCACCGTCCCGCTGGACCTCGACGCGGAGATCGCCCGCTACGGCGCCGGGACCCCGGGCGGCATCGGCGTGTCCTCACCCGCCACCCCGTAGCCGGTAGGGGTAGCGGGACTCCCCCGGAAGGCCCACCCGGCGTCACCGCTCATGTCCCGGCGGCGACCACCTACCGCGTGGGAATGACGGCGGGCGGTCCGGGCTGCCGGTCGCCGGTACCGTCGCGACGCACCAGACCGGAGAGAGGTTCGTCCATGCCCGTCGTCGCGCGCCCCGGCCCCGGCGCCTCGCCGGAGGCCGGCCTGCGCCACGACGGCCTCTTCTACTCCGACGACACCAGCTACCTCGCCGGCCTCCTGGAGTTCGTGCACGGCGGGCTGGAGCGGGACGAGCCGGTGCTCGTCGCCGTCCCCGGGCGCAACCTCGAGTTGATCCGGCAGGGCCTCGGCCGGGATGCCCGTCGCGTCCGGCTCGCGGACATGGCGGTGGCCGGCCGCAACCCGGGCCGCATCATCGGCACGGTGCTGCGGGCCTTCGCCGAGGAGCACGCGGGCCACCGGGTGCGGATCGTCGGCGAGCCGATCTGGGCGGGCCGCTCGGCCGAGGAGTACCCGGCGTGCGCCGAGCACGAGGCGTTGATCAACGTCGCGCTCGCGGACACGCTCGTGCACGTGCTCTGCCCGTACGACACCACGCGGCTGGCTCCGTCCGTCCTGACCGACGCCACCCGCACCCATCCGGACATCAGCGACGGGAGCCGGCGCTGGACGAGCCCGGGGTACGTGGACCCGGTGGTCGCCGCGCGTTCCTTCGACCGGCCGCTCTCCACCCCGCCCGAGGACGCGGACCTGCTCGTGCTCAACGGCTTCACCGGTCTACGGGCCGCCCGCGCCCGGGCGCACGAGGTGGCCACGGCGGCCGGGATGGACCCGGCGCGGGTCGCGGACCTGCGGCGCATCGTGCAGGAACTGGCGATCAACACGGTCGTCCACTCGGGCTGCTCCGGGATGCTCCTGATCTGGCTCGCGGACGGCCAGGTCCGGGTGGAACTGCAGGACGGCGGCCGGATCACCGACGTGCTGGTGGGGCGCCGCTACCCCGGCCCGGCACACGAGAACCACGGGTTGTGGCTGGTGAACCGCCTCGCGGACCTCGTCCGGATCCACCGGCACCCGGCGGGCACGGACATCCGGGTGCACGTCCGGATCTAGCCGGCCACGTCTCCTACCGTTTCGGGCCGAGCTCCATCTGGTAGCCGTCCCGGGCCGAGAACTGGGCGGTCAGCGTGAACCGGTCCCCGCGCACGAGCGTGTGCCGCCACTCGACGGGCACGCCGCCCGAGCTGCCCAGACGCTCGATGGCCAGGGCCGCCACCCCGGGCCCGACCCCCAGCAGCCGCTGCTCGGGCTCCGTCGGGACGACCGCGCGGATGTTCTCCCGGCCGCCGGCGACCCGGATCCCGCAGAGCCGGTCCAGCTCGTCGTAGAGACCGGTGTGGCTGAAGTCCACGTCCAGGAGCGGTGCGGCCAGGTCGTGCGGCAGCCAGACCCGGTCGACGGCCAGCGGCTCGCCGTCCGCGAGGCGCAGCCGTTCGAGATGGACGAGCGGCGTGGACTCCTCGCGGCCGAGCCGCACGGCGATCACGCCGTCCGCCCGCACCTCCAGGGTGTGCACGACGCTGCGTTGCACGCCTCCCGCGCCCTCGACCGCGGAGAACAGGCTGTAGATCGCGCCGAGCTGCTGCTCGATCTCCATCGGCGCCGCGAGCCGCGGCGCGCGGCCCCGCCCGGCGACGACCAGGCCCTCGTCCCGCAGCCGGCGCAGCGCCTCACGCACGGTGTGCCGGCTGACCCCGTACTCGGCGACGAGGGCCAGCTCACCGGGGAACGCGGCGTCGAACTCGTGGGCGTCGAGCCGGGTGCGCAGATCCGCGAGGAGCTGCGCCCACAACGGGTCGGCCCCGTTGCGAACCAACATCCCCGCCGCCATCTGCCGTCCTCACGCCGTGTACCCGGTCGGGAGACTGTATCCGGTTAGGCTCGGTGATCATGACGGTTCTCCGCTCGGTCGCGCTCTTCGTCCTCGCCGCGGTGGCGGAGATCGGCGGCGCCTGGCTCGTCTGGCAGGGCGTCCGGGAGCACCGCGGCCTGCTGTGGATGGGCGCCGGGATCGTCGCGCTGGGCCTCTACGGCTTCGTCGCGACGCTGCAACCGGACGCGAACTTCGGCCGGATCCTCGCCGCGTACGGCGGCGTGTTCGTCGCCGGCTCGCTGCTGTGGGGGATGGCGGTCGACGGCTTCCGGCCGGACCGGTTCGACGTCGTCGGGGCGGCGATCTGCCTCGTCGGCGTCGGCGTGATCATGTACGCGCCCCGGCCCGCCTGATCAGGACCCGTCGTCGGCGGCGGGCGCGGGGTTCCGGGCGCGCCGGCGGTTGCGCACGATCCGCCGGCCCAGGAACCCGAGCCCGACGAGCACCGCGAGCACCGGCGTCAGCGGCAGGACGAAGCCCGCGACGCCGGCCAGGAACCCCCCGATGGCCGTGAGCCCGGACCAGCCCGCGGCCAGCCCGCCGAGGAACCCGGTGGGCCGCGTCGGATCGCCCCCGGCGACGGGCAGCGGGCGCAGCCAGACCTCGACCGTCGACATCGCGGTCTGGTCCTTCAGCGCCGCCTGCCTGCGCTGCAGGGACTCCAGCTCCGCCTCGCGCTGGGCCAGCTCGGACTCGACGGACACGATCTCGCCGATGGTCTGCGCGCGGTCGAGCAGGAGCCGCACCCGGGTGACGCTCGCCTGCTGGGCGGCGACCCGGCCGTCGAGGTCGGCGACCTGGGCGGTGGCGTCCTCGGTGGTGCCCGACCGGTTCGTGACGGTGCCCAGGGCGCCGATCCGGTCCGTGACGGCGTCGAGGCGGTCCACCGGGACCCGCAGGGTGATCCGGCCGCCGGCCGGCCCCGACGACTCCTCGGAGACGAACCCGCCCGCCGTGGCGGCGGCCGCGCGGATGCTCCCGCCCGCGGCCGCGAGATCCGCGACCTCGACGGTCAGCTGCGCGCTCCGCACGACGTCACGGCCGACCGTCCCGGGATCCGGGAGGAGCGGTGGGGCCTCCTCCCGCGCCGCGGCGTCGGCGCCGCTGCGGGGGGCCGCGAGCTCGGGGGACACGGAGCCCACCGCGCCGGAGGGCCCGGACCCGGGCGTCCCGATCGACGGCACCCCCGCGCTCCCGCCCGACGAGGTGCCGCCCCCCTGGCTCGCCACCCCCAGGACCACCGCCGCGGACGCCAGCACCACCATCCCGACCAGAACCCCGGCGAACCACCGCTGCCGGACCACTCCCGTTGCACTCATGCACCCAGGACGGACGAACCGGGCAACTCGGTTGGTCGTGGGCGCGGATCAGCTCGGATCGGCTCGGTACCCCGCGCGCGCCCCGGTGCGACGCGCGCGGTCGACACCGCGCGGGACACCAGGACCCGCGCGTCGCACCAGGGCTAGAAGAGGTGCTCGAACGCCTTCAGGTTCGCGAGCGACTCCCCGCGCTCGGTCCGCCACGCGTGCTCGCGGCGGATCGAGGAGGCGAAGCCCAGCTCGAGGAAGGTGTTGAAATCCCCGTCCGCCGCCTCCAGGACCTGGCCGAGGACCCGGTCCAGCTCCTCGGCGTCGACCGCGTGCAGCGGGATCCGGCCGAGCAGGTGGATGTCCCCGACCCGGTCCAGCGCGTAGTGCACGCCGTAGAGGCGGGCGTTGCGCTGCAACATGTACCGGTAGACGCCCTCGTGGTTCTCGTCCGGCTGCCGGCACACGAAGGCCTGCACGAACAGCGTCCGGTCCCGCACCAGGAGCCAGGTCGGGGTCTGCAGGCGGTTGGTTCCGGGCAGCTCGACGAGGTACTGGCCGGCCTCGCGCCGCGTGTGCGCGATCTCCAGCTCGGTCAGTGCCGCACCGATGGTGGCGTCGGGGTCCTTCTCGGTCATCGGGTCCTCTCCGGTCATCGACCTTCGATGATCCCCGCAAGCGCGCTGCCCCGCATCCGCGCGGTGTACTCCTCCGCCGCGCCGGCGTAGGTGTCCAGCAGCGCGTCGGTCGTCCGGTCCCAGGAGAACTCCCGGGCGTGGACGACGGCGCCGGCGGCCAGCTCCTCCCGGCGCCGCGGCGAGAGCGCGACCCTGGCCAGCGCGTCCGCCCACTGCCCGGAGCCGTGGCCGGGGACGAGCAGCCCGGAGCGGCCGTCCGCGACGGCGACCGGCAGCCCGCCGACCCGCGCCGCGACGACCGGGGTCCCGCACGCCTGCGCCTCGAGGGCGACCAGCCCGAACGACTCGTTGTGGCTCGGCACCGCGACGACGTCCGCCGCGCGGTAGACGTCCGTGAGCCCGGCGCCCTGCGGCGGCAGG
The DNA here is from genome assembly GCA_025869365.1 of Pseudonocardia sp. Taxonomy (GTDB): domain Bacteria; phylum Actinomycetota; class Actinomycetes; order Mycobacteriales; family Pseudonocardiaceae; genus Pseudonocardia. The sequence continues at coordinate 9,961 of JAOZVV010000093.1, forward strand.
AAGCGCATCACGTCGGTGATCCCGAGCGAGTCCGCGAGCCGGTGCAGCGCGCTGGGCTCGGTGAGCCCGCTCCCGGAGGGGCCGCCCGCGATGAGCACCACCAGCCGCTCCCGCAGTGCGGGATCGCGGTGCAGCAGCTCGGCGGCGGCCCGCAACAGCACGTCCGGGGCCTTCAGCGGCTGGATCCGGCCGACGAACGTGAGCACGACGGCGTCCGGCGCCAGCCCGAGCGCCGCGCGCGAGGCCTGCCGGTCCCCCGGCCGGAAGCGCTCGAGATCGACGCCCGGCGGGATGGCGACGGTGCGCACGGGGTCCGCCCCGCACAGCTCGACCAGCTGCCGGGCCTCGGCCTCGGTGTTCGCGACGAGCCGGTCCGCCTCCGCCACGACCTGGTCCTCGCCGATCACCCGGACCATCGGCTCCGGGGTGTCCCCCCGGGCCAGGGCGGCGTTCTTGACCCGCGCGAGGGTGTGCGCACTGTGCACCAGCGGCACCCCCCAGCGGTCCCGCGCGAGCCAGCCGACCTGGCCGGAGAGCCAGTAGTGGGAGTGCACGACGCTGTACCAGCCGGGCTCGTGCCGGGCCTCGGCGCGCAGCACGCCCGCGGTGAAGGCGCAGAGCTGGCTGGGCAGGTCCTGCTTGCCGAGACCCTCGAACGGGCCCGCGGCGACGTGCCGGACCAGCACCCCGGGAGCGAGCTCCGAGACGGGCGGCTGCTCCGACGAGGTGGCCCGGGTGAAGATCTCGACGGGGACACCGCGGCGGGCCATCCGGACGGCGGTCTCGACGATGTAGACGTTCATCCCGCCGGCGTCGCCGGTTCCGGGCTGCTCCATCGGCGAGGTGTGCACGGACAGCACCGCCACCCGGCCGGGCCGGGCACCGGGGCGTCGGTGACCCCACTGATCTCTCACGTACTTCTTCCTAGCACGCCCCGCCGCGCGTCACCCACCGGTGTGCCCGCCGCCCTGACCCGTCAGGGAGGCCAGCAGCGCCCGCACCGGATCCGCCGCGTGCCAGCGTCCGCGGGCATCGGGCCAGGCCGGGACGCTGCGCACGCCCTCCACGGGTCGTCGCACCCGTATCCGCAGGTCGTCGTGCCGGCGCAGCTCACCGGCGGGCACCTCCAGGCCGAGTGTGTGGCACGCCACCAGCACCTCCGGCAGGGCGGACCAGGCCACCGGGTCCCCCTCGCCGACGACCTCGGCCGAGACGACGTCCGACGCGAGCGGGAGATCGAGCAGCTCGGCCAGCGCGGCCGGGTCCCCGCCGCCCACCAGCTCGTCGGCGGGCAGCACCGCGGAGGCCCACGGGGCGTCGAGGACGACGGCGTCGTCGACCGGGACGACGCTGCCCGCGAGCGAGCGGACCCGCTCCGGCAGCGCCAGCTCGTCGATGTCCACGAGCCCGTCGACGAGCGCCTCCGCCAGCGCGGCGTGCGCGGCCAGGGCGAGGCCCGCGTCCGGGGTGCGGGCGGGGTCCCCGAGGCGGGCCAGCAGGTCCGCCGCATCCGCCGTGGAGCCGACGACCAGCCCGGCGCGGACGCCGATCGCCGCCAGCAGCGCCTCGTCCACCCCGGTGTCCGGGACCGGGTCGTAGAGCCCGGCCAGCGCCGTGGCGGACGGCAGCCGCCACGTCGCCGGGGCCCGGTCCCCGAGCACCGCGTTCCGGGCGAGCCACCAGGGCGTGTAGCCGCCGCTGCGCAGCACCGCGGCGCGCGTGTCCGGTTCCGCGGCGAGCAGCCGGAGCGCGGCGGGCCACGCGTCGTCCGCGATCAGGTCCAGGTCCCGCACCGCGACCACCCGGGCCGGCGGGACCTCGAGGTCGTCCCACCACCGGTCCTCGTCGTGCAGCTCGTGGTCCGGCCCGAACGGTTCCTCGTCCACGACCACGGCGAAGCCGTCCAGCACCCCGGCGGCGACGAGCACCTCCCGCGGGAACCGCGCGGCCCAGCCGGCGTCCAGGATCCCGACCGGTGCGTCCGGGTCCAGCAGCGGGCGCAGGGCCGCGTCCGGGAGCATCAGCTCGTCCGCGCGGCTCGGGACGCCCTCGGAGTCCGGCAGCGCCAGCGCGCCGATCCCCGTGACGCGGTCGCCGGTAGCGCCGAGCAGCCCGAGGACCGCGGTGGCGAGGAGGTCCGGTTCGAGGCCCGCCTCCAGCCCACGCGGAGCGTTCTCGGCCCAGTCCAGGGACCTGTCCACGGCCTCCCGCAGCGCGGGGTGCTCCAGCAGTGACGCGGGGTCCGCCGACCCGGCGCCGAGCCGGACCAGCAGCGGATGGACGGCCCCGGGCGCGGCGACGTGCAGGCCGGGCAGCCCGAGCTCCGCCACGGCCCGCACCGCCGGATCCGCGTCCGGCCCGGTACCGGACGGCTCGGCGAGCAACACGGAGGCGGCACCGGCCGCCAGCCGCCCGTCCGCCAGCGGCACGGGCAGCGCCCGCAGCTCCTCGGTGAGCCCGGGGACGGTCTCCGCGGCGGGTTCGAGCGCGGCGTAGAGCTCCCGCCACCAGCTCGCCGGGCGGTCGACGCGGAGCAGCCGCTCCGTCAGCTCGGCCGCCGGGACACGCGTGACACCCAGCTCCTGCAGCGCCGCCAGGCCGGACTCCGGGACGTCGACGAGCCGCTCGAACGCCGGATCCGCGGCGGCGAGCAGGGCCGGGAGCGCGTCCGCGCCGGGGACGTCCAGCCACTCGGCCCGGCGCGGCGCCAGGTCGCCCCCGGCCGCACCGGGCAGCCAGGCGCCCTCCCGCAGCGCGTCGAGCAGGGCCTCGCGGAGCAGGCCGTCCAGAGCCGACGCCGGGAACCCCGGTTCCGGCACCAGCGCGGTGCGGGCCGGGGCGGGCACGGACCCGACGAGGTCCAGGTAGGCCGCCGCGGCCTCGCGGATCACGGCCTCGGCGAGCGGGCCCTCGCGGACGCGGCGACGGTCCGGTTCCAGGGGCAGCGTCGCGATCAGCCGGGCGGGCAGCGTGAGGCGTTCCCCACTGGCCGTGGGTGCGTGCAGGACCTCGTCCGCCGGCAGCGCACCGTCGGCCGGGAGCGCCCAGCACACGGACCAGGAACGCCGTTCCCGCTGCTCCACGGCCTGGTCGGTGCTCTCCAGGGAACCGGAGCGGCGGGCCAGCCGCCAGACCCGGCCGTCCACCGTCGTGAGCGGCCCGTCGTCCTCGCGGCCCACCACGACGTCCCCGACGGTGATCTCCACCAGGCCCGGCAGGGCGAGCAGCAGGTCCGGGGCGCCCGCGCGGGCCTCGGCCAGCAGGGCGGCGCCGTCGACACCGGGGCGCAGGGGCAGCCGGACCTCGGTGTCGTAGCCGTCCGGCGGGGCGGGCTCGCCGGCGTCGACCGGCCACGCGAGGCGGAGCACGGGGAGCTGACCGGAGCGGCGGGCGAGCTCCGCGGCGGGTCCGGGGAGCCCGGCCACCGCCTCCGCGGTCCGCGCGGCGGAGAACCGCACGCCGAGGCCCGGCCCGGCGACGATCCGCGGCTCGTCGGACACCGGGACGACCGCGGCGAACCCGACGCCGAAGCGGCCGACGGAGGCGTGGTCGTCCCGCTTGGCGGACGCGCGGAGCGAGGCCAGCGCGGCCACCCCGGCCGCGTCGAGCGCGGCACCGGTGTTGGCGACGCGCAGCTCGCCGTCGGTCAGGGTGACGCGGAGCCGGCCGCCGGAACCGGCGGCGTCCGCGGCGTTCTGGGCGAGCTCGACGAACCAGGCCCCGGCGTACCCGCCGAGCAGCAGGTCCTCCTCGGCGTTCGCGTCCTCCCGGAAACGGGTGGGCGAGGCGGCCCAGGCCCGGAGGACGGCGTCGCGCAGCGCGGCGGTGCCGTACGGGTCGGGAGCGTTCAGGAGACGGACTCGGGAACGGGCTCCAGGTCCACGCCGTCGTCGTAGACCAGGGCCCCCACGTGCACCGCCGACCCCTGATCGACGACGACGTCCGAGTGCGCCCCGCAGCCGAACTCCACGGACACCGCGTTGCCGTCCGCGGGGGCGTACTCGTTCCCGCAGACACCGAAGCCGGCGCTCAGCGAGCCGGCCAGCGGGAGGAAGAACCCGCAGGTCCCACACACCGCCGGGGCGGAGCGGGCCATGTCCGCGGACGGGCCGTGCGGGCCGGAGTGCCAGCGCTCGGCGGCGTCGAGACGGCCCTCGTGGCTCAGCACGCGGGTGCGTCCGAGGCCGATCTCGACCGCGACCGCCTCGACGGCCGGGTCCTCCGACGCCACGTACGCCGGCACCAGCCGGTGGTCGTCCGGTGCGGGCGGGAGCAGGTCCCCGACGCCCAGGTCGCCGGGGCGCACGCGCTCCTGCCACGGAACCCAGACCGGCCCGACGAGGGCGTCGTCCCCGGGGACCAGCACGGACTCGCTGACGGTGACCGGCCCCTCGGCGTCGACGCAGGCCAGCGTGACGGCCCAGCGCCAGCCCCGGTACCCGGGCAGCTCGGAGGCGAAGAAGTGGGTGAGCGCCGAGACGCCTTCGCGCTGCGCCTCGAGGTGTTCGCCGACGACCGCGGCCGCACCGGAGGCGCCCACCTCCGACGCCGCCTCCTCGACGGCGGCGGCCCGCGCGAGGTCCACCGCCTCGACGAGCAGGCGCTGCTGGTCGACCGACGTCTCGGACGACGCCGTGTATCCGGGCAGATCGGGGGTCGTCGGCTCGCTCACGCGCACGATTGTGCCACCTGCCGACGGCGCGCCCGACCGGGTCCGACCCGGGCCGGTGCGGCACCATCTGCCGGATGCGTCCCCTCCGGCTCCGCTCCGCCGTCCTGGTGCTGGTGGTCGCGGCCCTGGCCGGGTGCGGTGCCGCCGCCGCACCGGCGGACGCGGTGCCCGTGCAGCGCCTCACCGTCCTCGGCACGGTCCCGCACGACCCCGCCGCCTTCACCGAGGGACTCGAGCTCGACGGCGGGATCCTCTACGAGGGCACGGGCCTGCGGAACCGCTCCGAGCTCCGGGAGCTCGACCCGGCGACCGGCGCGGTCCGCCGGTCGGCCCCGGTGCCGGACGGGGCGTTCGGCGAGGGCGTGACGGTCGCCGGGGACCGGATCTGGCAGCTCACCTACACCGAGGGCGTCGCACTGGAGCGGGACCGCGCGTCGCTGGCGGTGCTGCGCCGGGTGCCGATCGGCTCCCAGGGCTGGGGCCTGTGCAACGCCGGGGACCGGCTGATCCGCTCGGACGGCACGTCCACCCTCCACTTCCACGATCCGGTGACCTTCGCCGAGACCGGCACCGTGGACGTCACCCTCGAAGGGTCGCCGTTGCCGGAGCTCAACGAGCTCGAGTGCGTCGACGGCCGGGTCTGGGCGAACGTGTGGAACACCGAGCGGCTCGTCCGGATCGACCCGGCCACGGGGGTCGTGGACCGGGTGGTCGACGCCTCCGGGCTGCTCACCGCGGACCAGCGTGCGGGGACGGACGTGCTCAACGGCATCGCCCACGTCTCCGGGGACGAGTACCTGATCACCGGGAAGTACTGGCCCACGATCTTCCGGGTGCGGCTCCCCTCCTGAGCCCACCGCGGGAGGACACCGCGACGCGTCCCGCCCGGGAGGCCTCCGCTTCCCGATCGCCGGGGCAGAATGGGGCCATGGCGCGGACCCCCTCCTCGAGCAGGTGGCCGGGCCGTGGCCGCAGGCGCTGGGTGACGGTCGACGGCGCGCCCTCGACGGACGCCCGGGCGCCGCTCACCGAGGTCCCGCCCCCGCAGGCCACCCGGGACCCGGCCGCCGAGGCCGGGCCCCCGCCGCAGCAGCCGCCGCGCTCCTCGCGGCCGATCGACCGGGAGCCGACGATCCACCGCCGCTACCCCTGGCACGACGACCCGGACTACGACCCCGCCGAGTACCGCCGGGTCCAGCCCGCCACCCCCGGCCGGCCCCCCGGTGACACGCCCTCGGACGACCATCCGACGGACCGCGTGGAGACGTGGCGGACGAACCTGGGCCCGGACGACCCGCGGGCGGACGTCTCCTGGACCACGGCCGGGCCCCCGCCACTCGCGGCGGAGAGCCCGCAGCCCGATCCGGAGCCCGGACAGCCGTCGCGCAGCCGGGGCGAGCCCAGGATCCCGAGCAAGCTGACGGTCACCCGGGTCGCGGCCATGCGCAGCCGCCAGCTCGGCGGCCGGGTGGTGGACACCTTCCACCGCGCCGCGACGGCGGACGGCGCGGACCGCTCCGGCCTCACCGCGCTCACCTACGCCACGATGATGACCTACGCCGTGGATGCCGCGGTGGCGGTCGCGCTGGCCAACACCCTGTTCTTCGCGGCCGCGAGCGCCGAGAGCAAGACCAACGTCGCGCTCTACCTGGCGATCACCGCCGCCCCGTTCGCCGTCGTCGCGCCGGTGATCGGGCCGCTGCTGGACAAGCTGCAGCGGGGCCGCCGCGCGGCGCTGGCCGTGTCGTTCGGCGGACGCGCCGTGCTCGCCGTCGTGATGGCGCTGAACTACGACAACTGGGTCCTCTACCCGGCCGCGCTCGGCACGATGGTGCTGAGCAAGTCCTTCATGGTGCTCAAGGCCGCGGTCACCCCGCGCGTGCTGCCGGAACGGATCACCCTGGCCACCACGAACTCGCGGCTCACGACGTTCGGGCTGGCCGCGGGGGGTGTGTTCGGCGGGGTCGCGGCCGGTGTCGCGGCGATGTTCGGCTCGCCCGCGTCGCTCTACTACACAGCGGCGCTGTGCGCGGTCGGCATCTGGCTGTGCCTGCGGATCCCTCGCTGGGTGGAGAGCACGTCCGGCGAGATCCCGGCCCAGCTGCGCACCACGAGGCGGGCCAAGCGGCAGCCGATCGGCCGGTCCGTGCTGATCGCGCTGTGGGGCAACAGCGCCGTCCGGGTGCTCACCGGGTTCCTGACCCTGTTCGTGGCGTTCGTCGTCAAGGAGCAGACGGCGTCGGACCCGAAGCAGCAGCTGTTCCTGATCGGCATCATCGGCGCCGCGGCGGGCGTCGGCTCCTTCCTCGGCAACGGCGTCGGCTCCCGGGCGTCGTTCGGCCGCGCCGAGGTCGTGGTGCTGTGCTGCATCGGCGCGGCGTGCGCGTCGGCGGTGGTCGCCGCGGTGTTCCCGGGCATCCTCACGGCCGCGATCGTCGGCCTCGTCGGGGCGACGTCGAGCGCGCTGGCCAAGGTCTGCCTCGACGCGGTGATCCAGCGGGACCTGCCCGAGGAGTCCCGCGCGTCGGCGTTCGGGCGCTCCGAGACGGTGCTGCAGATCGCCTGGGTGTTCGGCGGGGCGCTCGGCGTGCTGCTCCCGCACAGCACGTTCTGGATCGGGTTCTGCGTGGTGGCGTGCGTCGTCGGCGTCGTGGGGATCCAGACGTTCATGCTGGTCAAGAACCGCACCCTCGTGCCCGGGCTCGGGGTGCGGGCGGCGCCGGCACCGGAGCCGTCCCGGGTCGCCGGCTGACGTCCGTAGGCTGGTCGCGTGGCCCGCCGTCTGCTTCTCGCCCTCCTCGTCGCCCCCGCGGCCCTGCTCGCCGGATGCGGCGCGTCGGACAGCCCCGAGGTGACGTGGACCGTCGGGGACACCGAGCGCACCGTCGGCCCCACGCAGTTCTGCGACATCGAGATGAAGGACTGCGCGGACGACCAGGCCGCCCGGATCACGCTGCCGGTCCCGGCGGGCACCGGGGTACGCGTCGCCGTGCCCGAGGAGGTCTCCACCGCACCGTGGACGGTGGTGTTCTCCTACTCCGCCCCGGACGGCACCCGCACGGACGGCCGCAGCCCGCTGTTCACCCCGAACGCCCAGCGGGACTACACGCTGACCCTGCCGGACCCGGCGGACACGCTGATCACCGCGCAGGTCCAGCTCCTGGGCGCGGCGCCGGGCATCGACCCCGAGACCGGCGAGGTCTCCTTCCCCACGCGCGGCACCTGGGTCCTGGTCGCGGACGGCGCCGCCACCCCGTGAGCGGTCGACCGCAGGCCTGAACATCTGTTAAGCACTGCGGTATGTACAAGCTCTACGCGTTCTGGTCGGCCCCGAAGCCCGAGGACGCCGCGGCGTTCGAGGAGTACTACGCCTCCGCCCACGTCCCCCGCGCCTCCGCCGTCCCGCACCTGTCCTCGATCGTCACGACGCTGACGTCCGACGGTCTGGAGGGCGGTGAGCCGGCGACCTACCGGGTGGCGGAGATGGTCTTCCCGGACAAGGCCGCCTACGAGGAGAGCACGAGGTCCGCCGAGTGGGCCGAGATGCGCACCTGCGCGGGGGACATCATCGAGCGCTTCGGCGTGTCCCTCACCGTGGCCCTGGGCGAGGAGGTGACGGGCACGCCCACCGCCTGAGGCCGGTCGGTCCTCGACGGCCCCCGCGCCGTCGAGGTGCCCGCGCCGTCGAGATCCTCAGCCGTCGAGGTCCCGGGCCACCGCCCGGACGACCTCGGCGGCCAGCTTGGACGTCTTGCGGTCCGGGTAGCGGCCACGGCGCAGGTCCGGCTGCACCCGCGAGTCCAGCAGCTTGATCATGTCCTCGATCAGGCCGTGCAGCTCCTCCGCCGGACGGCGCCTGGCCTCGACGACGGACGGCGGCGCCTCCACCAGGCGCACGGAGAGCGCCTGCGGGCCGCGCCGGCCCTCGGCCATGCCGAACTCGACCTTCTGGCCCGCCTTCAGCGCCTCGACCCCGGCCGGGAGCGAGGCCTTGCGGACGTAGACGTCCTCGCCACCGTCCTGGGCGAGGAACCCGAAGCCCTTCTCGGCGTCGTACCACTTGACCCTGCCGGTCGGCACCTGCTTCTCACCCGTTCCTCGATCGAACCGCGCATCCGTGCACAACGCGCACGACAAACGCGCCCCGAGACTCCGGTCGGCGAGCACCAACGGCTGGGCTCGCCGAGCGACACCGGGACGCGCTCGCCCCCAGGGTAGTCGCGTGGAGCCGGGCGCGCACCGGCGTTCGGCCCCAAAGACGCCGACCTTCAGGCGTTCCTGACCGCCGCCGCCTCGCCGAGGTCGAGCAGCCCCACGGACTTCTCCCGCATCTCGACCTTGCGGACCTTGCCGGTCACCGTCATCGGGAACTCGTCCACGACGAGGACGTAGCGCGGGATCTTGTAGTGCGCGAGCTTGCCCGTGGCGAACTCCCGCACCGAGGCCGCGGTCATCTCCGGGGCGCCCTCGCGGACCTTGACCCAGGCGCAGAGCTCCTCGCCGTACTTGATGTCCGGGACCCCGATGACCTGCGCGTCGACGATGTCCGGGTGGGTGTAGAGGAACTCCTCGATCTCGCGCGGGTACACGTTCTCCCCGCCGCGGATGACCATGTCCTTGATCCGGCCGGTGATGTTCACGTACCCCTCGGAGTCCATGACGCCCAGGTCACCGGTGTGCATCCAGCGCGCGGCATCGATGGACTCGGCCGTCTTCTCCGGCTCGTTCCAGTAGCCGAGCATCACCGAGTAGCCCCGCGTGCACAGCTCGCCCGGCTCGCCGCGCGGGACGGTCAGCCCGGTGTCCGGGTCCACGATCTTGATCTCCAGGTGCGGGTGCACCCGGCCGACGGTGGAGACCCGCAGCTCCAGGGAGTCCTCGCGGCGGGTCTGCATGGACACCGGGGAGGTCTCCGTCATGCCGTAGCAGATGGTCACCTCCTCCATGCCCATCCGGGACACGACCTGCTTCATCACCTCGACCGGGCACGGCGAGCCCGCCATGATCCCGGTCCGCAGGCTCGAGAGGTCGTAGCTCTCGAAATCCGGGTGGTTCAGCTCGGCGATGAACATCGTCGGCACCCCGTAGAGCGAGGTGCACCGCTCCGCGGCGACGGTGTCCAGGGTCGCCTTCGGGTCGAACCCCTGCGCCGGGATGACCATGGTGGAGCCGTTGGAGGTGCACGCGAGGTTGCCCATGACCATGCCGAAGCAGTGGTAGAAGGGCACCGGGATGCAGACCCGGTCCTCGGGGGTGTAGCCGGAGATCCGGCCCACGAAGTAGCCGTTGTTGAGGATGTTGTGGTGGCTCAGGGTGGCGCCCTTGGGGAACCCCGTGGTGCCGGAGGTGTACTGGATGTTGATCGGCTCGTCCGGGGACAGCGCCGCCTGCCGCTCCGCCAGCACCGCGGCGTCGCCGCCGCGGCCGGTCTCGAGCAGCGCATCCCACTCCGGGGAACCGATCAGCACGACGGAGCGCAGGTCCGGGCAGCCGCCCCGGATCTCCTCGATCATCCCCGCGTAGTCCGAGGTCTTGAACGCCCGTGCGGAGACGAGCACCGAGATGCCGGCCTGCTTGAGGACGTACTCCAGCTCGTGGGTCCGGTAGCTGGGGTTGATGTTGACCAGGATCACGCCGATCTTCGCCGTCGCGTACTGGGTCAGCGTCCACTCGGCCATGTTCGGCGCCCAGATCCCGATCCGGTCGCCCTTCTCGACACCGGCGTCGAGCAGGCCCAGGGCGAGGGCGTCGACATCGGCCTTGAGCTCGCCGTAGGTCCATCGACGCCCGGTGGGCACCTCGACGAGCGCCTCCTGCCGCGGGTCCGCCGCGACGGTTCGGTCGAAGTTGTCCCCGATGGTGTCGCCGAGCAGCGGCACGTCCGAGATGCCGGAGGCGTAGGAGGGAAGAGCGGGCGAGGTCACGACGGTGGGCTCCTCGGTCGGCGGGCACGCGCGCGGCGTGATCGTCGCCATACTGCGACGCCGCGCCGCGTGACGCCACCCTCCTGACGGGGAGTGCTCCGGAAATGGACAGGCGCGGTGGCGATACCCTCGACGGATGCACGACCCCCGCGTCCTGCTGGACCCCGCGACCGACGCGGTGCGCAAACTCGCGCGCCGCGGCTTCCACCTCGACACCGCCGCGCTCGAGAAGCTGCTGTGCGGGCGCAACGCCGCCATCCAGCGCGGCGACGAGTCCCGGGCGGAGTCCAAGCGGCTGGCCTCGGCGGTGAAGGGTGCCTCCCCCGAGGAGCGTCCGGCCCTGGTCGAGAAGGCCCGGGAGATGAAGGCGACGATCACGCTCGCGGACGAGGAGCAGAAGGTCCTCGACGCCGAGCTGCAGGAGCTGCTCCTCGGCATCCCGAACCTGCCGTCGGACGAGCTGCCGGACGGCACGAGCGATGCGGACGCGGAGCAGGTCCGCACGTGGGGCGAGCCGCAGCACTTCGACTTCACCCCGCTGGACCACGTGGACCTCGGCGAGAGGCTCGGGATCCTGGACCTGCCGCGGGCCACCAAGCTCTCGGGCCCGCGGTTCGCGGTGCTCAAGGGCAAGGGCGCCGCCCTGGAGCGCGCCCTGGCGCGGTTCTTCCTGGACGTGCACACCACCCGGCACGGCTACACCGAGTGGTCGGTCCCCGCGCTGGTCACCCGGGCCACGATGACCGGGACGGGGCAGCTGCCGAAGTTCGAGCAGGACCTGTTCCGCACCGAGGTGGCGGACCGGGAGCTGTTCCTGATCCCCACCGCCGAGGTCCCGCTCACCAACCTGCACGCGAAGGAGACCCTCGCCGTCGAGGAGCTCCCGCTGGCCTACACCGCGCAGACGCCGTGCTTCCGCTCGGAGGCCGGCTCGTACGGCCGGGACACCCGCGGGCTGATCCGGGTGCACGAGTTCTCGAAGGTCGAGCTGGTCCGGATCGTGGAGCCGGCCACCGCCCGCGCCGAGCTGGACATCCTGGTCGGGCAGGCCGAGGCCGTCATGCAGGAGCTCGGGCTGGCCTACCGCGTGGTCAAGCTGGCCGCCGGGGACGTCGGCTTCTCGGCCGAGACCACGTTCGACATCGAGGTGTGGCTGCCGAGCCAGAACACCTTCCGCGAGATCTCCTCCTGCTCGAGCTTCGGCACGTTCCAGGCCCGGCGCGCGAGCATCCGCACCAAGGCCAAGGACGGCACCCGGGGCTTCGCCGCCACGCTGAACGGCTCGGGTCTGCCCGTCGGCCGCACCCTCGTCGCGATCCTGGAGCAGAACCAGCAGCCGGACGGCTCGGTGCGGATCCCGGAGGCCCTGGTCCCGTACACGGGCTTCGCGGAACTGCGCTGACGCCCGCGGTCCCGGTCCCGCGCGCGCCCTCCGGCGCCACGCGCGCCGTCGACGGCCCGCGTGGCACCGCACCGCGCGCGCGGCGGCACCGTTCCGCTCCGCGGGTGGTCCTGGGGCTGGTCACAGGCCGCCGGTGTTCAGGAGGAGGTTCGGCGTCCCGCCCGTCTCCCCGCCCGCCACGACGCCCGGGGTGGCGTGGTCGAGGATCCACTTCTTGACCGTCGGGCTCGGCGCGTCGCCGTAGGTCTGCTTGTAGAGCGCCCCGACCCCCGCCGCGAACGGTGCCGCCATCGACGTGCCCGTGTAGGAGGCCGTCTGGCCGTTCGGCGTGGTCGAGATGATCCGGGTGCCCGGGGCGTAGAGGCCCACGCAGGGACCGGTGCTCGACGTCGTGGCGCGCCGGTCGTCGATCGTCGAGTTGGCGACCACCAGCACGCCGGGGGCGGCGCGCGGGGCCACCTGGCAGTCGTCGGCACCGGAGTTGCCCGCCGAGGAGGCCACGAACACCCCTGAGTCCACCAGCTTCGTGACGGCCGAGAGCAGCGTGTCCGACGGCCCGTAGCTCCAGGACATCACGGCGACCGCCGGCCCGCCCGCATGGTTGCCCAGCACCCAGTCGATCCCCGCGAGCAGCGAGGACAGCGTGCCGGAGCCCTGGCAGTCGAGCACCTTCACCGAGCGGATCTGCGCGTCCTTCGCCACCCCGTAGTCCTTCGACGCGGCGATGCCCGCGACCACCGTGCCGTGCCCGTCGCAGTCCTGCGGGTCGTCGTCGATGGTGTTGGTGCCGATCTGCGCGCGGCCGCCGAACTCCGGGTGCGTCACGTCGACCCCGGTGTCGAGCACGTAGACGGTGACGCCGGCGCCCGTCGCCTTCGTCGTGTACTTGCGGTCCAGGGGGAGGTCCCGCTGGTCGATGCGGTCCAGGCCCCAGTTGGCCGGATCGTCCTGCGTCGCCTCGGTGGTGGGCGGCCGGGGTTCGAGCGGGTCGATCCGCCGGTCCTGCTCGAAGCCGAGGATGCCCGGGCGGCTGCGGAGCTTCGCGAGCTGCAGCGGCGTCAACGGGGCGGCGAACCCGGTGAAGGCACTCCGGTAGCTCCGGGTCACCTGTGCCCCGACGGCCTGGGCCGCGGCCAGCGCCTCCCCCGCGTCCCGGGCGAGCACCACGTAGTCCGACGAGATCCCGGGCACCTGCGGGGCGGCCACCGGGAAGCCCCCCACCGGGGCAGCGGCGGCAGCGGCGGCGGGGGTGGCGGGGGTGCCGACCGCGGCCGGGGCGTCCGGCTCGGACGCGGTCGCGGTCCCGGACAGCACGAGGGCCGCGATCACCTGGACCGCGAGCACCCCGAGGGCGGTCCGCTTCAGCCTTGTCACAGTCCGCGACGTTACGGGTGAGCACCCGGGAGAAACAGGCACACGATCGTGACTGGAGCGACCCTTGTGACGGATGCGGTCACCATCCGCCGACGATCTCCGGGGGCCTCGCCACGCAGAGCGACCCTCAGACGGGCACCGCGTGGATCTCGACCTCCGTCGCCTTCACGGAGAACCACAGGTCGGAACCCGGTTCGACGCCCAGGTCCGCCACCGCCGCCGGGGTCACATCCGCCGCGAGGCCGTCCACCCAGTCGGGACCACCCGTCCGGGGGGCGGCCCGGAGCCGGACGACGTCCCCCCGCGGCTCGATCGCGGCCAGCCGCACCGCGACGACGTTGCGCGGGCTGCCGTGCGGCTCGTCCGCGAACACCGAGACGGCCGACGGCGGGAACACCGCGACGGCATCGTCCCCCGCCGCGATCTCACCGCTCGCGCGCCCGGAGACCAGCGCCCCGTCGGACGTCCGCAGGCCGTCGCCCTCGCGCACCCCGGGCACCAGGTCCAGCCCCGCGATCCGCGCGGTGAAGGCGCTGCGCGGGCGGCCCAGGACCTCCCGGGTGGGCCCGCGCTCGACGACACGGCCCGCGGTCAGCACGACCACCCGGTCCGCGAGCACCAGGGCGTCCAGGGCGGAGTGGGTGACGAGCACCGCGGTCTGCTTCCCGTCCCGGATCATCCGGCGCAGGAGCGAGCGCATCGCCGGCGCGGCGTCGACGTCCAGGGCCGCGAGGGGCTCGTCGAGCAGCAGGAGGCCCGGGCCCGGCGCGATCGCCCGGGCCAGCGCGACCCGTTGCTGCTGGCCACCGGACATCTGGGCGGGCTTGCGGTCCGCGAGCGTCTCGGACGCCCCGTTGGGCAGGACGTCGGCGAGCAGGGCCCGTGCCCGCGCCTCGGCCTCGCGCCTCGGCACGCCCTGCGCGCGCGGGCCGAACGCCACGTTCCCGACGGCGGTGAGGTGCGGGAACAGCAGCGCCTGCTGGGCGAGCAGACCGACCCCGCGCCGATGCGCCGGCACGAACACCCCGCCCTCGACGTCCGTGACGACCCGGTCCGCGACCCTCACGACCCCGGAGTCCGGGCGGAGCAGCCCGGACAGCACCCCGAGCAGCGTCGACTTCCCGGCGCCGTTGGGGCCGAGCACCGCCAGGACCTCACCGGCCTCGGCGGAGAGGTCGACGTCGATCGAGAAGGCGGGCCGGTCCAGCCGGAACCGGGCGGCGAGGCTCACAGCAGGCCCTCGGTCCCGCGGGGGCGGCCCAGCACGATCACGATCATCGCGACGACCACGAGCAGCAGCGACAGCGCGACGGCGCCCGCGACGTCCGTCTCCCGCTCCAGGTAGACGAGCAGCGGCAGCGTCCGCGTCGTGCCCTGCAGGCTGCCCGCGAAGGCGATCGTGGCGCCGAACTCGCCCATGCAGCGCGCGAACGCGAGCACCGAGCCGGAGGCGAGCCCGGGCAGCACCAGCGGCACCGTCACCCGGCGGAAGGCGAGTCCCGGCGAGGCCCCCAGGGTGGCCGCGACGGCCTCGTAGCGGCGGCCGGCGGTCCGCAGCGCCCCCTCGAGGGAGACGACGAGGAACGGCAGCGCCACGAACGTCTGGGCCAGGACGACGGCCGCGGTGGTGAACGGGACGGTGATCCCGAAGGCCAGGTCGAGCCCGCGGCCGACCAGCCCGGTCCGCCCGACCAGGAACAGCAGCGCGAGCCCGCCGACCACGGGGGGCAGCACGAGCGGGAGCAGGACCACCGACCGCAGCGTGCGCAGCCCCCGCATCCGGCCGCGGGCCAGGATCACCGCCAGCGGCCCGCCCAGCAGGATGCACAGCAGCGTCGAGATCGCGGCGGTGATCAGCGAGAGCCGCAGCGCGTCCAGGGCCGCGTCGCTCAGCAGCAGCTCCGGCATCCGCGGCCAGTCCGCCTTGAGCAGCAGGCCCAGCACCGGCAGCGCGATCAGCGCGAACGCGAACGCGGCAGGGACCCAGAGCCAGCGCGGGAAGCCGACGGCGGCGTCGTGCCGGCTGTCGACGGAGCGGGCCGGGCGGCGGGTGCGCGGGGCGTGGGTGGTCATGGGAGCGGGCGTCAGGAGCTTCCGCCGGGGATCTCGACCACCACGTTCGTCGACTTGATGACGGCGACGGCGAGCGATCCCGGTTCGAGCCCCAGGTCCCGGACGGCCTCGCTGCTCATCAGCGACACCACCCGGTGCGGCCCGCACTGCATCTCGACCTGTGCCATCACCTTGTCCGTGATCACCGAGGTCACCAGCCCGACCAGGCGGTTGCGGGCGGAGCGCTGCACCCCGGACGGGTCCGGTGGCGCGTGGGCGTTGTCCCGGGCGAACTCGGCGAGCGCGGCGCCGTCGATCACCTTCCGGTTCGACGCGTCGGGCTGCACGGGGAGCGTCCCGGCATCGACCCAGCGACGGACGGTGTCGTCACTGACTCCGAGCAACCGGGCGGCTTCGGCGATCCTGAACTGCGGCACGCGGCGGATCCTATGTCCGCGGATGAGTGACTGTCATACGTCACAGCGATTTAATGCAGGTGCTTGTGGTCTCATGCCCCTGTGGACTTCGAACCCAGTGCCGTCGCGGCCGACTACGCCAAGCGCATGCGCGCCTTCCTCGACGAGGAGGTGCTGCCTGCGGAAGCCGGCTACGACGCCTGGCGAGCCGAGCGCCGGGGCACACCGCAGGAGTGGGACCTGCCCCCGGTCGTCGAGGAGCTGAAGGTCAAGGCCCGCGCCCAGGGGCTGTGGAACCTGTTCCTGCCGGCCATCTCGGGCCTGTCGAACCTGGAGTACGCCGCCGTGGCGGAGGTGTCCGGCTGGTCCCCCGTCATCGCGCCGGAGGTCATCAACTGCCAGGCCCCGGACACCGGGAACATGGAGACCCTGCACCTGTTCGGCACCCCCGAGCAGAAGGAGCAGTGGCTCGCCCCGCTGCTCGAGGGCGAGATCCGGTCGGCGTTCGCCATGACGGAGCCCGCGGTGGCCTCCTCCGACGCCACCAACATCGAGACGCTGATCACCCGTGACGGCGACGACTACGTCATCAACGGCCGCAAGTGGTGGATCTCCGGCGCCGCGGACGAGCGCTGCAAGATCTTCATCGTCATGGGCAAGACCGACGTCGACGCCCCGCGCCACCGCCAGCAGTCGATGATCCTGGTGCCGAGGGACACCCCCGGCCTGGAGATCCTGCGCCACCTCCCGACCTTCGGCTACCAGGACCAGCACGGGCACTCCGAGCTGCGGCTCACGGACGTGCGGGTGCCCGCGACGAACCTGCTGGGCGAGGAGGGCGGCGGCTTCGCCATCGCCCAGGCCCGCCTCGGCCCCGGCCGCATCCACCACTGCATGCGGCTGATCGGCATGGCCGAGCGTGCGGTCGAGCTGATGGTGAAGCGCGCCAAGGACCGCGTCGCGTTCGGCAAGCCGCTGGCCGAGCAGGGCGTGGTGCGCGAGCAGATCGCACTGTCCCGCATGGAGATCGAGCAGGCCCGCCTGCTCGTGCTCAAGACCGCGTGGCTGATCGACAAGTTCGGCGCGAAGGGCGCGGCGTCCGAGATCGCCTCGATCAAGGTCGTCGTGCCGCGGATGGCGTGCACGGTGATCGACCGGGCGATGCAGATCCACGGCGGTGCCGGGATCAGCGACGAGACCCCGCTGGCCTACTTCTACACGTGGGCCCGCGCCCTGCGCTTCGCCGACGGCCCGGACGAGGTGCACATCCGCAGCGTCGCCCGGCAGGAGCTCGGCCGGCACTGAGCCCCTGCCGGCACCGAGCCCGGCCGGCACCTGTCACCCACGGCCAAGCGTCCTGTCCGGCCGCCCCGGCCGGACAGGACGAACCGGCCGAACCGGACCGCGTCTGCGCCCCGCTCCGAGCCATGCCACCGCATCTGCGGAGCGCGCTGACCTGGCGTTTTCGGTCATGGCCGGAGATCGCCGCGGACGGCTAGGCTCGGGGTGTGACGGCAACCGAACTCGGCCTCCCCGCGATCAAGGGGATCCCCACCCGAGACCCCAGCCGCCCGGAGGACCCCAGGCTGATCGACACCTTCGGTCGGGTCGCGACGGATCTGCGGATCTCACTGACGGACCGCTGCAACCTGCGGTGCACCTACTGCATGCCCGCCGAGGGCCTGGAGTGGATGCCCCGCGACGAGCAGCTCACCGACACGGAGCTGATGCGGCTCATCACGATCGCGGTGCGGGACCTCGGGGTCCACGAGCTGCGCTTCACCGGCGGCGAGCCGCTGCTGCGCAAGGGTCTCGAGGAGCTCATCGCCGCCTCGGCCGCTCTCGAGCCGCGGCCGGACATCTCGTTGACCACCAACGGGATCGGCCTCGCCCGCCGCGCGGAGGCGCTCGCCGCCGCCGGGGTGAACCGGCTCAACGTCTCGATGGACACCCTGCGCCAGGAGCGCTTCGCCACGATCACCCGCCGGGACCGCCTCAGCGACGTCCTCGACGGCCTCGCCGCCGCCCGCGCCGCCGGCCTCGCCCCGGTGAAGATCAACACCGTGCTGCTGCGCGGCATGAACGACGACGAGGCGGCGGACCTGCTCGCCTTCGCGGTCGAGCACGGCTACGAGCTCCGGTTCATCGAGCAGATGCCGCTCGACGCCCAGCACGGCTGGGAACGCACCGAGATGATCACCGCGGGCGAGATCATGGAGAAGCTGGCCGAGCGCTTCACCCTGACCCCGGACGGCGAGGAGCGCGGCGGCGCCCCGGCCGAGCGCTTCCTGGTCGACGGCGGCCCGGCCCGCGTCGGCGTCATCGCCTCGGTCACCCGGCCGTTCTGCGGCGCCTGCGACCGCACCCGCCTGACCGCGGACGGGCAGATCCGCTCGTGCCTGTTCGCCCGCACCGAGACGGACCTGCGGGCGCTGCTGCGCGGCGGTTCGGACGACCGCGAGATCGCCGACACCTGGCGGAACGCCATGTGGGGCAAGCTCGCCGGCCACGGCATCGACGATCCCGGCTTCCTGCAGCCGGACCGCCCGATGAGCGCGATCGGGGGCTGAGGAGGATGACGGCCATGAGCCCCGGCACCACCACGACCCGCACGGCTACGACCCGCACCGCTACGACCCGCACGGCCACGACCCGCACGGCCACGCTGACGGTCCGGTACTTCGCGGCGGCCCGCGCGGCCGCCGGCGTCATGGACGAGACCGTCGAGGTGCCCGCGGGCCCCCCCGTCGACGGGCTCGCGGAGACCCTCGCCGCCCGGCACGGCGCGGAGCTGGCGAAGGTGCTGCCCCGCTGCTCCTACCTGGTGGACGAGTTCGCCGTGCGGGACCGCGCCCTCGTGCTGGCGCACGGCGCCACCGTGGACGTCCTCCCGCCCTTCGCCGGCGGCTGAACCCTGCCCCCGGCGACGGGAGGCCGGTGCCGGGCGGGATCGGGCCGGTCGAGGGCGATGTCGTGGGCGAGGGCGCCGTCCGGCACCAGCACCCAGTCCGCGACCGGCTCGCCCGCGCTCCCGGACGGGCCGGTGGGGGTGCAGATCAGCAGGTGGATCCCCGCCTCCGGCGGGGTCAGCCGGTAACCGCCGTCCGGTGCGGTCGTGGCCCGCCCCCGCTGCCGTCCCCGCACGTCGACGAGGGTGATCGTGGCCTGCGCCGGGACACCGCCGGACACCACCCGCCCGGCCAGCTCCCGGGCCGGCTCGACGGGCGCCCCGCCCGTCTCGGGGGCGGCGGACAGGACGACGCCGGAGGATCCGCCGAGGGACGCCAGTGCCTCGTGCAGGTAGCCGAGCTCGTGCACCAGTGCCCGGACCCGCTGGTCCGCGACGTCGATCCCGGCGAGCAGGTCCGCCGTCGCCGTCACGGCGACGGGGTCCGGCCGGGGGTCCTCGGCGCGCAGGGCCTCCAGCAGCACGCCGATGCCCTCGACCGCGGAGGCGAGCACGGCACGTCGCGCGCCGTCGAGGTCGCGGTCCTGCTCCGCGAGGTGGGCCAGCCTGCGGGCGTGGTGCGCGAGCGCGGTGTAGGTCCGCAGGCGTCGCTGACGGTCGGCGTCCGGGGCGAACAGCACCGGCCGGACCAGGGGCCTGGTCAGCACCAGGAGCTGGTGCAGGCGGGCGTCCAGGGCCCGGGCATCCGCGTGCAGGTCGACGTCCGCGTCCGGGTCCCGCAGCCGCCGCCCGAGGCCCTGCAGGAGGGTGTCCAGCTGGTCGAGGATCAGCCGGCGGGCGAGGGTGGCGGCGGTCCCGGCCCGGGTCGGCAGCACGAGCAGCGCGACCGCGCAGCCGATGACGCCGCCGATCGCCGTCTCCTCCAGGCGGAGCACCATCAGCGCCGGGGTGAACGTGCCGATCAGCGCGTAGAGCTCGCCGAGCAGCAGCGTGATGAAGAACGTCATCAGCGCGTAGGACACCCGCAGCAGGTAGAACGCCCCGAAGATGCTCAGCAGCGCGATCGGCAGCCCGACCTCGATCGAGTGCCCGGTCAGCGCGACGAGCGGGATGGCGAGCCCGATCCCGATCAGGGTGCCGAGCACGCGGTTCACGGCCTTGGCCACCGTCTCCGCCGAGGTCGCCGTCCCGGTGAACGCGATGAACGCGGCGAGCACCGCCCAGTAGTAGCGCTGTCCGGAGACGGCGTCCCCGACGGCGATCGCGAGCGCGGTGGCGATCCCGACCTGCACGGCCTGGCGGGTGGAGAGCGAGAGCCGGGTCCACCATCGCCCGCCGGAGCCGTCCAGCATCTCCTGGACCGTCTTCGCCGCACCCGGCATCGCTCCGCCGAACAGCTGGACCGCGGGCACGAAGCCCGCCCCGGGTCCGGACTGGTCCGCCGCGGCGGGCGCGGCGGTCCAGTCCCGCCGGGCCGCGACGAGGACCTGCGCCGAGGCGGCCATCCGCCGGACGACGTGTGCGGTGTCCAGCGGGACCCCTCCCGGCTGGGTCCCGGCGGCGAGGGGCAGTGCGCCGACGAGGGACCCGGACACGTCCTCGAGGAGTCTCGCGGCGTCCTCGACGGCGTCCCAGCGGCCGGTGCGCAGCGCGGCGAGCAGCGAGGTCGCGGGGCCCCGGACCGGCACCGGCAGCCGGTGGCCGCAGGCGGCGAGGAGCCGTGCGCCGTCGGCGACACCCGACGCGGCGAGCTCCCCGTCGAACAGGGCCCGGCGCACGGCCTCGGCCGCGGCGTCGCCGGCGACCGCGCCCGGCGACCCGAGCTGGCCGTCGATGATCAGGGCGGCCTCGTTGACCCGGACCAGCCGGCTACTGAGGGTGGCGAGCAGCTTCTCCGACCGGTGGGCGGCGGCCGGGCCGTCCGGCGGGCAGGAGGCCGCGACCAGCTCCGCCGCGGCCGCCGCGGCCGCCTGGACCCGCGCCTCGAACGCGCGGACCAGCCGTCGCAGCACCCGGTCGTTGCGGACCGGCAGGAGCACGAGGGCGAGCAGCATCGCCCAGGCGGTCGCGACGGCGATCGCGGCCAGCACGAGCGGCATCTGCTCGACCCGCAGCTGCAGGAACAGCGCGAAGAAGTAGCCGATGAAGGCGACCATGCCGGCGACGAAGTAGCGCGGCCCGAACCGGCGGATCACGACGGCGGCGACCATCACGGCGACGAACACGACCAGCGACGCGAGCCGGTTGCGGTCGACGGACAGCGCGATCGCCATGCCCCCGGCCATGAACAGCGGGATGTGCAGCATCGTGATCGCCTGGCCGCCGCGCGTGGGGTCCGAGATGCCGAACGAGGCCATCAACGCGAGGATCGCGCCGAGCATCATGGGGATCATCGACGGCACGCCGGCGAGCTGGGCCAGCAGGTACTCCACCAGCAACGTGGAAGCCACGGCGAGGGTCGCGCGCGCCGCGGAGGTGAGGCGGTTGAGACCGGGGTCGGACGCCGCCAGTCTGTCGTGCCACTCCGCAGATCGCCCCGTCACCCGTGATGCCTCTTCCCTGTCGCCCGTTAGTTGCTTTTGCTAACTGTATCGGGTGCAGGGCGCCTGGAGCGGCCCTCGGGCGCCACGAACGGGTGATCAGGCCTGCGCGAGCGAGCGGTAGGACGGCCAGTGACCGGCGCGGGTGGTGACCGACGTGGCAGCCAGCACGGCGTGCACGACGGCCCGGGTCACGACGTCCGCCGCGGCTGTGTGCAGGGCGAACAGGGCCTGCGGCGGCGGCGCGGGGCGGTCCCCGGTCGCCAGGGCGAACGCGGCGTCCCCGTCCATGATCGTGTGGACGGGCGAGACCGCGCGCGCGAGGCCGTCGTGGCCCATCGTGGCGAGCCGGCCGCAGCCCGCCTTGTCCAGCGTCGCATCCGTGGCCAGCACGATCAGCGAGGTCGCCGTCCCCACCCGCGGCGTCCCGCTGCGGTCGGCCGCCTCGCGCAGCGCCCCGACGGCGTCATCCGCCGTCGGGAGTGCGGGGAACTCGCCCGGGAAGCCCAGGCGGGCGCCCAGCAGCGCGCCGGTGGCCGGGTCGACGGCGGAGCCGACCGCGTTCACCGCGACCAGCGCCGCCACGGTCGTCCCGTCCTCCAGGACCACGCTCGCGGTCCCGACGCCGCCCTTGAGCCCGCCCACGACGGCGCCCGTGCCGGCACCGGCCACGCCCTGGGTGATCGCCCCCTCCGACGCCACGTCCACGGCGTGCGCGCCGAGCGCCGCTCCCGGACGCGCGTGCACGTCGCCGCCGCGGCCCAGGTCGAAGAGCACCGCGGCGGGCACGATCGGCACGACGGCGCCCGGCACGGCGAAGCCCTCGCCCGCCGCCTCCAGCCGGGCCATCACCCCGCCCGCGGTGTCCAGCCCGAAGGCGCTGCCGCCGCTCAGCACGATCGCGTGCACCCGGTCCACCGTGGTGCCCGGCACGAGCAGATCGGTCTCCCGGGTGCCCGGAGCGGCGCCCCGGACGTCCGCACCCGCGGCGGCCCCGCCGGGCGGCGCGAGGACGACGGTGACACCGCTGAGCGCCCCGTCCCCGGCGACCGCCGCCTGTCCGACCCGCAGGCCGGTCACGTCCGTCAGTCCGTTGCGAGGTCCGGGGCGCACGCCCCCATCCAACACCCCGCCCGCCCCGGCGGTGGAACGCCACAGGGCCGGCACCCCGTGGGGATACCGGCCCTGCGGTGCGGGCGGGAGCCGATCAGCTGGCGCGGATCCGCCGGATGATCACGAAGATCGCCAGCAGGACGCCCAGCGCACCGGCGACCGGGGCGAGCCGCTTGAGCACCGGGGCCCCCGCGGAGTCCAGCAGGTCGATCGCGTCGATCGAGCTGCGGGTGGGGCTCGACACCGGCTTCGGTGTGGTCGCCGCCGCGGCGGGCGCGGTCGCCGGGCCACCCGTGGTCGACGGCGCGGTGGACCCGTTCGCGGACGGCGTCGCGGCGGGGGCCGGAGCCTCCTCCTGCTTGTCCGCGAGCTTGTCCGCCAGGCAGGACGAGAACTGTCCGATGATCTTGTCCGCGACGTCCGAGATCACGCCGCGGCCGAACTGCGCCGGCCGGCCGGTGATGGACATGTCGGTCACCATCGTGACCTCGGTCTTGTCCGGGCCGTCCGCGATCATCGAGCCGGTGACCTTCGCGGCGGCGGTGCCGTTGCCGCGCGAGTCACGACCGGTCGCGTCGATCACCACCGTGTGCTTCGCGTCGTCCCGCTCGATGTAGGTGCCCTTGCCCTTGTAAGTCAGGGAGATCGGGCCGAGCTTCACCTTCACCGTGCCGGTGAAGGAGTTGTCCTCGTACTCGGTGAGGGTGGCGCCCGGGAAGCAGGGCGCGACGGTCTCGGGGTTGTTCAGAGCCGCCCACGCCTCCTCGATGGGCGCTGCGATGGTGAACTTGTTCTCCAGCTTCACGTGTACTGCCTCCTCGTCGCGGGCCGCACGTCCGCAGCCCGTCCGGGTGCGATGACGGCGGTAACGGCGGAACGCCCGCCCGGTCGGACCGGGCGGGCGTCCCACCGTACTGGGTTGTCGTGTATCAGCCGACGGCTGTGAGAACCGCCCGACCGGTGAGAACCCTGGCCAAGTGCTCACGGTAGTCCGCGGCGGCGTCCGCGTCACTCGGTGCGGCCGTGCCCTCCGTCGCGTGCTCGGCCGCGGCGCGGACCACCTCCGCCGTGGCGGCCTGCCCGACGAGCGCCGCCTCGACCCCGGGAGCCCGCAGCGGGGTGGTGCCCATGTTGGTCAGGCCGATGCGGGCCTCGGAGATGGTGCCGCCGTCGACCTTGAGCGCGGCCGCGACCGCGCACATCGACCAGGCCTGCGCGGTCCGGTTGAACTTCTCGTAGTGGCTGACCCAGCCCGTGTACTTCGGGAACCGGACCTGGGTGAGGATCTCGCCCTCGCCGATCGCCGTCGTGAAGTAGTCCACGAAGAAGTCCGCGGCCGTGACCGTGCGGGTGCCGGAGGTCCCGACGATCACGAACTCGGCCTCCAGCGCCAGCGCGACGGCGCCGAGGTCGCCGGCCGGGTCCGCGTGCGCGAGCGCGCCGCCCAGCGTGCCGCGGTGGCGGACCTGCGGGTCCGCCACCGTCGCCGTGGCCTGGGCGAGCAGCGCGACGTGCTGGGTGACCAGGCCGTCCCGCATGACGTCGTGGTGCGGGGCCATCGCGCCGATGGCGATCCGGTCCCCGTCCTCGGAGATCGAGCGAAGCTCGGGGATGCCCCCGAGGTCGATGATCACCGACGGTGCGGCGAGCCGGAGCCGGAGCACCGGGAGCAGGCTCTGCCCACCGGCGAGGATCTTGGCGTCCTCCCCCGCGTCGACGAGGGCACGGACCGCCTCATCGACGGACGCCGGCTTGACGTAGTCGAACTTGGACGGGATCACTGGATCTCTCCCTGGGGGTTGTTCGGGTCGATGGAGCCGAGGCCGGCACCCGGGCTGTGCGTGTCGACCGGGGTCTCCTGGGTGGCGGTGCCCCGAGCGTCCTGGATGGCCCGCCAGACCCGCTGCGAGGTGCAGGGCATCTCGACGTTCTTCACCCCGAGGTGCCGCAACGCGTCGATCACACCGTTGACGATAGCCGGTGTCGAGGCGATGGTGCCCGCCTCGCCGACGCCCTTGACGCCCAGCGGGTTCGACGTGGCCGGGGTGGACACGTGCTCGGTGGTGAAGCTGGGCAGGTCCGCCGCCGACGGCAGGGTGTAGTCCACGAAGGTGCCGTTGACCAGCGTGCCCTGGTCGTCGTAGTTGGCCTCCTCGAACAGCGCCTGCGCGATGCCCTGGGCGAGGCCGCCGTGCACCTGGCCCTCCACGATCAGCGGGTTGACCACGTTGCCCACGTCGTCGACACAGACGTAGTGGCGCAGGGTCACCCGGCCGGTCTCGGTGTCGACCTCCATCGCGGCGAGGTGCGTGCCGTGCGGGAAGGAGAAGTTCTCCGGGTCGTAGACGGCGTCGGAGTCCAGCGAGGGCTCCATGTCCTCCGGGTAGTCGTGCGCCATGAACGCGGCGAACGCGATCTCCTGGATGGCCTTGCCCTGGCCGGTGCCCTTGACCGTGAACTGCCCGGCGTTGAACTCGATGTCGTCCTCGGACGCCTCGAGCAGGTGGGCAGCGATCTTCTTGGCCTTGGCGACGACCTTCTCCGCGGCCTTGACGATCGCGATGCCGCCGACGACCAGCGACCGGGACCCGTAGGTGTCCAGCCCCTTCGGCGAGATCTGCGTGTCGCCGTGCAGCACCTCGACGTCCTCGAACGGGACGCCGAGCTGGTCCGCGACGATCTGGCTGAACGCCGTCTCGTGGCCCTGTCCGTGCCCGGAGGCGCCGGTGATGACCTCGACCTTGCCGGTGGCGAGCATCCGGATGCTGGCGGCCTCCCAGCCGCCCGCGCCGTACGCCAGCGAGCCCAGCACGCGCGACGGCGCGAGGCCGCACATCTCGGTGAAGGTCGAGATGCCGATGCCGAGCTGGACCTTGTCCCCGTTGCGGCGGCGCTCCTCCTGCTCACGGCGCAGGCCGGCGTAGTCGAACAGCTCGACCGCGCGGTCGGTGGCCTGCTCGTAGTTGCCGGAGTCGTAGGTCAGCCCGCACACCGTGGTGTACGGGAACTCCTCGTGGGAGATCCAGTTCTGCTTGCGCAGCTCGAGGGGGTCCCGGCCGAGCTCGACGGCGAGCTCGTCCATGAGCCGCTCGATCGCGAACGTCGCCTCCGGACGGCCGGCGCCGCGGTAGGCGTCGGTGAGCGTCTTGTTGGTGAAGACGTTCGTGCAGGTGAACTTGTACGCGGGGATCTTGTAGATCGCGTTGAACATGAACGCGCCGAGGACCGGCACACCGGGTCCGACGAGGCCCAGGTAGGCCCCCATGTCCGCGTAGAGGTGGACGTCCAGGCCGGTGACCGTGCCGTCCTTCTTGGCGGTGATCGTGAGGTCCTGGATCTGGTCCCGGCCGTGGTGCGCGGCGAGCAGGGACTCCGACCGCGTCTCGGTCCACTTGACCGGCTTGTGCAGCTTCTGCGCGACCAGCAGCGTCAGCATCTCCTCGGGGACGACGCCGATCTTGCCGCCGAAGCCGCCGCCCACGTCCGGGGCGATGACGCGGAGCTTGCTCTCCGGGATGCCGGTGGTCACCGTCGTCATGGTGCGCAGGATGTGCGGCACCTGGGTCGAGGACCACATGGTGACCTGCTCGCCGTTGGGGTCGACGACCACCGAGCGGGGCTCCATGAAGGCGGGGATGAGCCGCTGCTGACGGAACCGGCGCCGCACGACGACCGAGTCCGCGTCCGCCTCGGCGGCGGAGATCGCCGCGGCGACGTCGTCCCCGGTGCCGGCCGCGGCCGAGTCGAAGACCCAGGTGGCGGAGACGTTGGTGCCGAGGTCCGGGTGGACGAGCGCGGCGCCGTCCTGGGCGGCCGCCTCCATGTCCAGGATCGGGTCCAGCGGGTCGTAGTCGACCTCGACGAGCTCGGCGGCGTCCTTCGCCTCGCCGGCGGTGCGCGCGACCACGACCGCCACGCCCTCACCGGCGAAGGAGACGGTGGTGCTGGCGAGGAGCGGACGCGGCGGGGCCTTCTGGTCCGGGGTGATGGGCCAGGCGCAGGGGAGCCCGATGCCCTCGGCGCCGAGGTCCGCGGCGGTGTAGACGCCGAAGACGCCCGGGGCCTTCTCCGCCGCGGACTTGTCCACGCCGGTGATCGTCGCGTGCGCCAGCGGCGAGCGGACGACGACCAGGTGGAGCATGCCGGGCAGGGTGATCGAGTCGGTGTAGCGGCTGCGGCCGGTGATCAGACGCGCGTCTTCCTTGCGGGTCCGGGCCTTGCCGAATTCGAGTGTGGTGGGTTCGGCGGTCGTCGTCATGTCGGTCAGTTGCCTCCCGCGACGGGCGCCGGCTCGCTGGTGACACCCGAGCCGGGCTTCATCATCTGCGCGGCGCGCTGCACCGAGCGGACGATGTTCTGGTAGCCGGTGCAGCGGCAGAGGTTGCCCTCGATGCCCTCGCGCACCTCGTGCTCGTCGGGGTCGGGGTTGTCCCCGAGCAGGTCGACGGCGGCCATGATCATGCCGGGCGTGCAGTAACCGCACTGCAGGCCGTGACACTCGTTGAAGGCGCTCTGCACGGGGTGGAGCTGGCCGTCACGTGCGAGGCCCTCGATGGTGGTGACCTCGGTGCCGTCGGCCTGGACGGCCAGAACCGAGCAGGACTTGACGCTCTGCCCGTTCAGGCTGACGGTGCAGGCACCGCAGTTGCTCGTGTCGCAGCCGATGAGGGTGCCGGTCTTGCCCAGCCGCTCCCTCAGGTACTGCACCAGCAGCATGCGGGGCTCGACGTCGTCGGCGTAGTTCACGCCGTCGACGGTGACCCGGACCTGTGCCATGGAACTCACTCCTCGCCCGCGATCGGCATCGCTGCCGGACCGCTCAGGACATCCCGCGGGAACCGCGCACGGGTTGTGGCGGCGCCCACATTGCACCGCCGATGATCGGCCCGTGCAAGGCGGCCCGCGCCCCGTAGGTGCCGAGCGATCGGGCCATGGCTGGAGATCGACAGGGCGGTTCCGCAGTCAATCCGCAGACACGGACCGAAACCGCACACAGATCCGCACACGCGACAAGGCGATCGTCGATTTATCACCCGAGTGGACTAACCCTGTCGGACGGCCTCGTCCCCCGGTGGAGGAGCCGGAACACCCGTCCGGACCCGCAGGCGCGGCTTTCCGGGTCCGGTCGGGAGCAGCGGCGCCACCGTGGCGGCGCGCGCCGCACCCCACCAGAGGCCGGCCCCGTAGGCGAGATCGTCGAGGCGGTGGGCCACCAGGTGCCCGAGCAGACCCGGCCTGACCGCGGGGTCCCGGTCCCGGTGGGACCACCAGTCCACGACGCCCTCGGCCAGGGCCGCGACGAGGACGGCGCGGCGGGCGCGCCTCGAGAACGGGGCCGCGAGCGCGGCCAGCGGCCAGAAGTGCCGCAGCAGCCCGGACGCGAGCTGTGCGACGGCCCCCGCCAGCCCGAGACCGATCAGCCGCGCCGCGGACCTGCGCGGGTCCTGCAACCGGGACAGCTTGCGGGACAGGCGTTCCGTCGCGACGGCGGTGACCACCGCGGCACCCGCCCCCGCCCAGCGGCGCTGCAGCAGGAGCAGCACGCACACCGCCGCGGTCCACGGCGAGAGCACCATCGGCGGAACCGAGCCGGGGTGCCGCAGCGCGAGCGGCGCGGCGCCGGTGCCGTAGTAGGCCTTGCGGATCCACCAGGCGCGCAGGTCCGCCCGGTGCTCGTGGGCGACCTCCGCCGACGGTTCGTAGCGCAGCCGCCAGCCCTCGGCGTGCAGGCGCAGCACCAGGTCGACGTCCTCCGCGACGTGCATCTCCTCGTCGAAGCCCCGGCCCAACGCAGCCCTGCGCACGAGCAGTGCCGCACTCGGGACGTAGGCGACACGGGACCGCGGGACGATCAGCGCCGGGTCCGGCCCCAGGTCCAGTGACGAGCGGACGGCCTCGTAGCGGCCGATCACCCCCCGGTGCGGGGGGAGCGCCACGATCCGCGGGGCGACGAGCCCGACGGCCGGGTCCGCGAGGTGCGCCAGCAGCGGGGCGAGCCAGCCGTCGAGCGGGACGACGTCGGAGTCCAGGAACGCCACCAACGGGGTCGTGGCGGCGGCGAGGCCGCTGTTGCGGGCAGCCGCGGGCCCCCTGGACCGCTCGTGCCGGACGACCCGCCCGCCGGCCGCGTGCACCTCGTGGGCGAGGAACTCCGGGTCCGCGCCGCCGTCGTCGACCACCACGAGCCCGCCCAGGTCCGCGGGGAGGGCGGCGAGCAGCCTGCCGAGCGGGCGGTCCTTCACCGGGACGACGACCGTCACGTCCGTCGCCCGCGGGGGTGCCGGGGTCGGGAGGGTCGGGTGGGCGAGCGCGGCGTCGAGCAGGGTCCTGGCCAGCGCCGTGGAGACGCGGTCCCGCGCGGTGAGGGTCTGGGCGGTCCCGAGGGCCTCCCGGGCCGCGGCGCTGAGGTGCACCAGCCGGGGAGGTGCACCGCCGAGCAGCGCGGCACCCCCGTCCCGTCCGGGGAGCCTGCGGACCCGGCGGTCCAGTGCGACGCGGAAGCCGCCGGGCAGCCGGGTGTCCGGGGGGCCCGGACGGGACGGGCCGGTGTCGTCGGGACCGGAACTCACCCGAGGATCCTCACACGCCGGCCGCCCCCGGCCCACCACCCGCCGGTCGGCACTCCCGGTCCCGCGGGTCGGCATCTCCGGTCCCGCGGGTCGCGCTCCAGGACCCTGCGAGTCGGGGTGTGAGGCCCCGCGAGTCGGGGCCTGGGACCCCGCGAGTCGGGGTGTGAGGCCACGCGAGTCGCGCTCCAGGACCCCGCGAGTCGGGGTGTGAGGTCGAACGAGTCGTGATCTCGGGCCCGCGAGTCGGGCTCCCCCGGCCGTGACTCGTGGCACCCTCATCGGGTGAGCTCCTCGGACGACCCTGTGCTCCCCCGCTACGGCGAGCGCTCGCTCGCCGAGGTCATGCCCGCCCTCGCCGCCGCGATCGGGGTCCCCGGGATCGGGATGGTGACCGATCTCGGACTGCAGCCCGCGCGCGCCGCCGCCCTCCTGCTCGTCGACGGGCTGGGGTCCGATCTCCTCGCCGAGCATTCGGCCGACGCGTCGTTCCTCACCTCGCTCGCGACCACCGAGCCGTTGACCGCCGGGTTCCCGTCGAGCACGTCGATCAGCCTGTCGTCGCTGGGGACGGGGCTGCCACCGGGCGGGCACGGGATGGTGGGGATCAGCTTCCGGGCGGCGGGCGATGCGCTGCTGGACTCGCTGAAGTGGAGCACGTACGGCGAGCCGCACCCGATGGATCTCCGGGACTTCCTGCCTCCCGAGCACGTCCAGCCGTGGCCGACGGTCCTGCAGCGGGCCGCGGCGGAGGGCGTGCACGTGACGTCCGTGGTGCCGAGGGAGTTCCGCGGCTCCGGGCTGACCCGGGCGGCGCTGCGCGGCGGGACCTTCCACGGCGTCCACGCGATGGGCGACCTCGCGGCCGGCGTGATCGAGTCCCTCGCCGGCCCGGGACAACGGCTCGTGTACGGCTACCACGCGAAGCTCGACACCCTCGGCCACCTGCACGGACCGGGTTCCCTGCCCTGGCGCATGCAGCTGCGGCTGATCGACCGGCTCGTCGAGACGATCGTCGAGCGCCTGCCCCCGGACGGCATGCTCGCGATCACCGGGGACCACGGCATGGTCCGGGTGACCCGGCACTACGACGCGGACGTCCTCGGCGGCCTGCAGCACGGCGTCCGGCTGCTGGGCGGGGATCCGCGGGCCCGCCACGTCTACACCGAGCCCGGCGCGGAGGACGACGTCCTGGCCTCCTGGCAGGGCATCCTCGGCGACGACGCCTGGGTGCTCACGCGGGACGAGGCGGTGGAGACCGGCTGGTTCGGCACCCTCGGCGAGCACATCGCCCCGCGGATCGGGGACGTGGTCGTCGCGATGCGCGGCGCGGCGGGAGTGACCCGCACGACCGCGGAGCCGGTGATCTCGGGAATGCCGGGGCAGCACGGCTCGCTCAGCTCTGCCGAGCAGCTCGTCCCCTTCCTGGTCGCCATCCCCTGACCCGCGAGTCGCGGTATTCCCGTCACCGAGTCGTGGTGAATCTGCGGCGTTCGGAGCGAGCGGTGACCCGGATCGAGCGCGACTCGGTGACGGAAATACCGCGACTCGCGGGGTTAGAAGGGGAGGCGGGCGGACTTCTCGTCGGGTTCCCACCTGTGGATCGCGGCGCCGACGGCTGTGGTGATCGCCGCCAGGAGGGCCCGGCCCTCCTCCGCGTTCGCGCCGGTCGGATCGCCGAGGATGCCGTTCGGGCTGATCGCGGCCACCCCGTCCGCCCGCATTCTCGGCAGCAGCTCGCGCAGCGGCGTCGTGGTGCCGGGCTCGGCGGCGTCCTCCCGGACCGCTGCCGGCGCCACGGCCAGCATCAGGGAGGTCTCGGTCCGGCCGGCGTGGGCGTCGCTCCGGGTGCCCGGCGCCGTGCACGACACCCAGGCCGCGTCCCGGCCCTCGTACCGCAGCCGGGTCACCGCCTCGACCAGCGACGCCACGTTGCCCCCGTGCCCGTTGACGAACACCAGCCGCGACGCCCACCGGCACGCGGACCGGCCGAGCTCGACGAGCAGCAGCCGCAGCGCCTCGTGCCCGATCGACACGGTCCCCGGGAAGCCCTCGTGCTCGCCCGCCGCGCCGTACGGGACGGCCGGGGCGAGCACCAGCGACGGGTCGTCCGCGACCACTCCGCGCGCGACCACCTCGGCGATCGCGACATCTGTGACGAGCGGCAGGTGCGGCCCGTGCTGCTCCACCGACCCGACGGGCACCACGAGCGTCCGCGGCGGCCCGTCCCGGACATCGGTCCAGGTCAGCTCATCGATGTGGGCCATCCGACCCTCCGTCCACAGAGTTGTCCACAGGTGGATCGTTCCGCCCTCCCCTGTGGATGATCCTCACAGGTTCACCGCGATGCGGTGCCCGTCGGCCACCGCGGCGTCGATCCGGCGTGGCGCGAGGCAGTCCCCGATCCGGTGCACCGGGACCGGGCCGTCGCGCAGCTCCGCCCACAGGGTGTCCGCCGGCTCGGTCGCGACCGCGCACACCACCGCGTCGACCAGCCGCTCCTCGACCGTCCCGGTGTGATGGCGCAGGATCCGGACCCGGAACCGGTCCGCCTCGGGCAGGACATCGGTGACGATCCGGTCCGTCGACGTCCGGATCCCGGCGGCGCGGGCCCGGCGCCGGAAGTTCTCCCGGTCCAGCGTGATCCCGAGATCCTGCCCGGCGACCATCCCCGGCGTCACGATCTCCACCCGGCAGTCCCGGGCCGCCAGCAGCTCGGCGACCGAGGTCGCCTGGTGGAACCCCAGCTCGTCGTACAGCAGGACGTCGCCGGTCGGGTGAACGGCGCCGGCGAGCACCTCGTGCACGCTCACCGCACCGGGCCACCGCGGCGGCGCCGGGCGGGATCCGGTGGCGAGCAGGACGACGTCCGGGCCCGACGCGCGCACGTACGCCACGTCGACGTCGACGCCGGTCCGGAACTCCACCCCGGCCCGCTCGCCCTCGATCCGCAGGTTCCGTGCCACCAGCCCGATCTCCGCGCGCCCGGGGGCCGCCGCGGCCAGGAGGAGCTGGCCGCCCGTCTCGGGGGCGCGTTCGCAGAGGGTGACCCGGTGCCCCCGGGAGACGGCGGTCGCCGCGGCCTGCAGCCCGGCGGGGCCCCCGCCGACGACGAGGACCCGGCGCGGCACCCCGGGGGTGGGCAACGGCGTCGCCTCGCGGCCCGCCCGCGGGTTCTCGACGCAGCCGAGCCACCGGTTGAGCCCGACCCGCCCGACGCACTCCTGGTTGCAGCCGACGCACGCCCGCACCTGCTCCCCCGTGCGGGCCTTCGTCGCGAAGTCCGGGTCCGCGATCTGTCCCCGCGCCACCCCGACCAGGTCGCAGTGCCCCTCGACGAGCGCCTGCTCCGCCTGCGCGGGCTCGGTGAACCGGCCGACGGCGATCACCGGAAGCCGGACGGCCCTGCGGATCGCGGACGGGATGAACGTCGCGTAGTTCGGCGGCGTGTGCATGGACGCCTCGATCAGGTACAGCGACGCGGTCGCGACCCCGATCGAGGTGTTCACGTGGTCGAGGTTCCCGGTGGCCTCCAGCAGCCGCGCGAGGGCGACGCCCTCGTCGAGGCCGATACCGCCTTCGACCCGCTCGTCCGCGCCGATCCGGACCCCGAGGGCCTTGTCCGGTCCGAGCACCGCCCGGACGGCGGCGATCACCTCGAGCACGAGCCGGGCGCGGTTCTCGAGGGTCCCGCCGTAGCCGTCGGTGCGCCGGTTCGTCGCGGGCGAGAGGAACTGCCGCAGCAGGGAGGCGTGCGAACACTGCAGCTCGACGCCGTCGAACCCGCCCTCGACGCAGTGCGCGGCGGTGCGGGCGTAGCCGTCGATCACCTCGTCGATCTCGCGCGCACCCATCTCGACCGGGACCTCGCGGAACATCGGGTCCGGGATCGCCGACGGCGCCCACACCGGTTCCCGCGAGTACATCCCGCACGACTGGCCGCCGTTGTGGTTGAGCTGGGCGAGCACCGGGACGCCGTGGGCGTGCACGGCGTCGGTGATCAGGCGGTACCCCGGCAGCACGGCGCTGTCGTGGCCCCGGATGACCTTCTCGTACGGCCGGTCCGCCGGGTGCACCGAGTGCTCCTCGGTGATGATCAGCCCGGCCCCGCCCGCGGCCCGCGCGCCGTAGTAGGCGGCGTGCTGCGCGGTGGGCAGCCCGTCGACCGCGTAGCCGGTGAGGTGCGCGGTGAACACGATCCGGTTCCGGAGCTGCAGGGGGCCGACGCGCAGGCCGTCGAAGAGCCTCATCGCGGCTGTGCCGCCCGGGCGCGGACGGCCACCGATCGCCCCTCGCGGACCGCCTCGGCCAGGGTCCGCGGCGCGACACAGTCCCCCACGCGCAGCAGGCCGGGCCGGGCCCGCCAGAGCGTGTCCTCCGGCAGCCGGTGGGCGCAGTCGATCACGAGCGCGCACGGGACGGCACGGCTCTCCCCCGTGTCCACGTCCTCGATCGTGGCCCGCCCCCCGGACACCGACCGCAGCCGGGAGAACAGCTCGCGGCGCACGCCCGCCCGTTCGAGCCGGGCGTTGGCGTCCGCGAGGTCCCCGGTGCGCCCCAGCTGGGTGCCGGCGACGGCGTCCGGGGTCACCAGTGAGCACGGGACGCCCGCGGCGGCCACCTGTTCGGCGACCCCGACACCCGTCCAGTCCCCGATCGGGTCGTGCACGACGACGGGCCCCGAGAGCACGGGCCTCCCCGCCAGGACCGCCTCCTCGAACTCCGCCGCCGGGTGCACCGGCACGTCGGCGACGAACGCCGGCGGCGAGGGCACGGATCCGGTGGCCAGCACGACGAGGTCCGACGCGTCGAGGTCGTCGGGTCCCGCCTCGACGCCGAGCTCCACGGCGACCCCGAGCCGAACCAGCTCGCGCTCCCACCAGGGGATCAGGACCCCGAGCCGGGCCCGGCCGTGCACCGCGGCCGCGAGCCGCAGCGCCCCGCCCAGCTGTGCGGACCGCTCGACGAGCCGGACCCGGTGCCCCTCCAGCGCCGCGGTCCGGGCGGCCTCCATCCCCGCCGGCCCGCCCCCGACGACGAGGACCTCCCGACCCGGGCGACGGGCCGCGCCGGCTCGCGCGGGTGAGGAGGGGGGCAGGGGGTTGCGGGGGTCCCGCACGGCCTCGGCGTTGTCCAGGGTGCAGGGCCGGATCCGCTCGGGGGTCCCGGCCCGCACGTGCGCGACGAGGTCCGGGTCCGTGATCTGGGCGCGGGTCATCTCGACGAGGTCGCAGGTCCCGTCGGCGAGGGCGGCGGCCGCCATCTCCGGGTCCACCACGCTGCCCTGCAGCACCACCGGGACCTCCACCGCGGAGCGCACGAGGGCGGCGAGCCCGCGGTTGAAGCCGGGCGGGGTGTGCAGGTCCGGGCGGGTGGCGGAGACGGTCAGGCCGGAGCCGCGGACGGGCACGACGTAGTCGACGGCGAGGGTCCGCAGCAGGTCGAGCGAGGCGGCGGGCGTGATCCCCGCCCACGGCGCGAGCTCGTCGACGCAGAGCCGCAGGCCGAGCACCCGGTCCTCGCCGAGCACCGCCCGGACCGCGCCCAGGACCCGCCGGAGCAGGAGGCCGCGGTCCGTCCCGTACCCGTCCCTCCGGTGGTTGGTCAGCCCGGAGAGGAACTGCCGCAGCAGCGAGTGCTGCCCCGCGTTGATCTCGACCCCGTCCAGGTCCGCCCCGACGGCCACCGCGGCGGCCGACCCGAACCCGGCGACCAGCGCGTCGAGCTCGGCGGGCTCCATGACCTGCGGGACCTCGCGGCTCACGACGTCCATCACCCGGGACGGGCTCCAGAGCGCCCGCTGCGAGTACGCCGTCGAGCCCTGCGCCCCGGCGTGTCCGAGCCCGGCCAGCACCAGGGAGCCGTGCGGGCGGCAGGCCCGGACCACGTCCGACCAGCCCGGACCGCAGTCCGCGGCCAGCGGGGCCCGCTCGTAGGGGTGGTCCGAGGGATGCACCGAGGCGATCTCGGTGACGAGCACGCCGCAGCCCCCGGCCGCCCGCTCGGCGTAGTGGGCGACGTGCCGGTCCGAGATCTCCCGCCGGTACGCGAGGTTGGTCTCGTGCGGCCCGAGGAGCACGCGGGAGGACGCACGACGACCGCGGAGCGCGATCGTGTCGACGAGGGCCATGGCCAGGACCGGGGACGCCACAGTGGTCGCGCGGCGCCGGACCCGTCCTGATCGGGTCCGGCGCCGGCGGACTGGGGCCGGTTAGGAGCCGGCGACCGGGACCCGCGGGATGCCGAGGAGCCCCGAGTCCGTCTCGGACGCGCCCATCCCGGCGAGCGGGCTGGTCTCGCACGCCCGGTCCGGCCTCGCGATGGACAGCGTGAGCGGCACGGGCGCCTTGCCCGAACGGGAGTTCCGTGGCGCCGAGCGGGAGTGGTCCACGTCGGACTTCGGGATCAGGGTGTCCATGTCCCGGGCCGCGAGGGCCTGCTCGCCGAACCCGCGCACGCACTCCGGGTCCGGGCCGTCGAGCGGGAGGCCGGTGAAGAACTTGGCCGCCATGCAGCCGCCCTGGCAGGAGTCGTAGTGCATGCAGGACGCGCAGGCCCCGCCGGTCTGCGGCTGGCGCAGCTCGGTGAACAGCTCCGAGGACTCCCACACCTGCTGGAAGCCGCCCTCGGACCGGACGTTGCCGGCGAGGAAGTTCTCGTGGATCGCGAACGGGCAGGCGTAGACGTCGCCGACCGGGTCGATCAGGCAGACCACGCGACCGGCGCCGCACAGGTTGAGCCCGGGCAGGGCCTCGCCGAACGCCGAGAGGTGGAAGAAGGAGTCCCCGGTGAGGACCTGGTCCCCGCGGTCCACCAGCCAGTCGTACATCTGCTTCTGCTGCGACGGCAGCGGGTGCAGCTCGTCCCAGACGTCCGCGCCGCGGCCCGACGGGCGCATGCGGGTGATCCGCAGCTGGGCGCCGTACTTGTCCGCGATGGCCTTGAACTCGTCGAGCTGGTCGACGTTCTGCCGGGTCATGACGACCGAGATCTTCGGCTGCGCGAACCCGGCCTCGGCCAGGTTCTCCAGCGCGCGGATCGCGGTGTCGAAGGACCCCGGGCCGCGGACGTAGTCGTTGACCTCGGCGGTCGCGCCGTCGAGGGAGATCTGGATGTCGACGTAGTCCGTCTTCGCCAGCTGCGCGGCCCGCGCCTTGTCGATCTTGATGCCGTTGGTCGAGAACTTGACCCCGACGTTGTGGGCGATCGAGTAGTCCAGGAGCTCCCAGAAGTCCGGGCGCACCGTGGGCTCACCACCACCGATGTTGATGTAGAAGACCTGCATCCGCTGCAGCTCGTCGATGACGGCCTTGGCCTCCTCCGTCGACAGCTCCCGGGGGTCCCGGCGGCCGGAGGACGACAGGCAGTGCACGCACGCCAGGTTGCAGGCGTAGGTGAGCTCCCAGGTCAGACAGATGGGGGCGTTCAGGCCGTACTGGAAATGATCGACCAGCTTCACGGGGCACTCCGGTGGGTCGGGCCGTGCGGTGGTGGGAAGGGCGTCAGGATCGGGGCTCGATGGTCCCGGACGCGGCGAGTCCGGCGAGGGCCCGGAGATAGGCCGGGCGCTCCGCCTCGGCGACCCCCGCGGCCTCGACGGCGGCGTGGACGTCCGGGTGGTGCTCCAGGCCCTTCACGACCTCCACCAGCTGCGGGGTCTTGAGGAACGAGAGCTTGCGGGTGCCGAAGTGGTAGACGAGCGCGCCGAACGGCTCGGGTCTCAGCGACACCTGCGTGCTGCAGCGGTACGCGGTCCCGGGATCGAAGTCGACCCCGGGACCGGCGGCCGCAGCGACGTCCTTAGTAGACACCGCACATACCGTCGATGGAGACCTCCTCGACCAGGGTCTCCTCGACCACCGGTACGGAGTCCTCGGACACGGACACGTTCTGGTCAGTCGAAGCCATGGGTCAACCTCCTGTGAACGACGCTGTGGATGCTGCCGGGCAGCCGTTCGGACAGTATTGGCACTGGGTGCCGGAACGCAAGACTTGACCCGGGGCGCCCCTCCGATCGGACGGGACGCGGCCTCGTCACCCGATGGCCGCGACGAGACCGACCCCACGTTGCCCGCGCGCGGGGGACCGGCATATTCAGCACCGTGACCGAACCGGCCGTCCTCCTGCACCTGGCGACCCCCGGCGAGTGGCGCGCGTACCTGTCCCACGGGGCGATCGCGCCGGTCTCGCTCGCCGACGTCGGCTTCGTCCACCTCTCGACGCACGAGCAGGTCGCCCTCCCCGCGGACCGCCTGTTCCACGACCGCCGGGACCTGCTGCTGCTCGCCGTCGACGGCGCCTCGGTCGAGGCCGCCGGGATCGCGATCCGGTGGGAGCCGGGGGTGCCCGGAGATCCGGCGTCGATGCGCTTCCCGCACGCCTACGGCCCGGTGCCGACCTCCGCGGTGGTCGCCGTGCAGACCTTCCGACCCCGTCGCGACGGCGGGTTCGACGCCCCGCCCGCACCTCCGGCCCGCGCGGACCACGCCGCCCGCCTGCAGGCCTACGCGGACTCGATGCCCCGCCGGATCGCGACGACCGAGGTCCCGGTGACCGGCGGCGTGGCCGTGCTGCAGGCGGACGTGCCGTGGTCGCACGCGTGCAACCAGCTCCTCGTCGACGACATGACGGCCGCGCAGGACATCCGCGCCGAGGCGGACCGGGTGCTCGGCGGCGCCGGCCGCTCCCACCGCTGCGCGACGCTGCGGGGGCCCGACCCGGGCCCGGTGGCGCGCGAGCTGGGCCGCAGTGGCTGGTGGGTGCAGCACGAGGTGGTGATGGTGCGGCGGCTCGGGAGCGGGCCGGGGCCGGGACCGCAGGCCGGGCCGGCGACGCTCGCCGAGGTCCGCCGGGTCTGGACCGACGCGTGGCGCACGGACCTGCCCGTGGACGACCCGCAGCGGCTGCGGCTGCCGGACCGCTACCCCGTGGACGACCAGGGCGTCGACGTGCGCTACCTCGCGGTGCGGGACCCCGAGGGCACGGTGGTCGCGGCCGCGGCGTGCGCGATCGACGGCGCCACGGCCGTCCTCGACGCGGTCGAGACGGCGACGGACCAGCGCGGGAAGGGGTACGGGGACGCCCTGCTCCGGGGCGCGATCGCCGTGGCGGAGGCCGCGGGATGCGACCTGCTGGCCCTCGACGCCCTCGCCGAGGACTGGCCCCGGCACTGGTACTCCCGCCGCGGGTTCACGGTCGTGGACGAGTCGTGGGCGGCGGGCCGCCAGGGGTAGCCGAGCCGGCGGGCCGCCAGGGGTAGCCGAGCCGGCGGGCCGTCCGGGTCGCCGAGGTGATCCCCGCCGTCCGCGCCGTGCGTGCCTGTCCGACCCGACGGTTTCTGCCCCCACCTCTCGACGGTTTGGCCGTCGACCCCCTGTGCGCGCCGTCACTGCGGTCCTAGCGTCCCCGTCGACCGAGATCCACCTGCACCAGAAAGGGCTGCCATGCAGGTCGACGAGCTGTTGAAGCCGTTCCCGCTCAAGGAGTTCCACCCGTTCCCGAAGGCTCTGATGGGGCCGGGCGCGCACGAGATGATCGGCCCGGAGGCCCTCAAGCTGGGCTTCGAGAAGACGCTCGTGATGACCTCGGGGCTGCGCGGCACCGACATCGTCCACAAGATCGTCGAGTCGATGAAGTACCACGGTCTCGAGGTCGTGCTCTACGACCAGGTCGAGTCCAACCCCAAGGACTACAACGTCATGGACGCCGTGGGCCTCTACCAGCAGAACGACTGCGACTCGTTCGTCTCCATCGGTGGCGGGTCCAGCCACGACGCCTGCAAGGGCGCGCGTATCTCCGTGGCGCACGACGGCCGCAACGTCAACGAGTTCGAGGGCTTCAACAAGTCCGAGAACCCGC
>JAOZVV010000094.1:0-14122 GCA_025869365.1 Pseudonocardia sp.
TGACGCGCCGCCCGCAACGGTGATCACCGGTCCGTCCCCACGCGGCGGCAGCGCAGGAAGCAGAGCGCGCTGCCGGCCACCATCGCCGCGCCGGCCGTCCACGCGAGGCCGTACCCGGACACGTCGACGAGCAGGCCGAACAGCGGCGCACCGAGCAGCGCGCCGAGGTAGTAGCCGGACATCGTGACGCCGGACGCCCGCCCCACGAGGTGCGGGGCCGCCGCGACGACCGCGGCGTGCATGAGCCCGATCGCGGTGAGCTGGGCGACGGTCGCCACGATCACCCCGGCGCCCGTCACGAGCCGGCCCGTCAGGATCGGGCCCATCGCGGTCCCGAGGACGAGCAGCAGCGTGCCGGCCGCGCAGATCGCGCACAGCACCACGACCCGGTTGAGCTTCGTCCCGCCGATCCGGTCCGAGCGGCGCGCCGTCCCGATCATGGCCACGACGGCGACGACCGACCCCGCGGACGTCACCGCGCCCGCGATCCCGAGCGACACCCCGCCTGCCTCGTGCAGGAACGGCACCACCCACGAGTACAGCGGCTGCGAGCCCGCCACCAGCAGGAACGCGGCCGCGGGGAACCACCCGAACCCGGCGGGCAGGCGGCCCGCGCGGCGGCGGTGCCCGGCCGGACCGATGTCCGCCGGATCGACCTCCCGCAGCGCCGCCGCGGGATCGCCGCTGCTCCGCGCCTCGGGCAGCACCCACAGCGCGACGACCGCGCTCAGCAGCATGACCGGCGCGAGCACCGCCAGCACGGGACGCCACCCGACCACGCTCGCGACGCCCACCGAGACCAGCGAGTTGACCGCGGCCGTCATCGGGACCCCGGCCGTCTTCACCGCCATCGCGACGCCGTGCCGGGCGCGGTCGACGCTCGCCGCCACGGCCATGTTCGCGCCCGCGTTGGTGAGCGAGTAGCCCGCCCCGGAGATCGCGGCCGCGACGACGAGGGAGGCGTAGCCCGGGACCAGCACCGCGAGCAGCAGCGCGCCCCCGACCAGCACCAGGTCCAGGGCGACGGCGCGGCGCGCGCCCATCCGCTCGGCGAGCGCCCCGCCCACCGTCGAGCCGAGGCCCGTCGCCCCGAAGAACACCCCGACCAGCGCGCCGAGCTGGACCCGGGAGATCCCGAGATCGGGCTGCAGGACCGGACCGAGGAAGCCGAACAGGAAGCCGGGCACGCTGCCGAGCCCGACCGCGAGGGTCGCCACCGCGACGACGGCACCTGCGGGACGGGTCCGGCGAGCGTTCGGCGGCATGTCCCGATCCTCACCCGGCGGGACCGGGCCCGCCGGACCGGGCCCGGCCGTTCTCCCGTCGCGAAATCGATTTGGTACTGAGCGTTCACTCATCTAATGTCCCGCCCCGTGACGTCGGGGACGGGAAGGCAGCGCGCCGGGCGGATGGCGCCCGACGACCGCCGCGCCGCGATCGTCGCCGCCACCCTCCCGCTCGTGCTCGAGCACGGGGCCGGGATCAGCACGCGGCAGATCGCCGAGGCCGCGGACGTCGCCGAGGGCACCCTGTTCCGGGTCTTCCCGGACAAGGAGGCGTTGATGAACGCGGTGCTCCGGCAGGGCCTCGATCCCGATGCGACCCTGCGCGCGATCCAGGAGATCGACCGCTCGCTGCCGCTGCGGGAGCGCCTCGAGGCCGCGGTGGAGGTCCTCGCCGCCCGGCTGCGGGGCGTCATGGGGCTGCTGCACGCGATGGGCATCCAGGGGCCGCCGCCGCAGACGGAGACGGGCTGCGAGCGGCCCTCGCCCGCCGCGCTCAACGACCGGTTCCGGGCCGCCGTGGTGAACCTGGTCGGCCCGGACGAGCACCTGCTGCGGATCTCCGCCGACGAGCTCGCGCACGTCACGCGGCTGCTCGTCTTCTCCTCGTCCCACCCGATGATCAACGACGGCCGGGCGCTGTCCGCGTCCTCGATCGTCACGATCCTGCTCGACGGGCTGCTGGCCCGGCCCGAACCCGACACACCCCGGCCCGACCGCGCCCACCACCACACCGACGACTCCGGGACCGAGGTCCGCCCATGTTGATCCGCCTGCTGCGGGAGTACCTGCGGCCGTTCTCCCGGTCCCTGCTCGCCATCGTCGCGCTGCAGCTCGTGGGGACGATGGCCGCGCTCTACCTGCCCAGCCTCAACGCCGACATCATCGACCAGGGCATCGCCCGCGGGGACACCGGCTACATCCTGAGCACCGGCGGCTGGATGCTGGTGGTGACCCTGGTCCAGATCGTCTGCTCGATCATCGCGGTCTACTTCGGCTCGCGGACGGGCATGGGCTTCGGCCGGGACGTGCGGGCCGCGGTGTTCCACCGGGTGGGCGAGTTCTCCGCCCGCGAGGTCAACCGGTTCGGCGCGCCGTCGCTGATCACCCGCACGACGAACGACGTCCAGCAGGTCCAGATGCTGGTCCTGATGTCCTGCACGATGCTCGTCGCCGCGCCGATCATGTGCGTCGGCGGGGTGATCATGGCCCTGCAGGAGGACATCGGGCTCTCCTGGCTGGTGGCCGTGTCCGTGCCGGTGCTGGCGATCGCCATCGGCCTGGTCATCGTGCGGATGGTGCCGAAGTTCCGGCTGATGCAGACCAGGATCGACGCCGTCAACCGCATCCTGCGCGAGCAGATCACCGGGATCCGGGTCGTCCGCGCGTTCGTCCGCGAGCCCGTCGAGACCAGGCGGTTCGGCGTCGCGAACCACGACGTCACCGAGGTCGCGACGCAGGCGGGCCGGCTGCAGGCGCTGATCTTCCCGATCGTCATGCTGATCCTGAACGTGTCCGGCGTGGCCGTGCTGTGGTTCGGCGCCGCCCGCATCGACGCCGGCCAGATGCAGATCGGGGCGCTGACGGCGTTCCTGGCCTACCTGCTCCAGATCCTGATGGCCGTCATGATGGCGACCTTCATGGCGATCATGATCCCGCGCGCCGCGGTGTGCGCGGAACGGATCATCGAGGTCCTGGACACCACGTCCTCGGTCTCCCCGCCGGCGAGCCCGGTCGTGCCGCTGACCCGGGAGGGCCGGCTGACCTTCGACCACGCCACCTTCACCTACCCCGGCGCGGCCGCCCCCGTCCTGCGCGACGTCACGCTGACGGCGCTGCCGGGCCGCACCACCGCGATCATCGGCAGCACCGGCGCGGGCAAGACCACGCTGGTCTCGATGGTGGCGCGGCTCTTCGACGCGACCGGCGGCTCGGTCTCGGTCGACGGCGTGGACGTCCGGGAGCTCGATCCCGAGGAGCTCTGGCGGCGGATCGGGCTGGTCCCGCAGCGGCCGTACCTGTTCTCCGGGACGGTGGCCAGCAACCTGCGCTACGGCAACCCGGACGCGACGGACGACGAGCTGTGGGAGGCGCTGCGGATCGCCCAGGGCGAGGACTTCGTGCGGGCGATGGAGCAGCAGTTGGAGTCCCCGATCTCCCAGGGCGGCACGAACGTCTCCGGCGGGCAGCGGCAACGGCTCGCGATAGCCCGCGCGCTGGTCCGCAAGCCCGAGGTCTACCTCTTCGACGACTCGTTCTCCGCCCTGGACCTCACCACGGACGCCCGGCTCCGCGCGGCGCTCAGGCCGGTCACGGCGGACGCAACGGTCGTGATCGTCGCCCAGCGGGTGTCCACCATCCAGGACGCGGACCAGATCGTCGTGCTCGAGGACGGCGCGGTGGTCGGGGTCGGCACCCACGAGCAGCTGCTCGGGACCTGCCCGACCTACGTCGAGATCGTCGAGTCCCAGCTCAGTGCGGAGGCGGTCGCGTGAGCACCACGCAGGACAAACCCAAACAGGACGAGGACACCGTCAAGGCGGCCCGGGGGATGGCCGCGGCGCGGCGCGGGGGTGGCCCGCCGTGGGCCGGCGCCGGGCAGCCCGCGGAGAAGGCCTCGGACTTCGGCCCGTCCGCGAAGCGGCTGGCCGGGCGGCTCGCGCCGGAGCGCTGGGGCGTGGTCGCCGTCCTGGTGCTCGGCGTGATCAGCGTGGCGCTCAACGTCATCGGGCCGAAGATCCTCGGCCACGCCACGGACGTGATCTTCGCCGGGATCATCGGCAAGCAGCTGCCCGCCGGGATCACCGAGGAGGAGGCCGTCGCCGGGGCCCGGGCCGCCGGGAACGACACGGTCGCGAACGTGATCGAGGTCCAGGACGTCGTCCCGGGGGCGGGCATCGACTTCCGGGCGCTCGGCCTGGTGCTGCTCGGCGTGGTCGTGATCTACCTGGCGGCCTCGGTGTTCGGCTACCTGCAGGGCTACCTGCTCAACGGGATCGTCCAGCGCACCGTCTTCGTGCTGCGCCGAGACGTCGAGGACAAGATCAACCGGCTGCCGCTGCGCTACTTCGACGGCCAGCAGCGCGGCGAGGTGCTCAGCCGCGTCACCAACGACATCGACAACGTGCAGCAGAGCCTGCAGCAGACCATGAGCCAGCTGCTGACGTCCGTGCTCACCGTCGTCGGTGTGCTGGCGATGATGTTCGTGGTCTCGCCCCTGCTCTCGCTCATCGCGCTGATCACGATCCCGGTGTCGCTGTGGCTGACCCGGGCCATCGCGAAGCGCTCGCAGAAGCAGTTCGTGGCGCAGTGGCGCAACACCGGGGTCCTGAACGGGCACATCGAGGAGGCGTTCACCGGCCACGAGCTGGTGCGGGTGTTCGGGCGCCGCTCGGAGGTGGAGCAGAGCTTCGAGGAGAAGAACGAGCGGCTCTTCGACGCGAGCTTCCGCGCCCAGTTCATCTCCGGGATCATCATGCCGTCGATGATGTTCATCGGGAACCTGAACTACGTGCTGGTGGCCGTCATCGGCGGGCTGCGGGTGGCGTCGGGCTCGATGAGCCTGGGTGACGTGCAGGCGTTCATCCAGTACTCGCGGCAGTTCACCCAGCCGCTGACCCAGGTGGCGTCGATGGCGAACCTGCTGCAGTCCGGCGTCGCGTCCGCCGAGCGGGTCTTCGAGCTGCTCGACGCCGAGGAGCAGCGCCCGGACCCGGCCGAGCCGGGCGTGCGGACGGACCGCCACGGCAGGGTGGCGTTCGAGCACGTCGCCTTCCGGTACCTGCCGGACACCCCGCTGATCGACGACCTGTCCCTCGTCGCGGAGCCGGGTCAGACCGTCGCGATCGTGGGCCCGACGGGTGCGGGCAAGACCACGCTGGTCAACCTGATCCTGCGGTTCTACGAGCTGGACTCCGGCCGGATCACCCTCGACGGCGTGGACATCGCCGCGATGACGCGCCGGGACCTGCGTTCCGGGATCGGGATGGTCCTGCAGGACACCTGGTTGTTCGGCGGCACCATCCGGGACAACATCGCCTACGGCAACCCGGACGCCACGGAGGAGCAGCTGCTCGCCGCGGCGAGGGCCACCTACGTGGACCGGTTCGTCCGCAGCCTGCCGGACGGCTACGACACGGTGATCGACGAGGAGGGCAGCAACGTCAGCGCGGGGGAGAAGCAGCTGATCACGATCGCGCGGGCGTTCCTCGCCGATCCGTCGCTGCTGATCCTGGACGAGGCGACCAGCTCCGTGGACACGCGCACCGAGCTCCTGGTGCAGCGGGCGATGGCGGCCCTGCGCACGGACCGCACCAGCTTCGTGATCGCCCACCGGCTCTCCACCATCCGGGACGCGAACCTGATCCTCGTCATGGAGGCGGGGAGCATCGTGGAGCAGGGCACCCACGAGGAGCTGCTGGAGGCCCGCGGGGCGTACTACACCCTCTACAACGCCCAGTT
Organism: Pseudonocardia sp.; assembly: GCA_025869365.1. GTDB lineage: Bacteria > Actinomycetota > Actinomycetes > Mycobacteriales > Pseudonocardiaceae > Pseudonocardia. The sequence continues at coordinate 5,745 of JAOZVV010000094.1, forward strand.
CGCCGCGGCCGCCACCACTCACGAGTAACTGTTGCCGCGGTTCAGGAAAGCCACATTCATGAAGAATCCTTACATGAATGTGGCTTTCCTGAAGTCGGGAAGGGCGCGTCAGCGGGCGAGGAGGGCGAGGGTCGCCTCCGGGGTGAGCGGGTGGAAGGGTCCGCCCCGCACGTCCCGGTAGGCCCGCTCCAGCGGGGAGGTGCGGAAGAACGCCGCACCCCCGACGGCCTCGAGGGCGAGATCCACCACGGCCCGCGCCTCCAGGACGGCGTGCCGCTTCGCCGTCATCACCGTGGCGAGCACGTCGTCGTCGGCGGCGGGGTCCGGCCCGATCTCCTCGACCGCGGCGAGCAGCGCCCACCACGCCACCCGCAGCCGGGCCCGCATCTCACCGAGCTGCCGGGGGCGCTCGCCGCCCCGGCCCGCGAGCACCCGGGCGGTCTCGGCGCAGGCCCCGTCCGCCACCCCGAGGTACGCCGCGGCGGCGAGCGGGGCGAAGTGGATCGCGGCGACGAGCAGCGGTCCGGTCAGCACCCCGTAGGGCCGGCGCCCGACGATCTTCTCCGTGGGCACGAACACGTCCTCGAAGACCAGGCTGTGGCTGGCGGTGCCCCGCATCCCGAGGGTGTCCCACGTCTCGACGAGCGTGATGCCCGGCGAGGACAGCGGCACCCCCGCGTGCAGGACGACGGCGTCGGGTCCCGGTGGGCCCAGCGTCGCGGACGTCGAGAGCACGCCCGCGACCGGTGCCTGCGTGCAGAAGTCCTTGCGACCGCTGAACCGGAAGCCGCCCTCGACCTCGGTCGCCGTCGTCGTCGGGCTCACCCAGTCCGAACCGCCGCTGGTCGCCATCACCAACCCCTCCGTGGCGATCCTGCGCAACACCCCCACGGCGTCCGGGGCGCCCCGTCTGCGCCGCCAGCACTGCACGAACGTCAGGTACAGGTGCATCGTCGAGGCGAGGGCGGCGGAGCCGGAGTGCCGGGCGAGCTCGCGCTGGGCGAGCACGACCTCCCGCATCCCGGCCCCGAGCCCGCCGAGCTCGACGGGCACGGCCATCCGCAGGTAGCCGTGCTCGGCCATCGCGGCGTAGGCCTCCGCGACGAACGTGGCGTCACGATCGTGCGCGGCCTCGTGCGGCGCGGCGGCGCGGCCGATCCTCGCAGCGAGTGCGACGGCGTCGTCCGCGGTGATCGCGCCGGTGGACAGGGTCATCTCGGGTGTGAGCGTCATGCCTGGCGACGCTAGGAAAGCCGCTGTTCGCCGGATAGTGCAGCTTCTGAACCCGGGGCACCATCGTCCGGATGGCGCGCTACGGGCAGTACTGCCCCATCACCCGGTCGCTGGAGGTGCTGGGCGACCGCTGGACCCTGTTGATCATCCGGGACCTGCTGGTGGGGACGACCCGGTTCAACGAGCTCTCCCGCGGGCTTCCCCGGCTCTCCCGCGGCCTGCTGTCGAAGCGGCTCGACCAGCTCGAACGCGACGGCCTGGTCGTCCACCAGGGCGGCGAGTACCTCCCGACGGAGGCGTGCGAGGGGCTGCGCGACGTCGTCTTCGGGCTGGCCGAGTGGGGTGCGCGCTGGGCGTTCGGCGAGCCGCGCCCGGACGAGCTCGATCCCGTCGTGCTGCTGTGGCAGATCCGGGCGGGCATCGACGCCGCCGCCTTCGGCCGGCCGCGGGTGGTGATCCACGTCGTCCTGCCGGAGGGGAAGCGCCGGCGCTACTGGCTGGTCGTCGAGGCGGGTGAGGTGTCGCTGTGCTTCACCGACCCCGGCTTCGAGGTGGACGTCCTCGTGGAGGCCACGCTCTCGGTGCTCTACCAGGTCTGGGAGGGGCGCGTCCCGCTCGCGGCCGCCCGCCGGGACGGCCGGGTGCGGGTGACGGGGGAGCGGGAGCTGGTGCGGGCCCTGCCGTCCGCCCTGGTGCTCAGCCCGGTCGCGCCGCACGTACGGCGGGCGGAGCGGTCGGCAGCAAGGCCACCCTCCCGCCAGATCCTGGCGTGAAGGTGGCCTTTCCGCCAACGGGGTGGATGCGGGCGGAGACGGTCAGCGGGCGGGATGGTCCTCGCGTACGGGGACGGGCAGCTCTGCGGTGACGACCGTTCCCCCTGCCACCGTTCCCCCTGGAACCGTCCCCCTGCCCTCGTTCCTTCCGGGCCGCCCTCGCCCGGGCCGACCGTGAGATGCCCGCCGAGGGCCTCGACCCGGTCCGCCAGCCCGCGCAGGCCGGTGCCCAGCGCGGGATCGGCGCCGCCGGTGCCGTCGTCCGCGACGCGGATCGTGGCGGTGGTGGCCGTGCGCGTCACCCGGATCTCCGCCGCACCGGCCCCGGCGTACCTGGCGGTGTTGGTGAGGGCCTCGGACGCGACGAAGTACAGGGCGAACGCGACCGGCCCCGGGAGCGGCGGCCCGTCCGCGAGCCCGGCGGCGTCCACGGTGACCGGTACGGCCGAGCGCAGGGCGAGGGTCTCCAGAGCCACGTCGAGGCCCTGGTCGAGCACCGCCGGATGGATGCCGCGGGCCAGCTCGCGCAGCTCGGCGAGCGAGCGGGCGAGCTCCTCACCGGCGGTGGCGGCGAGCGCCTCCGCGCCCGCCGGGTCCTCGCGGATCTGGCGCCGGAGCAGGGACAGCTGCAGCGCGAGGGTGACGAGGCCCTGCTGCGCGCCGTCGTGCAGGTTGCGTTCGATCCGGCGTCGCTCGGCGTCCGCGGTGGTGAGCAGCCGGCGCCGCGAGGCGAGCAGCTCCGCGAGCCGGGCGTCCGCCTCGGCCCGCAGCCGCCGGTTCTCCTGGGCGATGGTCGCGGCCCCGCCCACGGCCTCCAGCAGCTCGGGGTCGTCGTCCAGGGACGGGTCGTACACCAGCACCGCGACGCGCTCGCCCGCCCGTTCGACGGCGGAGACGGACCGGGCGGGGCCCGCGCCGGCGTAGGCCTCGAGCGCGACGGGGGTGCCGTCCGCGTCGACCCAGGACCCGGCGTCCGGCCCGGGGTACGCGATCACCAGCCCGGGGTCGCCCAGTACCCGGGCGAGGGTGGCCCGCAGCTCGCCCGGCTCGAGCGAGCCGAGCCCGCGGAAGACCTCGATCAGCCCGCCGCGCGCCAGCCGGGAGCGCAGCAGGCCCGCCAGGAAGGCGATCGGGACGACGAGGATCGAGCAGATCGCGAGCCACAGCAGCACCCGGGACACGACCGGGGTGCGCTCACCGCCCTGCACCAGGTCGAGGGCGAGCAGCGCGGTGAAGAGGCCCAGCGAGAGCGTCGCGGCGACGCTCGGGAGCATCGCCCGGCGGCCGGGGGCCGACGCCGCGGCGAAGCGGACGGCGATCAGGACCGTGGTCGTGATCAGCGCCAGGATGAGGACGCTGCGCTGGGTGGTGTCGATGGCCGCCGCGATCCGGGCGTCGGGGTGCACGAGCCGCACGTTGCCCTCGAACTCGGCGAACAGCAGGTAGAGGGGGTTCAGCACGGCGATCTCGACGGCGATCACCCCGATCAGCACCCGGTCGAGGGTGTGCCGCAGGTGACCCGCCGTCGCGAAGTTCAGCACGAGGGGGACGAAGAAGAGGATCCAGAGATCGGGCGTCATGACCGAGACGGCCCGGGCGGGAGCCCACGGCAGCAGGCCGGCCAGCGGGGCCACGAAGAACCCCACGCCCGTGGCGACCAGCCAGGCCCCGGTGCGGTTGTCCGGGCGCCGCCGCCACGCGATCAGGCCGCACGCCGCGAACGAGCCGCCGATCAGGTGGAACAGCACCGTCACCGCATCGAGCGCCGACCCGGCCCCGGTCATCGTCGGGGAGAGGATCGCGAGCTCGCACAGCACGACGAGGACCCAGGCGGTGACCCAGGCCGCGACCCGGACACCGCGGCCCCGCCGGGCCGCGACGACGGGCCGGAGCAGGGTGCGGATGCGGCGCCCGATCGTCCCGATCGTCATCGTGTCCTGCCTCGTGGACGGTCCGACCGCCCGAGCCGGACGGTAGGGCAGCACCCGCGGGGCCGGCACCGCCGAACGGTCCCGGCCCCATCCCCTGCCGACCCGCGTACCCGGCCCGGATCAGGCCCGGACCGGCCCGTCCGCCGCCGAGGCGACGGCCGCGGCGGGCGCCGGACCCCAGGCCCGCCGGTCCAGCGCGACGAGCGCGACGGCGAGGACGATCCACAGCGTGCCCGTCAGCCAGTCCATGCGCGCCGCGTCGGCCCCGGCGAAGCCCAGCGCGGCGGACGGCACGGTGCCCTGCGCGACGTGGAACGTCAGTGTCAGCAGCACGCTGCCGCCGGTCCGGTCGAACAGCCACACGTAGACCACCGTGATGAACGCCGTGACGACCAGCCCGAACGGCGCCAGCCGGCCGGTGACCACCAGCGGCAGGTGCCAGAGCGCGACGACCGGGCCCAGCACCGCGGCCGCGGCCAGCGGTGAGCGCCGGGCCTGCAGCCAGGGCAGCGCGTAGCCGCGCCAGCCCGGCTCCTCGCCGAACGGCCCGTCGAGCGGGTCGACGAACCGGAGCGCGGCGGTCAGCGCGACGCCGCCCCACGCGATCCCGGCCAGGCCCGTCGACGACGCGTCCCAGATCGTCACGTTCGCCGCGGCGGCCAGGGCCAGCACCGCCAGGGGCGTCCCGACGGCGACCAGCCACCAGCCCCAGCCGACCCGCCAGCGCAGCAGCCGGGCACCGAGCTCGCGGTACCCCGCGCGGCCCTCGGTCACCCCGACGACGACGAGCGCGGCGAGCAGCGGGCCGCACGGCCAGTGCGCCGTCGGCGCCAGGTCGAACGCCCAGAGCGGCCAGGACCACCAGGACAGGACGAAGGTGAGGCCGAAGAAGGCGAGCAGCCGGTGCTCGCGCGTCCAGCGGACGAGCGGCGACGGGCCGGGCGCGGTGGTCGTGCGGGTCATGGCGGTCTCCTCGGTCGGCCGGACGGATCGCGGAACAGGATCGGCCCGTGGCGGCGCGGGGAGCTAGCGGGCGGGCCCCGCCTCCCGGTGCAGGGTTGACCCTGTGGCCGGGGCTCCGGGCGGGTGCGAGCATCGCGGCCATGGGGACTCGCCTGCTGGTCGTCGACGATCACGCGGCGTTCCGGTCGGTCGCGTGCCGGCTCCTCGCGGCGGGTGGTTTCACCGTGGTCGGGGAGGCCGGGGACGGCGCGGGCGCGATCGAGGCCGCCCTGCGGCTGCAGCCCGACGTCGTGGTCCTGGACGTGCAACTGCCCGACGTCGACGGGTTCGCCGTCGCCGAGGAGCTGGCCCGGCACCCCGCTCCACCGGCCGTCGTGCTGGTGTCGAGCCGGTCGCTGCGGGACTACGGGCGCCGCGTCGCGGAGAGCCCGGTGTGCGGGTTCGTCCCGAAGTCCGAGCTGAGCGGCGAGGCGATCCGGCTGCTGCTGCCGCCCGAGGGTGCAGGATGTGCCGCGTGCGGGTGATGGTCGCCGACGACGCGGTGCTGTTCCGGGAGGGGCTCTCCCGGGTCCTGGGCGACGCCGGGTTCGACGTCGTCGCCCAGGTCGGGGACGCACGGGCGCTGCTGGACCGGGTGCGCGACGACCCGCCGGACGCCGTCGTCGTGGACATCCGGATGCCCCCGACGCACACCACGGAGGGCATCGAGGCGGCCCGGGTGCTGCGCCGGGAACATCCCGGGGTCGGCGTCCTGGTGCTGTCCGCACACGTCGAGCCGCACTACGCGCTGCAGCTCATCGAGGACGGGGCCCGGGGTGCGGGCTACCTGCTCAAGGAGCGGGTCTCGGACCTCGACGAGCTGGGCGAGGCCGTGCGCCGGGTCGCGGCCGGCGGGCTGGTGGTCGATCCCGCGGTGGTGGCGCAGCTCGTCGGCCGCCGGCGCGCCCGCAACCCGCTCGACACGCTGAGCGACCGGGAGCGGGAGGTGCTCGCCGTCATGGCGGAGGGCCGCTCCAACCAGGCCATCTGCCAGCGGTTGTTCCTGAGCCCCAAGACCGTCGAGGCCTACGTGCGCGGGGTGTTCACCAAGCTCGGCCTGCACCAGGGTGCGGACGACAACCGCCGGGTCCTCGCCGTCCTGGCGTTCCTGCGCGGCTGACCGCGCCCAGGTCGACGGCGCCCAGGTCGACGGCGCCCAGGTCGATGCGTACAGGGTCGACGCGGAAACAGGGTCGACAGCGGAACAGGGTCTTCAGCGGAACAGGGGCAACCCTGACGGCGGACGAGCGCTCACCCGGTGCCGCGGGAGCACGCCGCGGCGGACCCTCTCGACCATGACGAACCGAACCCCGGACCAGCCCACCCGCACCGTCCGCCTGACCCCGTCCCGGCCGCCGCGCCGCGGGCGCCGCACCGCCTGGATCGTCGGCGGCGCCGTCGTGGCCCTCTCGGCCGGGACCCTCGCGGCCGTCGCCTCCGGCGTCTCCACCGCGAACGGGCTGCGGCACGAGACGACCACGCGGTCGTTCGCCGCCGTCCGCGAGATCGTCGTCGACCTCGACGAGGGGCGGATCGGACTGCGGTCCGCCCCCGGACCCGGGGTCGTCGTCCGCACCACCGAGACCTGGGGTGACGGTGACCGGCCGGTCGTCGCGGCCACGGTCACCGACGGCGGCGTCCTGACCGTCACGGCGGACTGCCCGGAGTTCGACCTCGGCTGCGAGACGGCGCAGGACATCGAGGTCCTGGCGGGGACGCCCGTCCGGGCCCGCGCGGTGGACGGGGCGATCGACGCCGGCGGCCTCGACGTCCCGCGCTTCGCCGCGACCACCGTGGGCGGCTCGGTCACGGCGGGCTTCGTCCGCGCCCCGGACGACGTCGCGGTCGACACGGTCGCGGGTGCCGTCCGCGTGATCGTGCCCGCGGGCCTACCGGACCAGCGTGGACACGGTCGTCGGCGCGGAGTCCGTCGGGATCGTCCGGGACCCGGCCGCGCCCCGCGCGATCGCGGTGACGACGGTGGCCGGCGCGGTGGAGATCCTGCCGGGCTGACTCCGCGCCCGGCACCCGTCGACCGCCTGCCGCCGGGCCCGATCCGGCCCGGCGACACGTCTCGCGGGAACTGTCCACATATGCAACAGTCACGATGCGACGCGACGCGAGATAGTCGACTGGACCCCGTCGGCGTGGGTACCCCCGCCCTGCCCGGCGTTTCCGGAACACAGCGCGTCATCTCCACAACGACGTAGAGGAGTCTCATTCGTGAAGACCAAGGCCGCAGTCGTCTACGAGACCGGCAAGCCGATCGAGATCGAGGAGCTGGACCTCGACGGCCCCAAGGCCGGCGAGGTGCTCATCCGCTACACCTACGCCGGCCTGTGCCACTCCGACGTGCACATCTCCCACGGTGACATGGAGGCCCGGCTGCCGATGGTCCTGGGCCACGAGGGCGCCGGGATCATCGAGGAGGTCGGCGAGGGGGTCACCCGCGTCCAGGCGGGCGACCACGTCGTCTGTTCGTTCATCCCCAACTGTGGCACCTGCCGCTGGTGTGCCACCGGCCGCCAGTCCATCTGCGACATGGGCGCCACGATCCTCGAGGGCTACCTGCCCGGCCCGCGCTGGCCGCTGTCCGGCCCCAAGGGCCAGTACGGCGCGATGTGCATGCTGGGCACGTTCAGCCAGTACGGCACCATCCACCAGAACTCCGTGGTGAAGGTCGACGACGACCTGCCGCTGGACAAGGCCGTCCTCGTCGGTTGCGGTGTCCCGACCGGGTGGGGCTCCGCGGTCAACGCCGCGGACGTCCAGCCGGGCGAGACCGTCATCGTCTCCGGCGTCGGCGGCATCGGCGTCAACGCCGTGCAGGGTGCCCGCTACGCCGGCGCCAAGAACCTCATCGCCATCGACCCGCTGCAGAACAAGCGGGAGAAGGCCATGGAGCTCGGCGCCACGCACGCCGTCGCCACCGCGGAGGAGGCCGGTGACCTGGCCCGCGCCATGACCAACGGCAACGGCGCGGACAAGACGATCGTCACCGCGGGCATCGTGAGCGAGGACATCGTCACCGGCGCGTTCAACGCCACCGGCAAGGGCGGCATGGTCGTCCTCACCGGCCTGAACCGGCTGGACATCAACAACGTCCAGCTGCCGGGCTCGCTGATGACCCTGTTCCGCAAGACGGTGAAGGGTGCGCTGTTCGGGGACTGCAACCCGACGGTCGACATCCCGAAGATCCTCGGGCTCTACCAGTCCGGTGACATCAAGCTCGACGAGCTGATCACCCGGACCTACACCCTCGAGCAGGTCAACGAGGGCTACGACGACCTGCTCAACGGCAAGAACATCCGCGGCGTGATGGTGCACGAGCACTGATCCGTGCGCCACTGGTCCGTGCGCCACTGGTCCGTGCGCCACTGATCCACGGGCACCGACCCACGGGTACCGGAGCGGGGGGGGGGGGGCCGCCCGGCGGCCC
>JAOZVV010000094.1:14132-48543 GCA_025869365.1 Pseudonocardia sp.
CGGACGCACACGCGTCCGGCCCGCTCCCGTGTGCCGGTCACCAGGTGACCGGCAGCGTCTCCATCCCGTACACGACGTGGAACGAGCGGAACCGCGCCTCCCCGGACGCCGGGGCGAGGCCGGGGAAGCGGCGCAGCAGGGCGGGGAAGGCAAGCTGCATCTCCATCCGCGCCAGCGGCGCGCCCAGGCAGTGGTGGACGCCGTGGCCGAAGGCGACGTGACCGATCGCGCCGCGGCGGACGTCGAGCCGCTCCGGGTCCGCGACGAGCGCCGGGTCCCGGTTCCCCGCGGGCAGCGCGCACAGGACGGTCTCGCCCTCCGGGATGACCTTTCCGGCGATCTCGACCTCACCGGTCGTGGTCTTGGTGGTGCCGGAGTGCACGATCGAGAGCCAGCGCAGGAGCTCCTCCACCGCGGGGCCGACCGCGTCCGGGTCGTCCCGCACCAGCGCGAGCTGGTCCGGGTGGCGCAGCAGTGCGAGCGTGCCGAGGCCCAGCATGTTCGACGTCGTCTCGTGCCCGGCGACGAGCAGCAGCCCGGCGATCCCGGCCAGCTCGTCCGGGCCGAGGTCGTCGCCGTGCTCGCGCACCAGCATCCCGAGCAGTTCCTCACCGGGATCGGCCCGGGTCCGGGCGACGAGGTCGGCCATGTAGGCGCGGGACTCCAGGCCCGCCCGCCTCCGCTCCTCCATCGGCAGCGACATGTCCAGCTGGCGGCTCGTCCGCTCCTGGAAACCGGCCCGGTCCGCGGCCGGCACGCCGAGCAGCTCGCAGATCACCAGGGACGGCACCGGCAGCGCGAAGTCCGCGACCAGGTCCGCGGGCGGGCCCGCGCGGTCCATCGCGTCCAGGTGCTCGTCGATGATCTCCTGGATCCGGGGCCGCAGCCGGCGCATCCGGCTGCGGGTGAACTCGGGGGCGAGGAGCTTGCGCAGGCGGGTGTGCTCGGGCGGGTCGAGGGCCAGGAGGTTGCCGGCGCGCATCCGGGCGATCTCGGCGTCGGTGAGCTCCGGCAGGCCGGGCCCGCGGACCATCGCCCGGCGGGCCGTGCTGAACCGGGCGGCGTCGCCCAGCACCGCGCGGATGTCGTCGAAGCGGGTGATCATCCAGACCGGCCCGAACGCGGTGTCGATGCGGCGGACGCCCTCCTCCTCGCGTACCGCGGCGAGCTCCGGCACGGGATCGAACCCCCTGCGCTGCATGTGGAGCGGTAGTGCGGTCGTCCCGGTCACGGTTCCTCCCCGACCTCTGTCGTCCCCGGTCTCCTCGTCGCCGGCGCGGTTCAGCCGACGACCTCCTCCGTGCCGAGGTGGCGCAGCAGGTTGACGGTGAACCGGTCCCCGGTGCGCTGCAGCGTCGCGTTCATCACCGCGAGCACCGCGGGGGTGAGGATCCGGGACAGGGGCAGCTCCACGTGCAGGGTCAGGCTGATGCCCAGCCTCGTCCCGCCGGGGGCGTCGTCGAGGGAGTACCAGCCCTCGGCGCCGGCGAACTCCCTGGTCCCGTGGGGTGGCTCGTGGGTGTAGTCGATCCGCCGGCCCTCGTCGAAGACCATCCGCTCGGTGAAGCTGGGGGTGATCCCCACCCCCAGCACGGCGAGGCGCATCATGTGCCAGCGCCAGAGATCGCCGTCCGCGTCGATGCTCCTGAGCAGCGGCGTCAGCTTCGGCAGCAGAACCGGATCGGTGAGGACCGCCCAGATCGCGGAGCGGTCGGCCGCCACGACGGCCTCGGACTCGGTGGTCGTCGAGAATCGGGTCACGGGACCATGTTCCCGTTTTCCCCGGCTCCCGCACATCGCCCGGCGCGGGCGGGCGACGGATCGGGCCGCGGGGCCGCCTTCCGGCGGTTGATCCCGGCGATCCGCTCTACTGTTGTCGCGTGATCGCCGATGCCGCCGGTTCGGGGACCGACGTCGCCCCGGGGACGGGCCGCGGGCGCGGCAGGCTCGGTGCGTGGCTCGGCCGGTTCGCCGTGCGGCAGGGCCGGCCCGGCGCGGACGAGGCGATGGCCGTGCTCGCCGTCGCGGGGAGGATCGCCGCGGACCTCAGGGACGGCATGCGCGGGGACCGGGCGGTCTCCGCGGCCCGGCGGCTGCGGGGACTCCTCGCCGCCGACGCGGTGGGGCTCGCGGACCTGCGGGACCCGCCGGTCTGGTCCGGGCGTCCCACGGACAGCGCCGCGGACCTCGTCGCGCAGGTCCGCGGGGACGGGCACCGGGCGGGCCGGGCCGGGCTCACGCTGGCGCTCCCGGTGCAGGCCAGGGGCGAGCTCGCCGGGGTGCTGGTCGTCGTCGGCGACGTCCGGGCCGCCGCGGCCCGCCAGGCCGCCACCTGGGTGGGGGAGGCGCTGGCGCGGGGCCGGCTGGAGTCCTCCGCACTGGCCGCGGAGGCCGCGGAGCTGCGGGCCCTGCGCGCGGAGATCTCGCCGCACTTCGTCTACAACGCCCTGACGACGATCGGCGCGTTCGTCGGGTCGGACCCGGACCGGGCGCGGGACCTCATCGGGGACTTCGCCGAGTACACGCGGCACAATCTGGCGCGGCGGGGCGAGTACACGACCGTCGCGGGGGAGTTCATCGCGATCGAGGCCTACCTCGCGCTGGCCAGGGCGGTGCTCGGGGACCGGCTGCGGGTCCAGGTGCGGATCGCCCCGGAGGTGCTTCCGGTGGCCGTGCCGTTCCTGGCCCTGCAGCCTCTGGTGGAGAACGCGGTGCAGCACGGCGTCGAGCGGATCGAGGGCGGGGGATCGGTGCAGGTCAGCGGCGAGGCCCAGGGCACGGACTGCGTGATCGCGGTGGAGGACGACGGGCCGGGGATGGATCCCGAGCTGGCCCGCGCCGTGCTGGCCGGGGCGGGCTCGGGATCCGGGTTGGCGCTGGCGAACGTGGACCGGCGGCTGCGCGCCGTCTACGGGCCGCAGTACGGGCTGGTGATCGAGACGGCCCAGGGCGCGGGGACCCGGGTCGTCGTCCGCGTGCCGCGGTTCCAGCCGGGGGTGGTCGCCTCGTGAGGACCGAGCGGGACCGGCTGAGCGTGCTCGCGGTCGACGACGTCGCCCCGGCCCTGGACGAGCTGTGCCGGCTGCTGGCCGCGGCGCCGTGCGTGCGGGACGTGGTGCGGGCCGGGGACGCGGTGTCCGCGCTGCGGGCCCTGCAGGGCGCGGTCCGGCTCGACGCGGTCTTCCTGGACATCTCGATGCCCGGGATGGACGGGATCGAGCTGGCGTCGCTCCTGGGCCGGATGACGGACCCGCCGGTGATCGTCTTCGTGACGGCGTACGAGGAGCACGCGGTGTCCGCGTACGGCGTCGGCGCCGTCGACTACCTGCTCAAGCCGGTCTCCGCGGAGCGCCTGGACGCGGCGCTGGGGCGGATCCGCCGGGTCGCCGGGCCGTCCACCGGGCCCGCCGCGCAGGCGCTGGACGAGCTGGCCGCCGTCCCCGTCGAGCTGGCGGGGCGGACCCGGTGGGTGCGTCGGGACGACGTCCGCTTCGCCGAGGCGCACGGGGACTACGTCCGGCTGCACACCCGGGAGGCCTCGCACCTCGTCCGGATGCCGATCTCGCGGCTCGAGGACCACTGGGCGGGCGCCGGGTACGTGCGGGTGCACCGCGGGTTCCTCCTCGCCGTCCGCGCCGTGCAGGAGCTGCGCAGCGACTCCGGGGGCGGCCTGCTCGCCCACACCGACGCCGGGGACGTCCCGGTCAGCCGCCGGCACGCCCGCGAGCTGCGGGACCTGCTGCTCGAGGCCGCGACGCGCGGCGAGCTGGGCGGGGTCGAGCGGTGACCCGCCAGCGCCGGGTCACGGTGACGAGCCCGCAGACCGCCGTCGTCCTCACCGCCCGGCGCGGCGGGGTGTCCGTGCCGCCCCGCCGGCTCAGCGCGGCCGAGCGGGAACGGGCCGAGCGGATCCGCCGCAGGCAGCTGCGCCTGGCCGCGTGCACGCTCGCCGGGGGCGCCGCGCTGCTGGTCGGGCTGCCGGCGTTGCTGCACGTCGCGCCGGTGCTGCTCGCCCTGCGGATCGCGGACGTGCCGGTGGCCTGGCTGGCGGTCGCGGTGCTGCCCTACCCCCTCCTCGCGACGCTGGCGTGGTGGCAGCTCGGGCGGGCGGAGCGCACCGAACGGTGATCGCCCTCGCCGCGCTGCCCGTCATCCTCGCGACGCTGCTGATCGGGGCCCGCGGGGTCGCCACCCTGCGCTCGACCTCGGACTTCCTCGTCGCCTCCCGGCGGATCTCCCCGACCCTCAACGCGGCCGCCGTCTCCGGGGAGTACCTGTCCGCGGCGTCGTTCCTCGGGGTGGCCGGGCTCGTGGTGAAGAACGGGGTGGGGGCGCTCTGGTACCCGGTCGGGTTCACCGCGGGCTACCTGCTGATGCTCGTGCTGGTCGCCGCGCCGATGCGGCGCACGGGCGCGCTGACCGTCCCGGACTTCGCCGAGGCCCGGCTGGGGTCCCCGCGGCTGCGCCGGTTCAGCGCGCTGGTGGTGCTGGTGATCGCCGGGCTGTACCTGGTCCCGCAGTTCACGGCGGCCGGCCAGGTGCTGCGGGTCGTCGGCGGGTCCCCGTACTGGGTCGGTGTGGTGGTGGCCGGGGCGTCGGTGGCGATCACGTTGGCCCTCGGCGGGATGCGGGCCGCGACGTACGTGCAGGCGTTCCAGTTCGTGCTGAAGCTGGTGCTGTTCATCGTCCCGGCGCTCTGGCTGCTGCTGGCCGTCGGCGCGGACACCCGCCACCAGGCGCTGCACCCGGCCGAGTACAGCCGCTTCCCGGTGGCCACGGAGGTCCAGTTCCGCCTCGACACCCGGCTGGAGGTGCTGGAGCCGATCACGGTCCTGGCCGACGGGGTGCCGCTGACCCTCGGGCCGGGCGAGCACGTCGCGCCCGAGGAGGGCCGCTGGGTCTTCCCGGCGGACGGCCGGGTGCCCGGGATCCGCGGGGTCGCCCTGCCCGGCAGCGAATCCTGGCAGCGCCCGCTCCTCGACACGGCCGGGTCCGGCCACCCGCTGCTGGCGACCTGGTCCGTGCTGGTCGCGACCGCGCTGGGGACCATGGGGCTGCCGCACGTCATCGTCCGCTTCCACACCAGCCCGGACGGCCGGTCCGCGCGCCGCACCGCCGCGATCACCGTCGGCCTGCTGGGGACGTTCTACCTGTTCCCGGCGGTCTACGGCCTCCTCGGCGGGATCCTGCTGCCGGAGCTCTACCTCTCGGGCGGGACGGACACCGCGGTCGTCGCGCTGCCGAGCCGGGTCGACCCCGGGGTGGCCGGGACCGTGTTCACCGCGCTGCTCACGGCCGGCGCCTTCGCGGCGTTCCTCGCGACCTCGCTCGGGCTCGTCCTGGCCATGGCCGGGGCGGTCGCGCACGACCTGCTGCCCGGTGGCCTGCGGAGGCTGCGGGTGAGCGCGATCGCGACGACCGCGGCCGTGGTGCCGCTGGCACTGTTCGCCGCCCGGATCGACGTGGGCGCGGTCGTGACCTCGGCGTTCGCGGTCGCGGCGTCGACGTTCTGCCCGCTGCTGGTGCTGGGCATCTGGTGGCGTCGGCTGACCGCGCGCGGGGCGTTCGTGGGGATGGCGGTGGGGCTGCTGTCCTCGGCGGGGGTGATGGGGGCGAGCCTGCTGCTCCGCCCGGACCCGGGCCTGGGCGCGCTCCTGCTGGGCCAGCCCGCGCTCTGGTCCGTCCCGCTGGCGTTCCTGACGATGATCGCGGTCTCCCTGGCGGGCCACCCGCCCCCCGGAGCGGAGTCCACGATGCTGCGCCTGCACCTCGACGAGACCCGCTCCGACGCCTGAGCGTCCCGACGCCCGAGGTTCAGGAAAGCCACATTCATGAAGATTCCTTACATGAATGTGGCTTTCCTGAACGGTGGGGCCGGACCGGCGAACCGTTCGTCGTGAGATGGGACCGTTCGTCGGCCGTTCGTCGTGGACGGCTGCGGTGTGTCGTGGGTTACTTCCGCCCCGCGGGCGGAGGGCCTTTCCTATGCCCTGCGAGTGATCCGACAGGTGCAAGGAGGCATCGTGAGCACAACCGAGTCCCCGCAGGGGTCCGGACCACCATCCGGCGAACGCACGAACGCCCCGGACTGGGCAACGGTCCAGGCGAGCCCGGAGTTCCAGCGGCTGCGCAGCCGGCTGCGGACGTTCGTCTTCCCGCTCACCGGCGCGTTCCTGGCCTGGTACCTGCTCTACGTCCTGCTCGCCAGCTACGCGCCGTCGTTCATGGCGATCAAGCTGTTCGGCAACATCAACGTCGGCCTGGTCTTCGGTCTGCTGCAGTTCGTCTCGACGTTCGCGATCACCACCTGGTACGTGAGGTTCGCCGACAAGAAGTTCGACCCGGCGGCCACCGCCATCCGTGAGCAGATCGAGGGGGACGGGAAGTGATCCTCGCCCAGACCACCGGGGTCGAGGGCAGCAGCCCGATCCTGAACATCAGCATCTTCGCCGCGTTCGTCGTCATCACCCTCACCATCGTGATCACGGTCAGCAAGAAGGCGACGAGCGGAGCCAAGGACTTCTACACCGCCGGCGGCGGGTTCACCGGCCCGCAGAACGGCATCGCGATCTCCGGGGACTACCTGTCCGCGGCCTCCTTCCTCGGCATCGCCGGGGCGATCGCGCTCTACGGCTACGACGGCTTCCTCTACTCGATCGGCTTCCTCGTCGCCTGGCTCGTGGCGCTGCTCCTGGTCGCGGAGCTGTTGCGCAACACCGGCAGGTACACGATGGGCGACGTCCTGGCCTTCCGGATGCGGCAGCGTCCCGTCCGGGCCGCGGCCGCCACGTCGACCCTGGCCGTGTCGTTCTTCTACCTGCTGGCGCAGATGGCCGGAGCGGGCGGCCTCGTCGCGCTGCTGCTGGACATCAAGTCCAAGACCGGCCAGTCGATCGTCATCGCGATCGTCGGCGCGCTGATGATCGCCTACGTGCTCATCGGCGGCATGCGCGGCACGACCTGGGTGCAGATCATCAAGGCGGTCCTGCTGATCGCCGGCGCCGGGATCATGACCGTCTGGGTGCTGACCCTGTTCGGGTTCAGCCTGTCCGCGGTGATGGGCGGGGCCGTCGAGCGGGCCGGCGCGACGGGGGAGAAGCTGCTCAGCCCGGGCGCCCAGTACGGCAAGTCCGGGCTGACGAAGCTGGACTTCGTCTCCCTCGGCCTCGCGCTGGTGCTCGGGACGGCGGGCCTGCCGCACATCCTGATGCGCTTCTACACCGTGCCGACGGCCAAGGAGGCCCGCCGCTCGGTGGTCTGGGCGATCTGGCTGATCGGCCTGTTCTACCTGTTCACGCTGGTGCTCGGCTACGGCGCGGGCGCCCTGGTGGGTCCGGACGCGATCAAGAAGGCGCCCGGCGCGGCCAACTCCGCGGCCCCGCTGCTGGCCTACGAGCTCGGCGGCACGGTCCTGCTGGGGCTGATCGCCGCCGTCGCGTTCGCGACGATCCTGGCGGTCGTCGCGGGTCTGACGATCACGGCGTCCGCCTCGTTCGCGCACGACATCTACATCAACGTGATCAAACGCGGCCAGGTGCAGGACGAGCAGCACACCGAGGTGAAGATCGCCCGGCGGACCGCGGTGGTGATCGGCCTGGTGGCCATCGCGGGCGGCATCCTGGCCAACGGCCAGAACATCGCCTTCCTCGTGGCACTCGCCTTCGCCGTCGCGGCGTCGGCGAACCTGCCGACGATCCTGTACTCGCTGTTCTGGAAGCGCTTCAACACCCAGGGCGCGCTCTGGAGCATCTACGGCGGGCTCGGGATCACCCTGATCCTGATCATCTTCTCGCCGGTGGTCTCGGGCAAGCCGGTGGACGCCGCGACGGGCAAGAGCCCGTCGATGCTGCAGGGCGTGGACTTCCACTGGTTCCCGCTGGACAACCCGGGCCTGATCTCGATCCCGCTGTCCTTCCTGCTCGGCTACCTCGGCACGGTGCTGTCGAAGGAGCGCGCGGACGAGGGCAAGTACGCGGAGATGGAGGTGCGCTCGCTCACCGGGGCGGGTGTGGAGAAGGCCGTGGATCATTGAGCGCTGATCACTGAGCGCTGACCACTGATCCCACCGACCACGAGCGGCACTCTCGGGGCATCTGCCGCCCCGGAAGTGCCGCTCGTGGCGTGTGGCCGGGCGGGTCGGGTCAGTCCCCGGGGTGCTCGACGAGGCCCTGGCGCAGCTGCTCCAGGGTCCTGCTCAGCAGCCGCGAGACGTGCATCTGCGAGATGCCGATCCGGTCCGCGATCTGCGTCTGGGTCATCTCCCCGAAGAACCGGAGCAGCAGGATCGTGCGCTCGCGTTCGGGCAGGCCCGCGAGCAGCGGTCGAAGCGCGTGCCGGTACTCGACGGTGTCCAGCTCGCCGTCGAGCTCGCCCAGGCGGTCCGCGAGGGAGGTGTCCGTCTCGGGGTCGGTGGCGTCGAGGGGGCCGGCGTGGTGGCTGTTCTTGGCGCCGAGCGCGTCGATGATCTCGCTGACGTCCGCGTCGAGGTGCTCGGCCAGCTCGCTGGGCCGGGGCGCGCGGCCGAGGGTCTGGGACAGCGGCCCGGTCGCCCGGGTGATGGCGACGCTGAGCTCCTTGAGCCGCCTCGGCACCCGCGTCGACCAGGTGCGGTCCCGGAAGTAGCGGAGGATCTCACCGCGCACGCACGGGATGAGGTAGCCGAGGAAGTCGCCCTGCGCCCGCTCGGGATCCCAGCGGTCCACGGCGTTGATCAGGCCGATCGTGCCGACCTGCACCAGATCCTCGTTGGAAGCCGGGTACCCCGCGCCGTGTCGTCTGGCCAGGTTCTCCACGACGGGCAGGAACGCGAGGATGAGCTCCTCGCGCAGCGCCGCCCGGCGCGGATCGGCCTCGTTGAGCGTGGCGTAGAGCCGCAGCCGCGGCATCTGGTCCGCGTACTCGCTCTCCGGCCTGGTCCCGGCGGAGGGGGTCCCGGCGGACGGGGTCCCGGCGGACGGGGCCTCAGGGGATGACGTCACGGGGACCGGGGTGGCGGCGGGGAGAAGCTGTGATGCGGACATGACCCTCCCAGGAGACGTGCAGGGAAGGGCGACTGGCTGCACCCACGACCACGCGGAGCACGTGGACCCCGCCGACGTTACCGCTGTCCGCCGCAGCGCGCCCGTCGACCACGTCGAACGGTCCTCTGCGGACCCCGCGCGGACCTCAGGGCGCCGCCGAGCCCTTCTCGACGAGAGCGGTCCCGCGCTCGTGGTCCTCGTCCGCCTGGTGGGTCGCCACGCCGACGATCACCCCGTCGCTGGAGTACCAGGCGGTGAAGGCCCCCTCCCCGTGGTCGACGAACTCGGTCGCGTCGAAGCCGTCACCCCAGGCCACGTACTTGAGCGTGTGGTCACCCACGACCGTCCAGAACCCGGGCGCCCTGACCCAGGACGTGTCGGCCCCGGCCGCGGTGGCGCCGGCGATCCCGCCCATGGCGTCCGCCTCGCCCCAGTGCTCGACGACGAGGTGCCGGCCCGCGGTCGCGTTGCGTGCGTAGGCGACGTCCCCGGCCGCCAGCAGCCCGGGCACGCTGGTGCGCATGTGCTCGTCGACGACCACCCGGTCGTGCTCGATGTCGGCCTCGGCCACGGCGGCGAGCGTGGACTGCGGGTCGACGCCACCCGCCACGAGCACGAGGTCCCCGCGGACCGGGTCGCGCCCGGCGATCCGGACCAGCCGCGCGTCCTCGATCGCTTCCACCTCGACGCCGCCGAGCAGGCTCACGCCCTCGTCACGGAGCCACCCCGCGATCCGTTCGCCGACCTCCGGACCCAGCCGCGCCTGCTGCGGCAGTTCCTCGGCGCTGACGACGGTGACGGCCAGGCCCCGGCGGGCCAGCGACGCCGCCGCCTCGCAGCCGATGAAGCCGGACCCGACGACGACCGCGGAGCGGGCGTTGCCGGCGGCTGTCCGCAGCGTGCGGGCGCTGTCGAGGGAGCGCAGGTAGGCGACGCGGGGATCGTCCGCGCCGGGCACGGGCAGGGGTCTCGGCGCGGCCCCGGTCGCCAGCACGCAGGTGCCGTAGGTGATGCGGCTGCCGTCGGCGAGCATCGCGGTCCGCTCGCCCGCGTCGAGCGCGGTGACCATGATGTCCAGCCTGAGCTCGATGTCGGCGTCGTCGAAGGTCGACGGCGGCTCGATCGCGAGCTCACACTCCTCCGTCTCGCCGCGCAGGTAGTCCTTGGACAGCGGCGGCCGCAGGTAGGGCGGCGAGTCGTCGTCGGAGACGAGCAGGACGGTGCCCTGCCCGCCGTGCTCGCGGTAGCCGGTCGCGGCGGCGAGCGCGGCCGGCCCGCCGCCCACGACGAGCAGGTCGACCTGTTCGCGGGCGCGGCCGGTGAGGTCGGGCTGCTGCGGGCCGGGGGAGGACGCGTCGGGAGGGGTCACGGCCGGGGTGTACCCGGCACCGCGCCGCTTCAGCCCGCCCGGGCGGGCTCGTCGCCGCGTCCGGGGAACGTCAGCGCGCGACGGCGGCCATCAGCTCCGCCGAGATCGCGCCCTCGCCCATCAGCTGTGCGATCCGCCGCTCCTGGTCCCGGGCCTGGGCGAACCGTGGGCTGTCGCCGTGCGCGGCCTCGATCGCCGCCTCGACCCGGTCCACCCGGTCCTGCCACTCCCGGTCCGGCGAGGGCAGGTCCGTCAACGCGACCCCGTCGACGACCTCGAATCCGGCCTCGCCGAGCAGGACACCCAGCCGGGCCGCGGTGGGGAAGTGGTTGCCGTCCGGGGGATCCGGCGGGTCCTCCACCCGGGCCACGAGGACGAACAGGCCCAGGGACCCGCCGGCGGGCAGCACCCGGCGCAGCTCGGCCAGCAGCGCGGCCTTGTCCTCGACGGTGCAGAGCACCCCGAGGCACCAGGCGGCGTCCGCCCGGCCGGCGCGGACGGGCACCCGGTCCCCGGACCCGACGACCGCGGTGCAGCCGAGCATCGCGGTGGCGGTCCGGGCGGCGTCCGGCATGGGCTCGACGACCAGCGGCCGGGCCCCGACGTGCCGCGCCGCGTACGCCGCGGGCCCGCCCATCCCGCCGCCGACATCGACCAGCCGGGTGCCCGCCCGCAGCCCGCAGGCCCGGGCGAGCCAGTCGAGGGCGGCCGGGCTGGCGCTGCCGCGGCACGCGGCGGGGATGCCGTGCTCGGGCCCCAGCTCGGCGACCGCCTCCCGGGTCCACCGGGCGACGACGTCGAACTCGGCCTCCATCGCCGAGCCCTCGTCCTGCGCGGGGAGGGTCATGTCGGTCCTCCGATCAGCTCGCGGCCGATGGCGGCCTTGATCTCCGCGCCCGCGGCCGGGCCGTGTGCGCTCGCGAGGCCGGACAGGTTGACCCCGACGACCCCGTCGATCCCCAGCAGGCGCCGGGCCTCCGCGACGGCCTCCGCGACGCCGGCGGCCACCGGGTCCGCCGCCCCGACGACCGCGGCGACCCGCTCGTCGTCGAGGTGCAGGCCGGGGAAGTTCTGCAGCACCGCCGCGGAGCGCGCGTCCGTGTAGACGGCGACCCCCGCGACCAGCGGGATCGTCACTCCGGCGGCCCGGGCGGAGGCGACGAAGTCCGCGAGGCGGTACGCGGAGCCCACGTGGTTGAGGATCGCGAACTGCGCCCCGGCCCGCTGCTTCTCCCGCAGCCGGCCGGCCCGGAGCCGCCGCGGGGGAGCATCGGGCGCCTCCGGTACGGCGACCGGGAGGCCCGCGGCCGCGGCCATCCCGGTGAGCTGGGTGCCGTCGAGGTCGAAGACCTGGGTGACCTCGGGCCGGACCCCCGGAGCCCGGCCGTCGCCGGTCGCGCAGAACACCCCCGCGGCCCCGGTCTCGGCCAGTGCCGCCAGCTCCTGTTCGAGGACGACGCGGTTGCGGTCCCGGCAGGTCAGGGTGATCCACGGGGCGCTGCCCGCGTCCCGGACCAGCGAGGTCATCAGGGCGGGCGGGAAGTCCGGGCGACCCTGGTGCTCGCCGACGAGCAGGCCGTCGCAGGTGCCGTCGAGCGTCCCGACGACGGCGGCGAGCCCCTTCGCGTCGAAGGGCGCGATCGTGAGGTCGGTGAGGACCACCGGCCGGGTCCGCGCGCGGGTGAGCAGGGGTGGCTCCGGGCGGTCCGCGGGGTCACCGCCGGACCAGGCCACCGGTGCGTCGAGGTCGGTGAATGGGCATCGGACGGGCGAGACCTCGCACGAGAGGTCCGCCCGCACGCCGCCGCACGGGCCGTGGTGCATGTGTTTCGGGCACGGGGCCATCGGTCGCGTCCGTTCCATCCCCACGTCCTTCCCGGGTCGGGACGGGGGTTCCCGGCCCGACCGCCGTGCAACCCCGACGCCGCGCAACCCCGACGCCGCGCAACCCCGGCGCCGCACAGCCCGGGCGCATGGCGGAGGCGCCGTCCGGGTAGGCGGAGACAGACCGCAGACCCGCACCACAGCTGGAGGAGCACCTCATGGCGACAGTCGCCTCGACGCTCGTCACCGCCCTCGCCGAGCACGGTGTCCGCACCGTGTGGGGGGTGGTCGGGGACGCCCTGAACCCCGTCACGAACGCGATCCGCACCGAGGAGCGCATGGAGTGGGTGGGGGTCCGGCACGAGGAGGCGGGCGCGTTCGCCGCGGGGGCGCAGGCGCAGCTCACGGGCCGGCTCGGCGTCTGCATGGGCACCGTCGGGCCTGGTTCGGTGCACCTGCTCAACGGCCTCTACGACGCCAAGAAGTCCCACGCCCCGGTCCTCGCGGTGTGCGGGCAGGTGCCGCTCGGCGAGATGGGCAGCAACTACTTCCAGGAGGTGGACAACGACCAGCTCTTCAGCGACGTCGCCGTCTTCTCCCGGACGATCACCAGCCCGGAACAGCTGCCCTACCTGCTGGAGATGGCGGTCAACTCGGCCAACCAGCAGCGCGGCGTCGCGATCCTGACCCTGCCGGGGGACATGGGCGACAGGGAGGTCCCGGACGGCGTGGTACCCCGCTTCGTCGACCATCACCCGGCCACCACGCCGGCGGCGGCCCTGCTGCGGGAGGCCGCGGAGCTGATCGACGGCGCCGGCAGGGTGACCATGCTCGTCGGTCAGGGCGCGCGGGAGGCCCGCGCGGAGGTCCTCGCGACGGCCGAGGCGCTCGCCGCCCCGATGGTCCTCACGCTGAAGGCCAAGGAGGGGCTCGAGGGCGAGAACCCGTTCCAGGTCGGGCAGGCCGGGCTGATCGGGAACCCGGCGGCCCAGCAGGCGTTCGACGACTGCGACCTGCTGCTCATGGTCGGCACGGACTTCCCGTACCGGGAGTGGTACCCGACGGGCAAGAAGGTGGTGCAGATCGACGCGCAGGGCGAGCACATCGGCCGTCGCACGCACGTCGACCTGGGGCTGGTGGGGGACTCCGGCGCGACGCTGGCGGCGTTGCGCCCGCTGCTCGGCACGCGGGAGAGGGACCGGACGCACCTCGACGGCTGCCGCGGCCACTGGGAAAGGTGGACCGAGGGGCAGTCCCACCTCGCGCGACCGGGGTACGACCACGAGAAGCTCGGCCGCATCCGGAAGGTGTTCGACAACCCGACCCACGCGATCCGCCCGGAACAGCTGGCCGCCAGCCTGGACCGGCACATGGCCCAGGACGCCGTGATCACCTCGGACACCGGGATGGCGACGGTCTGGCTGTCCCGCTTCGTGACGATGTCCGGGACGCGGCGGCTGCTCGGCTCCTACAACCTCGGCTCGATGGCGAACGCGATGCCGCAGGCCCTCGGCGCGTCCGCGCTGGACCGGGGACGCCAGGTCGTCGCGTTCTGCGGGGACGGCGGGCTGACGATGTTGTTGGGGGACATCATCACCGCGGTGTCCTACGACCTGCCGGTGAAGCTGGTGGTGTTCGACAACTCCCGGCTCGGCATGGTGAAGCTCGAGCAGGAACAGGCGGGTCTGCCGGAGCACGGGACCGTCCTGCGGAACCCGGACCTCGCCGCGGTCGGCCGGGCGTGCGGGCTGCACGGGATCCGGGTGGAGAAGGCGGACGAGCTCGACGCCGCGGTGCAGGAGGCGCTGGCCCACGACGGGCCGGTGCTGCTGGACGTGGTGACCAACCCCGAGGAGATCTCGGTGCCGCCCAGGACCTCCGTCTCCCAGGCGTGGGGCTTCGCGATCGCGAAGCTCACCGAGACCGTCACCTCGGCGGGTGATGCCCGGTGAGCAGCCCCGACACCGCGGTGTTCGACGTCGACGGCACCCTCGTCGACACCAACTACCACCACGCGATCGCGTGGTTCCGCTCCTTCCGCCGCCACGACATCACCGTCCCGGTGTGGCGGCTGCACCGGGCGATCGGCATGGGCGGGGACCAGCTCGTCACGGCCGTCGCGGGCAAGGGGGTCGAGGACTCCTGCGGGGACGACCTGCGTGCGGCCTGGGCCGAGGAGTTCGAGCCGCTGATGGCGGAGATCCAGCCCTTCGACGGGGTGCGAGAGCTGCTCACGGACGTCGCCGGGCGGGGGTTCACCGTCGTCCTGGCCAGCTCGGGAGCGCCGGACCAGGTCGAGGCCTACCTGGACCTGTTCGGCGGCCGGGAGCTCTGCGAGGCCTGGACCACGAAGGAGGACGTCGACGCGACGAAGCCCGAGCCGGACCTGATCGAGGCCGCGGTGGCGAAGGTGGGCGGGACGTCGGCCGTCGTCGTGGGTGACTCGGTGTGGGACTTCGAGGCCGCCGGCCGCGCCGGACACCCGGGCTACGCGATCCGGACGGGCGGGTTCTCGGTGGAGGAGCTGCGGGAGTCCGGGGCGACGGACGTCTTCGACTCCGTCCCGGATCTCCGCGAGCAGCTGGACCACACCGAGCTGCGCGGCACCTGAGCTCCCGGTGTGCGGGAGGGGCCCGGTGCTGTCCGAGCAAGCCCTGTTCGTTCAGGTGCTGTCCGATCAAGCCCTGTCCGATCGTGCGGTGACCGCGCCGATGGTCATCTCCCGGGGAGGCCGCGCGTGGGTGTGCGCAGAGCCGGGGGCGGAGCTGTGCGCAGAGCGAGGACCCCCGCGGCCGGGTCGAAGGTGACCGCGCCGGCGGCCGCCAGCTCGGTGAGCCAGCCCTCCATCGGCCACCACCCCCACCTGTGCCGGAACAGGCGCGCGTTGCGGACGATCTCGGCGATCCGCGCGGGGTCGGTCCGGGCCGCCGCGTGGTGCTGGTGGTACGCGTCCGCCCCGCCCACCCAGTACAGGCCCGCGCCCCGCGCCGCGGCGGTCTCGGCGAAGTCCGTGTCCTCGCCGCCGTAGCCCCGGTACTCCTCGCAGAACCCGCCGAGCGCGGACCAGGTCCGGGCGGTGACCGCGAAGGACAGGGACCAGAACAGCGCGAACCGGTCGTCCGCGACGATCTCCCCGTCCGGCGGGGCGGGCCGGGCCGGGTGCGGTGGGGCGAGGGCCGCGAGCCCTCCGTCGGGATAGCCGCCCGGTGGTGGCGGCGGGAGATGGGCGACCGGGCCGCAGAGCAGCGCGGGCTCCGGTGTCGCGGCGGCCGCGGCGGCGTAGCGGGGGAGCAGCCGCGGGTCCGGGATGCAGTCGACGTCGAGGAACACCAGCAGGTCCGCGCCCGCGCCGAGAGCCGCGGCGGCCCCGAGGTTGCGGGCGGCGGCGAGCGGGAGGCCCCCGCGGTGCACGGGGAGCAGGAGCGTCGACGTCGCCGGGGCGCCGGGCACGTCGTCGAGCCGCGGGGCCGCGCCCATGCCGACGATCACGTGCAGGTCCGGCGGGGCGGCCGCGAGCCCGCGGCGCTGCCGGTGCAGGTGCGCGTCGCGGTCACGGGTGATCGTCACGACAGCGGTGGTCACGGCGCTCCGGTCCCGTCCACCAGGGCGTCGAGGATCGCGGCGGCCCGGGGCGCCCCCGCCCCGTCCGACCAGCGCTTCCACCCCTCGCCGCCGCGGCGCTCGGCGGCGTCGAGCAGGCCCGGCCAGCGCTGCGGTGCCGGCCACGGGGACACGACCTCGGCGAGGCCGGCGTGCCGCAGCCGGGCCCCCGTGGCGTGCTGCTCGTCGAACGGGCGCTCCTGGGGGAGGACCACGGCCGGTCGGCGGGCCGCCGCGACCTCGGCCAGCGCGTTCTGTCCGGCATGGGTGAGGACCACGTCCGCGCGGTGCAGGGCGGCCCACACGTCCTCGACCCAGCCGAGGTGGGTCAGGTTCGGCGGATCGGCGGGATCGGGGCGGGCGGGCCCGGCGACCTCCCAGATCCGGTCCGGGGTCGCCGCGGCGGCCGCGCGGAGCTGCCCGGCCGAGACGTCCAGGCCACCCGAGCCCCACAGCGCGAGCACCCGCCGTCCGGGGGCGGCGCGGACCGGGACCGGGAGGGCGTCGAAGCGGGACAGGGCGGAGAGGTGGTCCGCCTTGGCGGCCCATCCGTCGAGCGGGAACTCGGCGGGCCAGGGTGCGAGCACCCGCTCCGCGAGGTCGTAGGCGGTGCGGTGCGGGCGGTCCGTGCGTGTCCCGGGCTGCGCCATCACGACCACCGGGATCCCGTGGAGCCGGGCGAGGACGGCCACCTCGACGGACACGTCGACGACGACGAGCCGGACGCCACCCCCGGCCAGCACGCGGGAGATCGCCGCCGCCCGGGCGCGCACCCCGACGTGGTGCCGCGGAGCCCAGTGCAGGGTCCCGCCGGCGGTGACGTCCCGTGGCCGCCCGGCGCCGCCGGCGTCGTCGGGGAGAACGGTCCACGTCCCGGCCCAGCCCGGGGGTGCGGGGCGGCTGGACAGGCCGGTCACCGGGGTCTGCAGGTGTGCGGCGATCGTGGCCGCCCGGTGCAGGTGCCCGCTGCCGTGGTGGTGCACGTACCAGGCGATCACGCGCTCGCCATCTCGTCGTAGAGCCGTTCGTAACCGTCGATCATGGACTCGACGGAGCAGGTCGCCACCGCGTGCCGGCGGGCCGCGTTCCGGTCCAGCTCCCGGGCGCGCAGGATCGCCCCGGCGAGCGCGTCGACGTCCCCGGGCTCGACGAGGACGCCGCAGGACTCGTCGAGGAGTTCCGGCAGCGCGCCGCGGGCGTACCCGGCGACGGGGGTGCCGCAGGCGAGCGCCTCGGCGACGACCAGCCCGTACGGCTCGTCCCAGCAGGGCGAGACGACCGCGACGGACGCCGCGCCGATGAGCCGGGCGAGGACCCGGTGGTCGAGGTGCCCGGCGTGCGAGATCCCGTCCCCGAGCAGCGGCGCCACCTGCTCGTCGAAGTAGCGCCGGTCCGGGGTCGGCCCGGCCAGCAGCAGGCCCGTCCCCGCGCGGCGGGCGGCGAGGATCGCGTCGACCGGCCCCTTCTCCGGCACGATCCGGCCCGACCACACCGGGGGCCCGCCGCCGGGGCCCGGGGACCAGGCCGCGGTGTCCACGCCGTTGCGGACCGTCCGCGGGTCCGTGCCGAGGGACCGCCAGGTGTCCGCGGTGTGCCGGCTGACGGCCGCGAAGCGCATCCGGCCCGGGGGCCGGACCCGGATCGCGGACTCCATCCACGGGGTCGGCGGGGTGTGCAGGGTCGTGAGGACCGGTGCGGGCAGCCCCTCGGACATCGCCAGCGGCAGGTAGTGCAACGAGTTGTTGTGCACGACGTCGAACTCCGCGGACCGCGCGAGGTCCAGCATCAGGCCGAGGTAGGCGTGGTGCTCGGCGAGGAACCAGTCCGCGGGCATGCTCACGTCGCTGCGCGCGGCGGCGGACAACGCCGGCAGCGCCGCCATCGGCCGCACGCCCAGCCCCGGGTCCGAGCCCGCCGAGCCGAACACGGTGACCTCGTGCCCGCGGGCGCGCAGCCGGTGGGCGAGCTGCCAGGTGTGCGCCTCGAGACCGCCGGGGAAGGGCTCCCGGATCGGGTGCCGGGCGGATGCGATCAGGGCGATGCGGTGGGTGGTCATGCGGTGCGGGGGTGTGCGGTGTGGTGGTAAGGCGGGAGATCCGACCGTCTCACGTGAACTCGGTGCCTCTCGTACGGGAGCGACCGAGGAGGGGGACGTTCCGGGTCGCCGGCAGGCTCATGGCGCGAGCTGTTGCTCAACCCGGTGAACGCAGCATGCGTCCGGCGGTCGGGCCCCACAACTCGAAGAGGAGTGATCTCGCCGGCACCGCAGGTCAGAGGCCCGGGGCCGGCCACGGACGGGTGAGCGCGACCGGGCGACACCTTGACCGGCCCCCGCCTGCTGCGGAATGGTGGTCGGTCCTCCGGGCGCCCGCCGAGCGGCGGCGACCGGTGCGCGTCGAGTCCTCCGGGCCGGGACGCACGACCGCCCTCCCGGTTCCGCCGCCCGACGTCGGCGCGCCTCGCGACGAGGGAGGCCGACGCCATGAGCCAGTCCGCAGTGGACCCCACCTTCTACCGCTCCGCCGCCGATGCCGCCGCCGCACCGCCGGAGGAGCTGGCCTACGTCGCCGCGTTCGACCGGGAGGCCCGCCGGCACGACGCGATGACCGTCGTCGACGTGAACCCGGACTCCTCGACCTACGGGCAGGTGGTCGGCTGGACGGACGTCCCCGGCGTCGGTGACGAGCTGCACCACTTCGGCTGGAACGCCTGCTCGAGCGCGCTGAAGCACGCCGGCCACGACAGGGACGGACTGAGCAGGCGTTACCTGCTGGTACCCGGCCTGCGCTCGTCGGACGTCTACGTGCTCGACACCGTCCCGGACCCCCGGAGCCCGTCGCTGGTCAAGACCATCTCGGGCAAGTCGCTGTCGACCAAGGCCGGCTACTCGCGGCCGCACACCCTGCACTGCGGCCCGGACGGGGTGTTCCTCACCTGCATCGGCGGCCCCGAGGGCGACGACGACGGGCCGGGCGGGGTCGCGCTGCTCGACCACAGCACCTTCGAGGTCCTGCGCGCCTGGGAGACCGACCCCGGCCCGCAGCATCTGCACTACGACGCCTGGTGGCACCTCAACGCGAACGTGCTCGTCTCCAGCGAGTGGGGCAGCCCGTCGATGATCGAGGACGGCCTGGTCCCCGAACTGCTGCTGGGCGGCAAGTACGGCCACGCCCTCCACTTCTGGGACCTCGAGCAGGGCCGGCACCTGCAGCGCATCGACCTGGGCGCCCAGCACCAGATGGCGCTCGAGGTCCGCCCGTCCCACGACCCCGACGCGACCTGGGGCTTCCTCGGGGTGGTGATCTCCACCGAGGACCTGTCCGCCTCCGTGTGGCGATGGTTCCGCGACGGGGACGAGTGGAAGGCCGAGAAGGTGATCAGCATCCCGGCCGAGCCCGCGGACCCGGACCTGCTCCCGCCCGCGCTGCAGCCGTTCGCGGCCGTGCCGCCGCTGATCACCGACATCGACCTGTCCGTCGACGACCGGTTCCTCTACGTGTCCTGCTGGGGCACCGGGGAGCTCAAGGAGTTCGACGTGTCCGATCCCGCGCACCCGGTCGAGTCCGGCTCGGTGCGCATGGGCGGGATCGTCGGGCGCGTGCCGCACCCGGCGCAGCCGGACCTCCCGCTCGCGGGCGGCCCGCAGATGGTCGAGGTCAGCCGCGACGGCCGGCGGGTCTACTTCACCAACTCGCTCTACGGGGCCTGGGACGACCAGTTCTACCCCGACGGCGTCGGTGCCTGGATGGCCAAGCTCGACGTCGGCGGAGAGGGTGGGCTGGCCGTCGACCAGCGCTTCTTCCCCCACGGCGAGGACTTCCGGGGGTTGCGCGTGCATCAGGTCCGCCTGCAGGGCGGGGACGCCTCGTCGGACTCGTACTGCTACAGCTGACGGCGCCGGGGCCGCCGTTCGGCGCCTCGACAGGCCTGGCACACAGTGCTCCACTCGAGGGTTCACCGACGGAGGGGGCCGTCATGGCCAAGTTCGCAGTGTTCTTCAGCTACACGCCGCAGACGTGGGACCAGATGCTGACGAAGCCGGGTGACCGCTCGGCCGCGGTCCGGGACCTGGTGTCGAGCGCCGGGGGCACGCTGGAGTCCCTGTACTTCATGCTCGGGGACCGGGACGGCTTCCTCGTCATCGACGTCCCGGAGCCCGACGGGGCCGCCGCGCTCGCCATCGCGACGAACAGCACGGGGGCGTTCTCGACGATGGAGACCCGAGCGCTCATCGAGCCCGGGGACCTCCCGTCGGTGCTGGAGAAGGCGGCCAGGGCGCGGGAGACCTACCGGGCTCCGGGGGAGTAGCGCCGACCCGGCCGGCCCGGGGTCACCCGGGCCCGGCCACCCGTCAGAGGCCGAGGATGCGCAGGGCGTCCGCGTGCCGCTCCAGCCCCGCCTCGACCCAGGCCGGATGGGCGCGGTACCAGCGGAGGTGGGCGTCGCGGACGGTCTCCTCGGTGAGCGCGCGGCCGTCGACGGTCCAGCCGGGGCGTTCCGCGACGTTCAGGTCGAGGGCGTCCAGGACCGCGGCGGTCAGCGGGGACCGGATGCCGCCGAGGAGCGTCCGCCCGGGGTCCGGGGCGTCCGCCGGGTGCCCCGCGGCGTGCTGCAGGCGCCGTGCGAGCGCGACGAGGACGGGGTTGCCGGGGTGGTTGAGCGTGTGGGTCGCCGCCGCGCCGAGGTCGACGAGCAGGTCGGACACGCCGACGTCGCTGTCGCGACGCTCGCGGTGCGCCAGCTGGGACACCGACAGGGCGACCGCCTCGCGCAGGGCCGCCCCGTCCGCGGGTTCCTTCGCGGCGGGCCGCCCGGCGGCGAGCGCCACGGTCCGCAGGTCGTGGTACGGCACGACCGGGGGGACGGCGGAGCGGTCCGACGGGTGCCGCACGATCGCGGACCACGGATGGAGCCCGGCGTAGCGGATCACCGGCCAGCGGAGCACCTGCGCCCCGGCCGGGAGCTTCGCGGCGAGCTGGCGGGTGCCGAGCGGCAGGTCCCGGTAGCCGTCCCGCACGGGCTGGCCGAGCAGCACACCGGCGTGCGCCAGGAGGGCGTCCAGGTGCGGCAGGTCCTCGGCGGTCAGCTCGTGCACCGGGGGGACCCGGACGGTGCGGTACGGGAACGTCGCCGACCCGGCGAGCACGATCCGCAGGGACTCGGCCTGGCAGTTCCCGTGCACGAGCGCGACCGGCGGCCCGTCCTGATCCGCCGGACCGGGGTCGTAGAAGTCCGCGTAGTGCCGGCGGCGCCCGGGGTCCATCCGGTCATGGTGGGCGCATGTGCGCGCGGGCGCGCGTCGAGCGCTCGGGGGACGTGAGGGTTGGTCCGCCTCCGGAAGGGGGACTCGGTGCCACGTGGCCGGCCCGACCGCGGCCGGAACCAGGAGGGTAGCTGTGCGTGTGGCGTCCGTCCCCGCAGGTCACGTCTATGTCCGGCACCTTTCCGAGCCGGACGGGCCCGAGCCGGACCGGTCCGGTCCGGGTGGCGACGCGGTGGTGCGCCTGCCGGACCCGCCCGTGCCCGGGGCGCCGCCCGGGCAGTGGTGGCCGCCGCCCCAGCTCGACGCCGGCTGGGTGCGCGCGCACGCCCCGGAGTTCGACGTGTTCCATCTGCACTTCGGCTACGACGACCGCACCCCGGCCCAGCTGCGCGCCCTGACGGCGGCCCTGCACGAGACGGGCCGACCGCTCGTGCTGACCGTCCACGACCTGCGCAACCCGCACCACCACGATCCGGGACCCCACGCGGCCGCGCTGGACGTGCTCGTGCCCGCGGCGGCCGGGATCGTCACCCTGACCGCGGGGGCCGCCCGGGTGATCGCGCAGCGGTGGGGCCGACGGGCCGAGGTGATCCCGCACCCGCACGTCGTCCCGGCCGGGCGCCTCGCCGCGGCCCGCCCGCGGCACCCCGGGATCGTGGTCGGGCTGCACGCCAAGAGCGTCCGGGCGAACGCGGATCCCGTGCCGGTCGCGGCGGCCCTGGCCGAGGCCGTGGCGGACCTGCCCGGCGTCACCGCCCGCTTCGACGCGCACGACGACGCACGCGGCCTCGCCGCCGCCGACGCGGTCCGGGGGTTCGGGCTCGACGTCCGGGTCCACCCCGCCTTCACCGACGACGAGCTCTGGGACTATCTCGCCGGGCTCGACCTGTCGGTGTTGCCGTACCGCTTCGGGACCCATTCGGGCTGGCTGGAGGCCTGCCACGATCTCGGGACCGCCGTGGCGGCGCCGAGCTGCGGTTTCTACGCCGAGCAGGGCCCGTGCCTGACCTACACCCACGACGAGTCGGGCCTGGACGCGTCCTCGCTCGCCGCGGTGGTGCGGGACCGGGTACGGGAGGTCCGGGCGGGGCTCCCGGCGCCACGGGCGGACCCCGCCGGGCGGCTCGCGCAGCGGCGGGTGATCGCGGCGGCGCACGCAGCCCTGTACGCGCGGGTGGCCCTGTACGCGCGGGTGGCCGGGGACGCGCGGGTGGCCGGGGACGCGCGGGCCGGCGGCCGGGCTGCGGTCCCCTCGTGAGGGTGCTGGTGCACGCCCCCGGGCCGGAGGGGCACGGGGTGGTCCGGCACGCGGCGCAGGTCGCGGGGCTCGTCGCGGCCCACGGCGTGCGGCGGGCCGGGCCCGGCCCGGCGGACCTGACCCACGCCCAGTTCACCGACGCCCTCTACGGCCCGGACGTCGCCGCGGCCGCCGCGGCGTTCCGCGGGTGGGCGGCCGGGGTGCGCGGCCCCCTCGTCGTGACGCTGCACGACGTGCCCGGGGCGGATCCGGATCCGGCGCGGGACACCCGCCGCCGAGCGGGATACCTGCAGGTCACGGACGTGGCGGACGTCGTGGTCGTGTCCAGCCGGCACGAGGCGGCCAAGGTCCGGGCGTTCTCCGGGCGCGAGCCGGAGATCGTCGAGCTGCCGCTGCCGGAGCTGCCGGACAGCGGTGGCGCCGTCCCCGCGTGGGCGGACCGGACGACGCTCGGCGTCCTCGGGTTCGTCTATCCCGGCAAGGGGCACGCGGAGGCGATCGAGGCGGCCGCGCGGCTGCCCGGGACACCGCGCGTGGTCGCGGCGGGGACCGTGAGCCCGGGACACGAGGGGCTGCGGGGCGCGCTGGCGGCCCGGGCGGCGGAGCTCGGCGTCGACCTGTGCGTCACCGGGTACCTCGGATCCGCGGACCTGGCCGCCGCGGCCCGCGCGGTCACGGTGCCGCTGGCGCCCAACCGCGGGGTCAGCGCCAGCGGCTCGCTGCTCGCCTGGATCGCGTCCGGCCGGGTCCCGCTCGCGGCCGACGGGGACTACGTCCGCGAGATCGCGGACCGCCGGCCGGGCAGCATCCGGGTCTACCGCGACGACGCGGGCCTCGACGCGGCGGCGGCCGCCGCCTGTGCCGACCCCACCCGGACCCGCCGCACGGGCCCGGCGGCCTGGCCCGACGTCGGTGCGCTGCACGCGGCCCTCTACGCCCGTGCCCTGGCGCTGCCGGGTGTCGCGCGGTGCTGACCGACGTCCTGGTCCGGCACAACCGCTGGGACCTCCTGGCGGCGTACCCGGTTCCCGTGCCGCGGGTCAGCGTCGTCGTGTGCCACTACGACCAGCCCGACCAGCTGGCCCGGACGTGGGCCGCGCTCTGCGCCCAGACCCTCCCGCCCCTGGAGGTGATCGTCTCCGACGACGGCTCCCCGGAACCGCCGCCGGTGCCCGCGGGCGGGCCCCCGGTCCGGGTCGTGCGCCAGCCGGACCTCGGGTTCCGGGCCGCCGCCGCGCGCAACCTCGGGGCCCGGCACGCCACGGGCGAGGTGCTGGTGTTCCTGGACGCGGACACCGTCCCGGAACCGGGGTTCCTCGCCGCGGTGACCGCGCACGTCGCGGTGTGCCCGGACGTGCTCGCCGTCGGCCGCCGCCGGCACGCGGACCTGCGCGGCACCGAACCCGGCGCGGACCCCGCCGGGGCGCCCCGGCTCCCCGAACCGTCCTGGCTGGCCGAGGAGTACCGGCGCACCCGGAACCTGCTCGACGCCGACGGCCGCAGCTTCCGCTTCGTGATCAGCGCCGTCCTGGCCTGCCGGCGCTCCCTGTTCGCGGACCTCGGCGGGTTCGACGAGCGTTTCGTCGGCTACGGCGGCGAGGACTGGGATCTCGCCTACCGGGCCTGGAACGGCGGAGCGGTCCTGGTCCACGAGCCGGGCGCGGTCGCGTGGCACGACGGGCCGGACTGGGCGGGCCGCGCGACCGAGCGCGAACGCAAGGACCTGGAGTCGATGCGGCTCGCGGCGCTGGTCCCCGAGCCGGCGACGCGTGGGGTCCCGCTGCCGGGTGCGCTGCCGGACGTCCTGGTCGACCTGGGTGACGAGGTGACGGGGTCGGTGCCGGACACGGTCCGCGTCGTCCACTCGCTGCTCGGCCAGACCCACCGGGACCTGCGCGTCCGCGTCGTCGACCCGGACCCGGCGGTGGCGGAGCTCTACGGCGGCGCGGTCCGCTCCGTGCCGTGGACCGCCGATCAGCGCCGGCGGGCGCGGGCCCGGCTCACCGTGCACCGCGCGCTCCCCCCGGACGCGGTGTCCACGCTGCTCGGCGAGCTGGTGGGCCGGGACCTCGCGACGGTCCGGGCGCTCGGCCCCGACGGCCGGGTGGCGGCGACGATGACGTCGACGAGGGCGCTGGGCCGCGCCCGGCGCTGGCCCGGCGCCGCGGTCCTCGACGAGGCGTTCGGGCACGCGGCGGTGGACGTCACCGGGGTCCGGCCCACCGCGGACCTGGCCGGCTGGTTCGCGCGGGCGTCCGCAGCGGGGGACCGGGGCTCCCCGGCCCGCTGAGGAGGCCGCGCCGGCCGGAAGGGGGGCGGTCCCCGACCGGCGCGACCTGTTCGGATACGGATGATCACCGTGGGTGAGCTCCCGTGGGAGCAGGATGCCCGGTCGGTCGGCCCGGTAACCCCGGCTCCCGGCCCCTTCGCGGTACACCGATCGGCCCCCCTGCGCTCCATACCGGCAAGGGGGCCGATCGGGTCGCGTTCCGCACCCGGGCGGGTCCCACAACCCCACGGGAGAGCATCACGGACGCTTCGGAGCCCCGGCGGGTTCCCGTCGTGGCTCCTGCCGTGTTCAACGGTGGGGGGTGCCCCGGGGACACGCCGAGTTGCGTCCGCAACGACCTGCCCGGGGCCGGCCGGGCCGCACCGATCGCGGAGCCGGACCGCGCCGCCGCCCCGGTCGTACCCGAACGGGCGGCCCGGGTGGGGGTGCGCTCCGGTCGATCTCCGGGTAGACCGGCCCAGAGCACGGCCGCGGGCCGGGCCGGGGCGCGGGGGGTGCGTGGTGGGGGGACCGCTGCCCGATCCCGTGCGCCCGATGCTCGCCGTCGCCGGCCCGCCGCCGGTGGGCGAGGGCTGGGCGTTCGAGTTCAAGTGGGACGGCGTGCGGGCGATCGTCGCGGTGTCCGGGGACGCGGTGCGGATCACCAGCCGCAACGGCAACGACGTCACCGGCGGCTACCCGGACCTCGTGGCGGGCCTGCACAGCGACCGGCCGCTGCTGCTGGACGGGGAGATCGTCGCGGCGGACGCGGCCGGGCGTCCGGACTTCGGGCTGCTGCAGCAGCGCATGCACGTCCGCGGGCCGTCCGCGGAGCTCGTCTCGGCCGTCCCGGTGTCGCTGTACCTGTTCGACCTGCTCGTCGACGGGGACCGGTCCCTGCTGCGGGAGCCCTACGACGAGCGGCGCGCGGCCCTGCTGGACCTGCGCCCGGGCGGGGCGCCCCTGGTGTCCGTGCCGCCCGCCTTCCCCGACGTGACCGGGGCGGAGCTGCTGGAGGTCGCCCGCGGGCACGGCCTGGAGGGCATCGTCGCGAAACGGCGCACCGCCCGGTACGAGGCCGGCCGCCGGTCCACCGCCTGGACCAAGACCGCGCTGCTGAGCACCCAGGAGGTCGTCCTCGCCGGCTGGACCCCGGGCGAGGGCCGCCGGGCCTCGACACTCGGTGCGCTGCTGCTCGGCGCCCGGGACGACGAGGGCCTGCTGAGGTTCCTCGGCCACGTGGGGACCGGGTTCACCGACGCGACGCTGCACATGCTGCTCGACCGGCTGGAGCCGTTGCGCCGCACCGACAGCCCGTTCGACGAGACGGTGCCGCGGGAGTTCGCCCGGCGGGCCCGCTGGGCGGAGCCCCGGCTCGTCGGGGAGGTCGAGTACCGCACCATGACCCACGACGGGCGGCTCCGGCACGCCGTCTGGCGGGGGCTGCGCCCGGACCGGGACCCGGAGGAGATCCGGCTCGGCCGAGCCGCCACCGCGCCCGTGGCCGGTCCCGGTCCGGTGCTCCCCGGTCCGGTGCCCGCCTGTCCCGGGGCCCCGCACGGTGCCGGCACGGCCGGGCCGACCGCCGCGGCCGCGACCCCGGACGAGCTGGCGGCGCTCGCCGCGCTCGGCGCGAAGGGCACCTGGCGGATCGGTGGCCGGGACGTGGCCCTGACGAACCTGGACAAGGTCCTGTTCCCCGGGCGGGACGGCGAACCCCCGGTGACGAAGCGGGACCTCGTGCGCTACCAGGCGCTCGTCGCCCCGTACGTCCTGCCGTACCTCGCCGGACGCCCGGTGAACCTGCACCGCTTCCCGGACGGTGTCGACCGCCCGGGTTTCTGGCAGAAGGAGCTGCCCGGCCACGCGCCCGGGTGGCTGTCCCGCTGGCGCAACCCGGCGGCGGAGGCGGGGGAGTCCCGGGTCTACGCGGTCGTCGACAGCACGGCGGCGCTGGTGTGGACGGCCAACCACGGCGCCGTCGAGCTGCACCCCTGGACCTCGGCCCTCCCGGACGTCCACCGCCCGACCTGGGCCCTGGTGGACATCGACCCCGGCCCGCGGACCCGGTTCGCCGACGTCCTGGTCCTCGCGCGGCTCTTCCGCACCGCGCTCGACCATCTCGGGGTCGACGGGACAGCCAAGGTCACCGGGCAGCGCGGGATCCAGATCTGGATCCCGGTGGAGCCCCGGTACACGTTCGCGGAGACCCGCGGCTGGGTCGAGAAGCTGTCCCGCGCGGTCGGGCGGACCGTGCCGGAGCTGGTGTCCTGGGAGTGGCACACGGACCGCCGCCACGGGCTCGCCCGGCTGGACTACACCCAGAACGTGATCAACAAGACGCTGGTGGCGCCGTTCAGCCCCCGGCCGCGGCCCGGCGCGCCGGTGTCGGTGCCGATCACCTGGGACGAGCTCGACGACCCGGACCTGCGCCCGGACCGCTGGACGCTGCGGACGGCGCCGGCCCGGCTCCGCGACGCCGGGGACCCGCTGGCCCCGCTCGTCGGCACGGCACAGCGGCTACCGCCCCTCTGAGGGGCCGGGACCGGGATCCGGCAGGAGCTCAGACGCCCACGACGTCCTTGGCGACCGCGGCGAACCGGGTCCGGGCGGCGGAGACGATCCCGGAGCGGTTCTTGTGCTGCTCCTCGTACCGGATCACGGCCTGCAGGTCGTCCGGCGACCGGAGCTTCCTGACCTCGCCGACGGCCTGCTGGACGGACAGCTCGTCGTAGCGGCGGACCGGCAGCTCGTCCGCGGACGGCACGCCGAGCTCCCGCCGGATCCGGGGCACGGCCGTGGTGGTGTCGTGGTCGTCGCCGTCCCGGGCCACGTCCTCGGCGCGCTCCAGGGCGGCGTCGACGCCGGTGGTCACGACCTCGCGGGTGTCGGAGGTGAAGCGCCCGACCAGTCTCGCGACGCCGCCGACGCGCCGCCGGGCGTCCGCACGGGCCCGGGACACCTCGTGGGCCGCGCGGTTGACGCCGTCCACGGTGAGCCGGGTGGGCAGCCGCACCGCACGGGTCACCCCGCCGGTGACGACCTGCAGCGGCGTCGGGCGCAGCGCGGTCGGGCCGCCGAGCGCGTCCTCCGCGAGGACGGTGGTCAGCCAGTCGACGGTCGCGGTGTGCGCGGCGACGAGCTGCTCGGCGAGCCGGTGGACCGAGGCCGGGCCGTCGCGGTCGGTGAGGGCGAGCAGGTACCGGGCGCGGTCGAGGAGCTGGTGTTCGAGGGCGAGGTCGCCGAGCAGCGCCTCGTCGAGCGGCTGGGCCTGCTCGACGGTGCTCTTCACGAGCGCGGCGGCGCGGCCGACGACCGGCGCGACGACGTCCGGCACGGCGTCGAGACCGCGCAGGGCCTCGGCGATGCGCTCCGCCCGTCGCACGGCGTCGTCGCCGTTCTCCGTGAGCTCGCGGCGGACGGCGTCCGTCCGGGCCTGGGCCACCCGGGTCCGGGCGATCTGGATCTCGGCCCGGGTCAGCCGGGCGAGGGCGCGGAGCTGGGCGACGACGGCGGGGGTGTTCGCCATGGTGTCCTCTCGATCGATCGGTGGATCCTCTCGAGAACAGGGGTGCCCGGCCCGGGGGGAGGTGCACACCCGGTTGTGACCGCGCGCACGGCGGTCACCCGACGGGCCCGCCCTGCGCCGGCCCGCCGGGTCACGGGGCCGGATCTGCCGGGGCGGCGAGGGTCGGCACCAGGCGGAAGAGCGAGTCCACCCCGGTGATCTCCAGCGGCCGGAGCACCGCCCGGTTCGCCGGGCCCGTGACGATCGTCAGGTCCACCCCCGCGGCGTTCGCCGCGTGCTGGACCCTGACCAGCGCCGCGATGCCCCGGGAGGCGAGGAAGGTGACCGCGCCCAGGTCCAGCACCACCGACCGAGGGGCCTGCAGCAGGCGCAGCGCGGCGTCCTGGAACTCCTGGGCCTCGGCCTCGTCGATCTCGCCGGACACGGTCAGCACGCGCAGCTCGGCGTCTCGGGTGCTGGGGCACACGGCTGGCGAACTCCGTCCTCGGTCGGGCACAGGCGGGTCGGGCACAGGTGGGTCGGGCACAGGCGGGTCGGGGAATCGGACGCGCGGAACCGGGGCGCGGAATCGGACACAGGAGCGGCCGCGCGCGACCCCGTGGACCGTAGCGTGGCGCTGCGCCGTCCGCGCGCCGGGTGGTCACGCCCAGTCAGGAGATGGTCCGTCCGGTGTACACGAGTACTCCACCCACCGGCCGTCCGCCGCTGAGAGTGGCGACCCGCTCACAGAACGTCGCCCAGACATGGGTCTGCACGGCCCGGGACAGGCCCAGCCGGTCGTAGAGCAGGTCCGCACCCCGGCCGCTGCTCCGCGCCCAGGACTCGATCTCGAACCCCAGGTCCTCGCCGAGCAGCCCGGTCCGGAACCGGATGAGTCCCGCCTCGGGATGACCCCGGCGGGTGCCGAGGAGGAAGCGGGTCGGGGTGCGCTCGAGGACCCGGACGGGACCGTCCCAGGGACCCGGCAGCCGCACGACGTACTCGTCGCCGACCTCCAGCCCGGTCGCCGCCCCGCTCCGCTTGTCGAACGCGGCGACCTCCCGCGGGGCGAGCGAGCCGAGGTCCCCGACGATCCGCTGCATCAGCTGGTCCGGTTCGAACCGGCTGCACCGCAACCGGATCCGGTACCGGCGGTGGTACAGCGGACCCACCCCGTCGTCGACACCCAGCAGGTCCTGCGGGGCGCCGCCCGGCACCGCCGGCAGCTCGACGGCGGAGACGTCGGCGTCGACGAAGTGCAGGGGCAGCGCGCGGCGGGCGGCACGCCAGGCGGCCAGCGCCGTCCCCGCGGGGTAGCGGATCAGCCAGTTCGTCGCGGAGGGGGGCACGGCGCGGGGTGCCCCGGACGGGCTGCTCCGAACCCTGGCCGCCGGACCCGGAGTGCGCGCACCTGCTCGCGGATCCCGGGCCGGGAGCCGCCCTCGCCCCTATCCGTCGGCACCGGCCCGCTGAGGGCGCCCCGCCCCCTCCGATCGGGCGGTGTCCGGAGGGGATCAGGGGCCGGACGAGCGGTGTCCGGGTCATCCTGGCCGGGACGCCCCGTGTCCGGGGGCGGGAGGACGACGCTCGTGACGAGGAGGACCCGATGCCTGCATTCCCCGCCATCACCCACGCCGCGGTCACCGTGACCGACCTCGACCGCAGCACGCGGTGGTACAGCGCGCTGTTCGGCGCCGAGCCCGTCCTCGACGAGGACGAGGAGGCCGGCGACTTCCACCACACCGTCTTCGCGCTCGACGGCGGGCAGCTCTTCGGCCTGCACACCCACCCGGCCGGCCCTGCCGGCGGGGGCTTCGACGAGCGCCGGACGGGCCTGGACCACGTCGCGTTCGCCTGCGCGGACCGTGCGGAGCTCCAGGCGTGGAGCGCGAAGCTCGACGAGCTGGGCATCGAGCACGACGGGATCAAGGACGCGCACTACGGCTCCGGTGTCTCGTTCCGGGACCCGGACAACATCGCGCTGGAGTTCTTCGCGCCCCCGTCGCCGTGAGACGGCCGTCCGCGTGCCCGCACCGGTCAGCGGGTCTCCACCACGGCGTCCAGCGCGCGGCACCCCTGGCCGTCCGGGAGGACGACCAGCGGGTTGACCTCGACCGAGGAGAGGTCCTCGCGGTGGCGGGCCGCGAACTCGGACACGGAGACGACCGCGTCCGCCAGCGCCCCGACGTCCGCCGGACCGGCGCCGCGGACGCCCGCGAACAGCGCCGCCCCGCGGAGCTCCTCGACCATCGCGGCGGCCTCGTCCCGGCTGACCGGGGCGGGCCGGAGCACCACGTCCCGCAGCACCTCGACGAACACCCCGCCGAGCCCGAGCGCCACGACCGGCCCGAACACCGGGTCGATCCGCGCGCCGACGATCGCCTCGACGCCGCGTGGCGCCATCGGGGTGACCAGCACCCCGTCGATCCGCGCGTCCGGCGCGTTCGCCCGGGCCGCGGCGAGCACGGCGTCGTGGGCGGACCGGACCGCGCCGGGGTCCGCGAGCCCGAGGGCGACTCCGCCGACGTCGCTCTTGTGCACGATGTCCGCGGACACGATCTTCAGCGCGACCGGGACCCCCAGCTCCGCCGCGGCGGCGACGGCGGCATCCGCGTCCGCGGCCAGGCGCTGGGGGAGCACCGAGACACCCGCCGCGGCGAGCAGCGACGTGGCCTCGATCTCGGTGTAGGCCCTGCGCTGCAACGGTTCCGCCTCGGCCTCGGGCGGGGGGAGGGGCCGGTCGAACGCGGCACCGAGCTGCGCGAGCGCGGCCACCGCCCGGACGGCGCGGTCCGTGTCCTCGAAGACCAGGAACCCGCTCTTCTCGTACTCGCGCACCGTGTCCGGCGTGGCGACGAAGCTCAGCACCACGAGCCGCTCGCCGCGGTCCGCGGTGCCCGCCTCGATGCTCTCCCGCAGCGCCGAGGCGAAGTTCTGCGACAGCGGCATCGTGGTGAAGAAGCCGATCAGGGCGTCGAAGCCGCCGTCGGCGAGCATCACCTTCCAGGCCGCGACGAACACGTCCATATGGGTGAGGGCCTGGGCGGTGCAGTCCACGGGGTTGGTCGCCGACGCGTACGGGATGAGGTCCAGCACGGCCCGCCGGGCGTGCGCCGGCATGGGCGGGACGGCGAGCCCGTGCCGTTCGGCGGCGTCGGCGAGCTGGATGCCGACCCCGCCGGAGACGGTGACGATGCCGAGGCGGTCACCCGCCCGCGGCCGCGCCAGCGCGCAGGCGTAGGCGATGTCCAACTGCTCCTCGGTGCTGGTGGCGCGGTACACGCCGTAGCGGGCGAGCACGGCGTCGTAGACCTCGTCGGAGCCGGTCAGGGCGGCGGTGTGCGATCGCGCGGCCTCCGCACCGACGTCCGAGCGGCCGACCTTGACCATGACGACGGGCTTGCGGGCGGCGTGGGCGACGCGGAGGGCCTCGAGGAACCGGGGGCCGTTCTTGACCCCCTCGGCGTAGACCAGGACGACCTCGATCTCGGGCCGCCCGGCCATCCAGGCCAGCGCCTCGGCGAGGTCGATGTCCGGCTCGTTGCCGGTGGTGACCAGGTACCGGACCCCCAGGCCGCGCTCTCCGGCCAGATAGGCGAGGTGGGCGCCGTAGGCCCCGGACTGGCTCACGATCCCGACGCCGCCGGGTGTCGGGATCGCGCCGTCGAGCGCCGTGGCGAACGTGGCGGGCAGGCCCGCCCCGGAGTTGAACGCGCCGATGCAGTTCGGCCCGAGCACGCGGACCCCGCCGGCCCGCGCGGCGGCCATCATCTCCTCCTGCAGCCGCGCGCCGTCCGCCCCGGCCTCGGCGAACCCGGCCGAGAGGATCACAGCGGCCCGGACGCCCTGCTCGGCGCACTCGCGCACGGCCTGCACCGCCGCCTGCGCCGGGACGGCGATCACGGCGAGCTCGGGGACCTCGGGCAGGGCGGCGAGCGACGGCCAGCACCGCTCGCCCTGGACCTCCGTGCGGCGCGGGTTGACCGGGTAGACCGGCCCCGCGAAGCCCCAGTCCCGCAGGTAGCGCAGCACCCGGCCGGCCACGCCGGCCCGGTTGTCCGAGGCCCCCACCAGCGCGACGGACCGCGCCTCCAGCACCGCCGCCACGCCGGAGAGCTCACCGCCGGACGTGTCACCCCCGGACGTGTCAGCCTGCGCCGCCATCGGCACCTCCTGCGATTCTCCGGCCCGCATCGGCGGGGGCCGTCCGCTCCGGACGCTACCCGGCGCCGTGCACCGCCACGCCCGCGATGATCGTCACGTCGACCCGGACCTCGTCCAGCGCCCGGAGCGCGGCGGCGAGGGGCCGGTCGAGGAGCACGAGATCCGCGGGCGCACCCGGCTCCACGCGCCGCGCCGGGCCGCCGGGACACCCCAGGGCCGCGAGGTAGGCGTCGAGCGCCGCGCGGGGCGGGAGGGTCTCGCCCGCCCCGGCGACGGTGCCGTCCGGGGTGTGCCGGGTGACGGCGGCGCCCAGGACGGCCCACGGGTCCAGCGGGCCGTAGGGGGCGTCGCTGGACAGGGCGAGGGGCACCCCGGCCGCGAGCAGGGACCGGCAGCGGTAGAGGTCCGCGTGGTCGGCCACGGGGAGGTCGCGCAGGTAGTCCTGCCCGCGGTCGGCCAGGAACCCCGGTTGCGTCACCACCCGCAGCCCGCGGGCCGCCAGGTCGGGCACCAGCTCGGGCGGGACGAGCGCGGCGTGCTCGATCCGGTCCCCGGGCCGGGAGCCGGCCTCGTCGAGCGCGACGAGCAGGAGCACGAGTGCCTCGCGGGTGACGCAGTGGACGGCGACCGCCCGCCCGGCGGCGTGCACGGCCCGGATGCGGTCGGCGAGGTCGTCGAGGGAGGGCAGCCCGGAGTCCGCGAGGACGATCTTGTACGGCCCGGCGGTGAGCGGCGCGGCGGGTGTCGACCCGAGCGGGGCGCCGAGCAGGTGGACGCGCTGGGGGAGCCTGCCGCCCCGCACCGCGCCGGTGAGCGCGTCGAGCGCGACGGTGTCGAGGTCCGGGGTCGCATCGGTGACGGCGGTGATCCCGACCGCCGCGAGCCGCCGGCCGACCTCGGCCAGGTCCGGGGGACCGGCGGGCGGCAGGTGGGCGCGGAGCCAGTCGTCGGCGCGCCAGAGCCGACCGGTCGGCGTGCCGTCCGGCCGCCGCTCGATCCCGGGATGGTCCGCGGCCGCGAGGCCCAGCCGGGCGGCCGCGAGCCCGTTGACCGTCCAGAGCGCGCCGCTGCGGTGCTGGATCCGGACGGGCCGGCGGGAGTGCAGCGCGTCGAGCGCGGCGGCGTCGAGGTCCCCGGCGACGGTCTCGACGTAGCCGGTGCCGCGGACCCAGCCCGTCTCGTCGGCCGGGGCGTCGCCGAGGGCGCGGGCCAGCCCGGCGGCGTCGAGCGGGAGGCCGCACGGGGTCGACCGCAGCGCCGCGGCCAGTGCGAACAGGTGCAGGTGATGGTCGACGAGGCCGGGCAGGACGGCCCCGCCGGCGGCCTCGACGACCGGCTCCGCGGGCCGCCGGGGCAGGGCGGGCGCGATCTCGGTGACCACGCCGTCGTCGAGGCGGAGGTCGGTGCGGGTGCCGTCGAGATCGGCGCCGCGGACGATCACCGGAGCTCGCGCAGGACGGCGTCGGTGTCCGCCCCCGCAGCCGGTGCGTCGCCCACCGCGCGCCGCGGCCGGGGCAGCGCCACGGGCACCGGGCCGTCCGCGGTGTCGACGGTCCAGCCGTCGTCGAACACCCGGGTCGGGTACGACGGCGTGCCGTCCAGGGTCCCGGCGACGACGTCCGCCATCGCCACGTCCAGCAGCGTCCCGGGCGGGCTGGTGAGCACCCGGACGGCCGCGGTGAGCCCGGTCAGCGGGTCCGCGAGGGCGTCCCCGCAGAACACCGGGCCGTCGCCGTCGACCGCGACGAGGCCGGCCCCGGCGGCCACGTCGTCCCCGAACCCGACGCGGGTCGAGCCACGGCCCGCGGCGGTGATCGACACCCAGGTGGTGCCCGCGGCGGCCGAGGCCGCCGCGTCGAGGCCGAACCCGGCGAGCGCGCGGGGCCGCGACGCCTCGATCACGACGTCCGCCGAGTCCACGAGGGCGGCCAGCGCCGCACGACCGTCCACCGTGGCCGGATCGAGGACGACCGAGCGGTGCCCGGCGTGCAGCAGCCGGTAGAAGTCCGGGTCGCCCCGGCGGGCGCCGTCGGGCCGTGCCGGCGTCTCGACCTTGACGACCCGGGCCCCGCCGAGGCCGAGCAGGTGCGCGCAGAGCGGGCCCGCCCAGAGCGCGCTGAAGTCCACGACCCGCAG